>CAMWPM010000007.1 GCA_947176235.1 uncultured Bacteroidales bacterium | reverse complement strand
CTCACCTCCGTCACCATTCCCAATTCCGTCACCTCCATCGGCAACTCTGCGTTCGAAAGCTGCAGAGGTCTCACCTCCGTCACCATCCCCAATTCCGTTACCAAAATCGGCGACGAAGCGTTCTCCGGTTGCTCTGGTTTAAAAAAGGTTACTTTTGAGGATGGAATTAGTGCTTTAAAGGTTGGGTATTCACTTGTAGATAAAAATTATACGGTTGGCCAATTCTACGACTGTCACCTTGAAGAAGTATATCTTGGCAGAAATCTTGAATATAATGTCTCTCCGTTTAGTGATCAGAAGAATCTCTCTTCTTTGACAATCGGAAATTCCGTAACCTCCATCGGAGGTTCAGCGTTCTATGGTTGCACCGGGCTCACCTCCATCACCATCGGCGAATCTGTTAAGACCATCGGCGGCTCTGCGTTCTCTGGATGCTCCGCACTCACCTCCGTCACCATCGGCGAATCAGTTGAGACTATCGGCAACTGTGCATTTATGGATTGCTCAAATCTCGAACTTGTCAAGTCTTTAGCTCTCATCCCTCCATCATTCACCAATAAATATGATTATTTTTCTTATAAAAATACATTTAGTGACTATGCCGCGACTCTTGAGGTTTTACCCGAAGCCCTCAATGCTTACAAACAGCATGACGGTTGGCGCCGATTCAAAAATATTACTACAATTTCAGCGCCAGTTTCTGAAATAAGTCTTAACGAAACTGAATTAACTCTTGAGGTCAATGGATCAACCACTCTGACCGTTACTATCCATCCGGAAGATGCGTCGGAAAAACCTTTGATCTGGGCTTCATCCGACGAAAAAATTGTGACTGTAGATCAGAATGGTAAAGTCACCGCTATTTCAGTTGGAGAAGCCGACATTACAGTTACGGCAACTGACGATTCAGGCGTAAGCGCTGTCTGCCACATCACTGTCCTCCCAGTTCTGGCAGAATCCATCACTATTGAGCCCACCCAGTGGAGCGGCTACGAGGGCGAATCATTCACCATCTCAGCCACAGTCCTTCCCGAAAGCACCACAGATCCAACACTATCATGGACCTCCAGTGATCAAACCATTGCTACAGTCGACAATGAAGGTGTTGTTTCCGTACTGAAACCCGGCAACTGCATCATCACTGCCTCCACTGTTGACGGATCCAGCCTCTCTGCCGACTGTATCATCACAAGTTCTTCGGGTATTAATGCCATCTTCAACGATGATAGCGGACTCTGGGACGTCTACAAAGTCTCAGGTTCTCTCATTCTAAAGGACGGTAATTATGAACAACTTCGTCAACTCTCCCCCGGCATCTACATCCTCCGTCAAGGCTCCCGATCACATAAACTTCTACTCAAATAATACATAACACACAAATCAAACAGAAAAGGCATCCCGAGCCTAACCGCCCGGGATGCCTTTTTATATCTCATTACAAACCTTATAATCTCATACGAATTATATCTCTCTGTGCCCTTTGCGCCTTTGCGTGAGACAATCACTCCCCAATATGAATTTTGCATCGTGCACTCCACATTCTCCTGTTTCTCCTTTGCCCCTGTCTTTTCTTAATATCCTTAAAGCTATAATATTAACTCTTCAATGCGTTCTCCACTCTCCGCTCTTAACTCAAAAATCTCTCTGCGCCCTCTGCGCCTTTGCGTGAGATTATCCTACAACTCCTAACTCCTAACTCCTAACTCCCAACTCCCAACTCCCAACTCCTAACTCCTAACTCCCAACTATCGGATCCGTACAGAAATCTTTCCTTCCGCAGGCACGGCAATGCGCCCCACGCCATACGCTGTCAAACTGCTCAATCGCCGAGTCAACCATCACTGAATCATCCGTCAGAATCCCCGATTCAAAATTCCTGCGGTTCTCACTTTTCATTCCGATTCCCGCACCCGTCAGATTCGCCGACCCGATATAGACACACTCGAAATCAAAAATAAGCATCTTGAAATGCACCCGCGGACACAGCATCCTCTCCAGTCCGTTGCTCAGTATCGGATAGCGGTCAAAGTCAGCCCTGAAAGCCGGACCGGGCTCCTTCGCATGAATCAATCTGATTTCCACCCCGCGTTCAAGTAATTTCGCAAGTACACCCAAAAAAGGCATCGTACATCCACCCGTCTTGACATGCAGATCCTTAATGTCAGCCGTACCGACCCAGAGCGAACGCTTCACCGAAGCCACCCGCGCTATCACCCTTTCGTAATGATCCTTGTCTGCTATAAATTCCGTACTCATATCTTCCCGATCAATTCCCGGCAAAGATAGCACCTTCCCGTCTCATTTTTCAGTGCAACCTCTGAATTTTTTCAGCCACTCCTTCGCCATCAGATTGTGGAGCGCCGTCGTCGGATGCACACCGTCCCATATCCAGTAATCCGCCTCGACAGCCGTTGTGTCAGCCGTCAGCTTCCTCACCATACCGCCGAAATCCACCACCGTCGCGCCCCGACGCACCCCGACGGACTCCACGATCGAATCAAGCTTGAGCGTCATTTCTGCTCTTGTGCCATAGTCCGCCGCCTGTCCGGGATTTCCGCTTTTGACAGTGAACGGAGTGCATAGAATCACACGCACACCCGGCAGACGTTCCTGCGTGAGCGACACAAGTGAGTCGAGCATCGCCCCCCATCCGGCATAATCAAGAGAAGTTTCTCCACGCTCAAGAGCATAATGCACGTCATTCGTGCCGATCAGCACCGACACCACCGTCGGATCCTTTGCCAATACGTCCCTGTCCCATCGTTCAGCGAGCTGAGCCAACGTGTTGCCGCTGATTCCACGGTTATAGTAGCGATTTGAAGCATCCGGCTCCGTAGCCGAAAGTTCACCGATCACCATCTCCGCAAACCCGTGCCCGTACACATGGTTCTTGTCCCACTCGTTCCTTTTCTCCGTCGGGCATGGCCAACCTTCCGGCTGACCCCAGTTGCCGTCAGTTATCGAATCCCCGGCAAACACTATTGTCCTTCCCCCGGCATCCATAATTCCGGAAGCCGTCAGCATCAGTACTGCGGCTGCTCCGGCTGCGATCATCCCTGCTTTCATTCTCATAGGATATGGTTTCGACAATTCTTGTATTCTATAAATCATCACATAAGCCTTACTCCAGCCTCTGCGAGCGCCTTCACCTGATCTTCAGGCCACAGACTCGCCTGCACCTCACCGATATGAGCCTTCTGCAGCAGAAACATACACAGTCGCGACTGTCCTATTCCGCCACCTATCGAAGCCGGCAGTTCTCCGTCAAGAAGAGCTTTGTGGAATGGCAGCGAAGCACGTTCCTGGCAGCCCGCCGCCTCAAGCTGACGCTCAAGCGCCGCATGATCCACTCTTATTCCCATCGACGACAGTTCAAGAGCGATTCCAAGCACCGTGTCCCACACGATTATGTCGCCGTTCAGTCCCTGATAGCCCTCACCGTCCGGCGTGCTCCAGTCATCATAGTCCGGCGCACGTCCGTCATGCGGTTTTCCGTCGCCGAGCGGTCCGCCGATACCGATGATGAACACCGCACCGTATTCCTTTGCAGCCTCCGTCTCCCTCTCCTTCGGTGTCAGGTCGGGATAGCGTCGGCGCAGATCTTCCGAGTGAATGAACGTGATGCTGTCGGGCAGAGTGGGCGTGATGTGCGGGAACCGTTTGTACACGTCTTGTTCCGTATCTTTCAGCACTTTGTAGATCTTTGTCACCACGTCCTTCAGTTTTCTCAGCGTCCGGTCGCTCTCTTTTATCGTCATTTCCCAGTCCCACTGGTCCACGTAAAGGGAGTGAATGTTATCCAGATCCTCGCCGGTCCTGATGGCGTTCATGTCCGTGTAAAGACCGTATCCGGGAGCAATGTCGTAAGCCGCGAGCTTCATCCTCTTCCATTTGGCAAGCGAGTGCACCACCTCGGCATGCGCCCCGCCCATCGCCGGAATGTCAAACCCCACGGCTTTCTCCACTCCGTTCAGGTCATCATTGATTCCCGTGCCCGAAAGAACAAACAGCGGCGCGGTGACTCTCCTCAGGTTCAGTGTTTCCGAAAGTCGTGACTGAAATGCATGCTTTATTTCCTTGATTGCCACCTCGGTAGTCTCAGGAAGCAACTTTTGCTTATAATGTCGCGGTATGATTAGTGCCATTCAGATTATCCGTTTAATTGAATATTGCCAATAATTATCCACAAAGATAAGCATTTTTCTACTAAATCAAAACTTTTCACAAATATTTGTCAGCCCGCCGCCATTATCCCGCTTTCCCCCCGTTTATTTCTTCGAAAAATCAGGTCTCTCATTTTTCGCCCGATCTCACTCTCATCCCCCGCTTTTATCTTCGGTAATTTCATTAATTATTCTTACCTTTGCACCCCGTGACAGCTAATTTTGTTTCACTACGTGCAGTTTCTCGGGCGACCCGTTGGCTCGTGCTCTTTATCTCGTTGTTTATCATGGCGGGATGTAGCTCCACGCGCCATGTCCCCGACGGATCTCTACTCCTCGATAAGGTTTCCATTAAGGTTGACCGCCCCGCCGCCCCCCCCGATTCTCTCCACGCCGTCGACGGCGACGTCTCCCCCGCCTCCCTCTTGCCCTACCTCCCCCAGCTCCCCAATCACAAGGTTCTCGGGTTCATGAAACTCCAGCTTGCCACTTACAACATGTCAGGACGCGACTCCACCCGCTCCGTCAACCGTTGGCTCCGACGGCTCGGACAGGCTCCCGTGCTCTATGATTCCACACTCACCGACCTCAGCTCCCGTCAGCTCCGGCAGGCACTTATCAATCGTGGATTCACCGACGCTACCGTCACCGTCGACACTCTCGCACGCCCCGAACGCAAGAAAATGGAGGTCATCTATCGCGTCCATCCCGGTCAGCCTCACGTCATCTCCTCTCTGAAACTCGACATCCCCGACCCCGCTATCCGCGAGGCTATTCTTGCCGATCGTTCCCTCCTCACCCTCCATCCCGGTTCCATTTTTGACCGCAACGCTCTCGAAGCCGAACGTGTTGCCATCACTTCCCGCCTCCGCGACCGCGGCTACTACGGATTCGTAAAGGATTACATCACCTATATAGCCGACACAACTGCCGGATCCCGAGCCCTCGATCTTACCCTCGTAATTCATCCCCCCCGCACCCGCCAGTCCGCAGCATCGGGATCAGAGAAATCATCGGGAGCCGGCAACACCCCCGACCTCACCATCCTCAATCCCCACGGTGTCCCCCTCTCCTCTTCCGCTCCGCTCCACCTCCTCTATAAGCTTCGGTCCGTCTTCATTGTCACCGATGCTGACGCCTTTGATGTTACTTCTTTCTCCGCTACCGCCCCGCAGGACACTCTCTCCTACCACGGCATTGACATTCTTTACGGTCCTGACCGGTACCTTGCCCCCGACATTCTCTACGATAAGTGTTACCTCACGCCGGGATCCCTATTCTCCGTCTCTGAGGTCGAACGCACCTACGAAGCGATGGCTCAGCTCGGGATAATCCGTTACGTCAACGTCGCCATGCGCGAGATTCCGGGACTAACCTCCGATGGCAAAGCTCGCCTCGATGCCTATATCATCCTATCACGCACACGCAAGCAAGGTATCACCGTCGAACTCGAAGGCACCAACTCCGAAGGTGATCTCGGTTTCGGTGTCGGATTGACTTACCAGCACCGCAACCTCGCGCATCGCTCCGAACTCCTCACTGCCAAACTGCGCGCGAGCTACGAATCCCTCTCAGGCAACTTTGAAGGACTCATCAATAATTCCTACACCGAGATGGCGACCGAGGTTGGTATCACATTCCCGAAGTTTATGAGTCCGTTCCTATCCCGCCGTTTCAAGCAGCGCATGAAAGCAGCCACGGAATTTGCCGTGTCGTTCAACTATCAGGAACGACCCGAGTACACTCGCATCATCGCGGGAGCAGCATGGAAATACAAATGGCAGCAGCGGCAGAACACCATCAGGCGCGAATTTGATCTCATCGATCTCTCTCTCGTCTCCCTTCCCCGCTCCACCATCGACTTCCTCAACACCGTCGCCCCCCAGAACCCCCTTCTCCGCTACAGCTACGAGGATCACCTCATCATGCGGATGGCATACACCTATTATCGCACCAACCGCCGTCTCCCTGCGGCTACTTCATCCCCCCTCGCCGTCAAGTCACGCCAGACTGACATATACACACTCCGCACCTCTGTGGAGACTGCCGGTAACCTCCTTTATCTGATTGCCGAGGCATCAGGGATGAAGCGACATGAAGGAGCATTCAAGACGTTCGGCATCCAGTTCGCTCAATATGTCAAGGGCGAAGTCGACTACTCCCGCACCTACACGCTCTCCTCCCGCACCTCCCTCGCCTGGCACGTCGGTGCCGGTCTCGGAATTCCTTACGGCAACTCCTCCATGATTCCTTTTGAGAAACGTTTCTATGCCGGGGGAGCCAACGGAGTCCGAGGATGGAACGTACGCACTCTCGGTCCTGGATCTTATGCCACGCGCAATTCCGTGATGAATTTCATCAACCAGTGTGGCGACATCCGTTTCGACGCCTCCGTCGAGTTCCGATCCAAGCTCTTCTGGGTCCTCGAAGGTGCACTTTTTGTAGATGCCGGTAACATCTGGACTATTCGTAACTACGAGAACCAGCCCGGCGGACTTTTTAAGTTCAACACTTTCTACAAACAGATTGCCGGTGCCTACGGCATTGGGCTGCGCATGGACTTCACCTACTTCCTCCTCCGCTTCGACCTCGGCATGAAAGCCCACAACCCCGCCGTCAACCAGCGTCCATGGCCCATCATCCACCCCCGTTTCTCCCGCGACGCCGCCTTCCACTTCTCCGTCGGCTACCCCTTCTGATCCCGTAAACGACTGACAACTGTCCGGAATATTAACGCTGCCCTGATTATTCTACACTCCTCCGCGTAAATTTTCCCTCATTTTCTTGTTGGAGACATCTCCCCCTAAAAAACTATGCTCAATTTGCGAATCTGCGGGGTGTTTTTTCCTGTTTCATTTTGACGTCCGACGATAATTTATTACTTTTGCACGAAATTAGGGTTACGAGGCTCCTAATGCTACAAGCCACAAGGTAATGAAGAAGAAAAAAACGCTTGCCAGATCAATTTTCAGCGCGCAGATCACGTCAACCATCTCTGTCGCGCTCGTTCTGTTAATCCTCGGGCTCGTCGCCATGATGGGTATTGCGGCACGCTCCATCACCACGGAAATCAAGGAAAACATGGGGTTTGATCTTCTTCTCGCCGAGGATGCCCCCCAGGCTGAAGTTGATAGGCTTCTCACATCCCTCAACTCCTCCCCCCGCGTCGCCTCCGCCACGCTCTTCTCCGCCACACAGGCGATGGAGCAGTGGAAGGCTGATACCGGCGAAGATGTGGTCGAACTTCTCGGAGTCAACCCGTTCACTGGTGAAATTGAGGTCAAGATGCGTGCCGAGTACGCATCCTCCGACTCTATCTCCGCATTCGTAGCTTCTCTCCGTTCCAATCCCATTGTTTCCGACGCGACAATTCACGCTGAGATGGTCGACAGCATCAACCGCAACATCTCTTCCATTGGGCTCGTTCTTCTCATCATTGCCGCGGCTCTCCTCCTCATCTCGTTTGTCCTGATCAACAACACCGTCCGTCTTACCGTCTATTCCCGCCGCTTCACCATCCACACCATGAAACTTGTGGGAGCCACCGGTGCATTCATCCGTCGCCCGTTCCTCGTCTCCAATCTCATTCACGGCATTCTTGCTGCTGTAATCGCCATTATCCTCCTTTCCGCTCTCTCAGCCTACGTTTCTTCTCTCGATCCGGCGGTCTCCGAAGCTGTATCGCTTTATGATTCTCTATTCGTCTACGGAGGTCTGATTGTTGCAGGTGTCTTCATCTGCACTCTTTCGGCGCTTTTCGCCACCAACCGTTATCTGCGCATCTCCTACGATCGGTTGTTTCACTAAACGATTCTGTTTGTCCAATCCTTCAGCATATCACTCTCTTCCCGACATATCTCTATCATTTCCACGATTATGAAAAAAAACATCAATAACTCTCGTACCGACAGCAAAAATTCCCGTCTTATTTCCCCAGAAGAGCGTATTTCATTCCCCCTCACCCGCCTCAACTTCATCCTCATGGCAATAGCGGGAGCTGTGATCATCATCGGATTCCTCCTTATGCTTGGTTCCGGATCAACTGTTGAGGAATTTAATCCTGACATTTTTTCCACTCGTCGCATCGTTGTTGGTCCCACCATCGCATTCCTCGGCTTCCTCTTTATGGGATTTGCCATTATATATCGCCCGCGCAAGAACAAAAAATCAGAATAATCTCCCACGTTATCATCACTACCAATGGATTGGTTAGACGCACTCATTCTCGGTATAGTCCAGGGACTTGCCGAATACCTACCTATCAGTTCGAGCGGACACCTTGAAATCTGCCGTGAGATTCTCGGCCTCAAGATGAACGGTGCCGACTCTCTTCAGTTCGACGTTACTCTCCATGTAGCTACGGTTCTGTCAACCATCGTGGTCCTGTGGCGCCAGTTCGTGCCGCTCTGCACGTCATTTTTCGGATGGAAACGTGACAGCGATTTCTATTACGTCCTTAAGCTACTCCTTTCCTGCATTCCCGTAGGCATAGTAGGTGTATTTTTCAAGGACACCATCGAATCATTCTTTGGCAATGGGCTGACGGTCGTGGGTATATGCCTGTGTGTGACCGCGCTTCTGCTTTCGTTCGCCTATTTCACTACAACCCGCCCCGAGCTCCTTGCCGAAAAGCGTGGCATCGAGCCTCGTGTGAAAGGCCATGACATCACATGGTGGGATGCCTTCATTATCGGTATTGCCCAGGCTGTCGCAGTGCTCCCGGGACTCTCCCGTTCAGGCACCACCATCGCCACTGGTATCCTGCTCGGCGATCGCCGTGACAAGATTGCCACCTTCTCATTCTTCATGGTCATCATTCCCATTCTTGGCGAGGCTTTGCTTGACGTCAAGGACATCATCAAGGGTGAGGACGTGATGGGAGCTGTCGGACTTATCCCGACAGTTGTGGGCTTCCTTGCCTCCTTCATCGTCGGTTGCGCAGCCTGTCGCTGGATGATCGAACTCGTTAAGAAAGGACGCCTCGTATGGTTTGCCGTCTACTGCCTTGCAGTTGGCATCACCTGTATTCTCTGGTAATTTCCCCCCATGGACAGTTCTGTTTCTTCTGCCTGCGCATCGCTGAAGCCTATGGACTTCATTACCGGTGAGGTGATGTGCATTGATAAGCCACTCGGCTGGACATCTTTCGATGCCGTAAAGCGTCTTCGCGGTGTTCTGTTGCGGCGCTACGGAAAAAAGAAATTCAAAGTCGGACATGCCGGTACGCTCGATCCTCTTGCCACCGGTGTCATGATCATCTGCACCGGACGCGCCACCAAACGAATTGACGAACTGCAGGCGGGGGTAAAAGAGTATATCGCTACGATTGCTCTCGGTGCCACCACCCCCTCATTTGACCTTGAGACTCCGATTGATGCTACTTATCCCACAGCCCATATCACCCGAGAGCTTGTCGAGCAGACCCTCTCCCGCTTCGTCGGTGCCATCGAACAGATTCCCCCCTCCTTCTCCGCCTGTAAGATTGACGGTCACCGTGCCTACAAGATGGCAAGGCGTGGGGAAGAAGTCAAACTGAAACCGAAACTACTCCTCATTGACGAAATCGAGCTCCTTTCTTTTGCTCCGGAATCTATCACGATCCGCGTAGTATGTTCAAAAGGCACCTACATCCGTGCCCTCGCACGCGACATTGGTGCCGCACTCGGCTCCGGAGGTCATCTGACGGCTCTTAGGCGCACCCGCGTTGGCTCAGTTTCAATTGATTCCTGTCTGTCAGTTGACGCCATGACATCGCTTCTCCGTGATGTTCCCATCGTCCCCCATGACGAAGATGATCCCGCTAAATCCTGATTAACCCATATTTCACCGTTTTATCATAACATTGCACGATAAATGAAACTCTCACAATTTAATTTCCGCCTCCCCTCCGATCTCATCGCACTTCATCCCGTCGAGCATCGCGACGAATGTCGGCTGATGGTTGTAAATAAGACCACCGGTGAGATCTCCCACCACCAGTTCAAGGAAATCATCAACTATTTTGATGAAGGCGACGTGATGGTATTCAACGACACCAAGGTTTTCCCCGCACGTCTCTACGGCAACAAGGAAAAGACCGGCGCATGTATCGAGGTATTTCTCCTCCGCGAGCTTAACGAGGAGCACAAACTGTGGGATGTTCTTGTCGAACCCGCCCGCAAGATCCGAATCGGCAACAAACTCTATTTCGGCGACGACGAATCAATGGTTGCCGAAGTCATCGACAACACCACTTCGCGTGGACGCACTCTCCGCTTCCTCTACGACGGTAGCCATGAAGAATTCAAGTCAGCTCTGTTTGCCCTCGGTCAGACGCCGCTGCCCGACTATATCAAGCGTGACGCCGAGCCTCAGGATGCAGAGGATTATCAGACCATTTTCGCTCGTAACGAGGGTGCCGTCGTTGCCCCCGCTGCCGGTCTTCATTTCAGCCGCGAACTCATGAAGCGACTTGAGATCAAGGGTGTGGAACGAGGATTCCTCACACTCCATTCCGGACTTGGCAACTTCCGTGAAATCGACGTCGAGGATCTCACTAAGCATCGCATGGACTCTGAGGAAATTAACGTTGGAATTGAACTTGTCGATATGGTCAATAAAGCGAAGGACGACAAAAAACAGGTTTGTGCAGTCGGTACATCTGTCCTCCGCGCCATCTCAAGCGCAGTCAGCATGGACGGACACATGAAGACGTTCTCCGGCTGGACCAACAAATTCATCTTCCCCCCCTACGACTTCACCGTCACCACTGCCATGGTTTCCAACTTCCATCTTCCATTCTCCACCATGCTCATGATGGTGGCGGCATTCGGAGGCTACGATCTCGTCATGAAAGCCTACGAAACCGCCGTGAAGGAGAAATATCGTTTCGGAGCCTACGGCGACGCCATGCTCATCATATCTTAAACTGTTGTCAATGATTATCAACGAACGCGACAATCGCCACGCCCGGCTTCTTGCTGTTGCCGGAGAGATGCTTACCGCCATACGCACGGCCCCCAAAGGCCGTGGACTTGACAAAATTGAAGCTGCCGTAGTTGACGGCGATGATATTATCAGTCTATGCGACGAACTTGAACGCATGTGCGACGCCACCGGCAAGGCATTCTATCGACGCGATGCTTCCAACCTCCGCGAACACGCCCAGTGCGTCGTACTGATTGGAGTGAAGCAGGGACCGATCGGACTCAACTGCGGTTACTGTGGCTTCACTTCGTGCGGTGAAAAGCCGGCACAAGTTCCATGTAGCTTCAACACCGTTGACGTCGGCATTGCAATCGGTTCGGCTTGCTCCACGGCTGCCGATCATCGCGTCGACACCCGCGTGATGTACTCCGTAGGAGCGGCAGCCATGCATCTTGACATGCTTCCCGGATGCCGCCAGCTTTTTGCTATCCCTCTTTCATCCACTTCCAAAAATCCATTCTTCGATCGTCCTCCCGTACAATAATCAGGTTCCTCTAATTAATGATTTTCCGTTCGTTGTCATTATCAATCATTTTGCTCTTCCTGCTAATCTCCTGCTCAAGCTCACGCAGGGGAGAAACTGATTCCATCTGTGACAATGAAGTGCCATCCGTCATCTTCGACACCGATATTTGTGGTAGCACCGATGATCTTGTTGCTCTTCGGGCAATTTATAAATATGCTGATGAGGGAAAATGTAATCTTTTAGGGGTGATTGTCGATCGTGAGGGCGAGCGCAACGCCTCATGTGTCGACGTATTCAACACTTTTTACGGTTATGCCGACATCCCTGTCGGATTGGTCAGAGAAGGCATAAAGGGGGCAAAGGTGTGGAACGACTATTCCGGAATCGCTGAATGGGTTGACTCCGTAGGTAATCCATTGTTCAGTCACACTATCGAGGATTATTCCTCTCTTCCCGATGGTTTCCTGCTCTACAGTCAACTCCTATCTTCCGCTCCCGACAAGTCCGTAACGATCGTTTCTGTCGGATTTCTCACGGCACTGGCTCAGCTGCTCGAGAGCGAAGATGGCATACAGCTGGTAACCGATAAAGTCAAGGCTCTCTACATGATGGGAGGAAAATTTGTTGACGGAAAACCCGACTACAATTTCGCACAGGGTCCCGAGTTCGCCGAGAAATTCTTTACGCTTTGGCCCTCCACCACCCCCGTTTTCATATCCCCCTCGGAGGTCGGAAGCGGAGTCTACTACAACAGGGAGCGTTTGCTGTCCGACATGCAGTCGGTGGGACGGGATCCGTTGAAGGAAGTTTATGCCCGGAGCATGACAGATACAACCCAGAAAATGTGGGATTTCCTTGCCGTCCTCCATGCCGTGGAGGGAGATAGATGGTTCAAGCTGTCTGATTCTGGCTTCGTGACGGTCGATTCCGTAGGTCACACATTCTTTACTCCCTCACCTGATGGCAATTTCTGCTATCAGCTTCCGGGCGACAAGGCATGGAACGATTCTGTGCTGACAAAAATTCGCTCCGTCATCTGTGACTGACCGCTCTCCTACGCCCTACATCAACATTGGCGCAATCCTACGCAGTGCAGCCAGAAATGCATCCACCTCTTCCTCGGTATTATAGAGCGCAAACGATGCCCTGACAGTCCCCTCTATCCCCAAAGCATGCATCAGCGGCTGGGCGCAGTGATGTCCGGTACGCACCTCCACCCCAAGCTTGTCCAGCAACATTCCCGTATCATAGTGATGGGCTGAACCGATCAGGAATGAAACCACGGCGGCCTTCCCGGGAGCTGTTCCGAATATTCTCATTCCCTCTATTCCCTCCATCCCTCTCGTCGCCCTTTCCAGAAGTTTATGCTCATGTGCGGCGATAGCTTCCATACCCACGCGCTCAATATAGTCGAGAGCTACCGAGAGTGCGCTTATGCCCACAAAATCCGGGGTTCCAGCCTCAAACTTAAATGGCAGTTCCGCCCACGTCGTTCCTTCAAACGATACGTGTCCTATCATCTCTCCCCCCCCCTGGTACGGCGGCATCTTTTCAAGTAGTTCACGCCGTCCGTAGAGCACTCCTATCCCGGTCGGACCATACATCTTGTGAGAGGAAAAAGCATAGAAATCCACATCGAGATCTCTGACGTCCACACGAGTATGCGGCACAGCCTGAGCGCCGTCCACAAGCACAGGTACGCCGTGTCGGTGAGCTTCCTTCACCATCTCTTTCACCGGATTCACAGTCCCAAGCACATTCGATACGTGAGTGAACGTTACGAAGCGCGTACGGTCATTGAATAGCGAGCGATACACGTCCAGATCCAGCTCTCCACGTTCGTTGATGGGGACAACCCTTAGTTTGACGTCGACATGCCGCTGTAGAAGTTGCCACGGAACGATATTGGCATGATGCTCCATCACCGTCAGAATTATCTCGTCTCCGTCTTTCAGAAACGTCCCGCCGTAGCTCGAAGCCACCAGATTGATTGCCTCGGTAGTTCCTCGGGTGAAAATCACCTCTTCAGGCGACGAGGCATTGATGTACGCCGCTACTCGCCGACGGGTGGTCTCCTGCAGGTCGGTAGCCTCCTGGGATATTGATGAGACTCCTCGATGCACGTTCGCCTTTGAGTGGAAATACATTCTCTCCACCGCCTCCACCACCTCGCGCGGAGTCTGCGAAGTCGCCGTGTTGTCGAGATATATCATCTTGTGTCCGTAGAACTCACGGTTCAGACCCGGGAAATCCTCACGCAGTTTCTCTACGTCATATTTCTTCATATCTCTTTGATCTTTAGCGGTTATCGAATTAAAGATTATCTTTTTTCGTTACCGGAGTGCAGGAAGCCGAGCAATCACCGCAGAGTGCATCCTCACCGCGGAATCTTCTTTCTACCAGATGGCGCAGACGATCCGACAGCCCCTCGATACTCACCTTTTCGATGATGTCCACCATGAAAGCCTGCATGAGCATTGTCCGCGCTTCATTCTGAGGGATACCACGCTGCTGCATATAGAATATCGCACGTTCGTCGAGTTGTCCGGTTGTCGCCCCATGACTGCACTTCACGTCGTCATTATAGATCAGAAGCTGCGGTTTCGTATGCATTCGTGCTGCTTTCGATGCGAGAATATTGCGGTTGCTTTGGTACGCTTCATTGAATCTCGCACCCTTTGCCACCTCTATCAGTCCTTCGAAGGCACCGCGGGAGGAGTCGTCAAGCACGTATTTGAAAAGTTGGTTGGAAGAGCAGTGATCCGAGGCATGGAGCAGGTAAGTGCGGTTATCGATCGACTGTGATGCTTTACCGATAGCCATTCCGTCGAGACGTGTGTCGCATCCGTTTCCTTCCACCTTCACTGTGAAGTTATTGCGGGTCTCACCGTTCACAAGCGTCACACCGGTCACTTTCAACTTCGAGTCATTTCCTTGTTTGGTAAATAGTTGTGAAAAGCGGTGCGTGCGGGGGGAAGATTCTTCAATATCGCAAATATCCACCTCTGCCCCAGCTTCTACCGCCACTTCTATCACCTGCGAATCAAGGTAATCGGTATCATCGCGTTGGGTGTGGTCGCAGAATAGCAGTTTAACGGATGAATTTTCCTC
This sequence comes from uncultured Bacteroidales bacterium, assembly GCA_947176235.1. Taxonomy (GTDB): domain Bacteria; phylum Bacteroidota; class Bacteroidia; order Bacteroidales; family Muribaculaceae; genus CAMWPM01. The sequence continues at coordinate 61,973 of CAMWPM010000007.1, read as the reverse complement.
AGCCACGACAAGCACGCGTCTTACAGCCATGGTCGGCACAGGCGTATTGAATATGTTAACTATCTGAATCGGTTTCTCGGCTTTTACGCCCTCCGCCACATGCACCATCAGCCCGTCGCGGACAAGAAGAGAGTTTAGCGCCACACCTGCCTCGTCCTCGTTGGCTATTTTTCCTAAGAATTTTTCTACCGTTTCAGGCATCGTGCGGCTGGCGTCGGCGAGTGAGGTGACGGTCACTCCGGCAGGAAGATTGTTGAGGAGAGTGCGGGTAGGGATGAAAGTGTCACCCACTACCAAAGCAAGCAGGGTGCTCACCGACGGGACATCACATTTGAATGTGAGCGATGGATCCACCGGAAGTTTCACGCCGTTTATGTTCACTCCGTAATCGGGTGCAAACATTTCGTCCACCGCCGTTTTTTCATATCCTTCGTCGCACTTTCCTGGCAATCGGGAGCCTTCTTTTTCAAGCACGGTCAGAGCATTTGTACGGAGTGCGTTGAGCACCGGTGTCGATGATTGTTCTATCGTTTCGCGGTTCTCCCTGTATAGGTCCAGGTATTGTTTTAGCGGATTCATTATTCCCCCTCCCCGATTTCCTGTTTGATCCAATCGTAGCCACGCTCCTCAAGTTCGAGTGCGAGTTCCGGACCGCCTGTCTTCACGATTCTGCCTTTATAGAGCACGTGGACAAAATCAGGCTTAATATAGTCGAGCAGACGCTGATAGTGAGTTATCACTATAGCGGAATTTTCCGGCGTCTTGAGTTTGTTCACGCCGCCAGCCACCACTCGCAAGGCATCGATATCCAGTCCGCTGTCCGTCTCGTCAAGTATCGAAAGACATGGCTCAAGCACCGCCATCTGGAATATCTCGTTGCGTTTTTTCTCTCCCCCCGAGAATCCCTCGTTGACGGAGCGGGAGGCAAGTTTGTTATCAAGTTCCACCACCTCGCGCTTCACTCTCATCATCTTCAGGAATTCACCGGCTGTAAGCGCCGGCTGATTGAAATATTTGCGCTTGGCATTGACCGCAGCACGCATGAAGTTGACCATTGACACGCCAGGGATCTCCACAGGATACTGGAATGAAAGAAAAAGTCCCTCATGTGAGCGGTCCTCGGGATTCAGCGATAGTAGATCCATCCCGTGGAAGTCCACGCTTCCTTCAGTCACAGTGAACCGTGGATCTCCGGCAAGCACGGAGGAGAGGGTGGATTTTCCCGATCCGTTCGGTCCCATTATTGCGTGGACCTCTCCGCGATTTATTGTCAGGTTAATTCCTTTAAGTATCTCTTTTCCGTCGATTGACGCATGAAGATTATTGACTTTCAGCAGCTGTTCGCTCATTTTCGTTATCTATGGGTTGTGTTGATTTCTGAAAATTCTTTATTTTTTTCAATCATCCCACGCTTCCTTCAAGCGTGAGGGAGAGGAGACGCTGGGCTTCTACCGCAAATTCCATCGGAAGTTTGTTCATCACTTCCTTGGCATATCCGTTGACTATAAGTCCCACAGCTTCTTCTGTCGGGATTCCGCGCTGATTGCAGTAAAAAAGCTGTTCTTCTGATATTTTTGAAGTGGTAGCTTCATGTTCCACAACCGCCGAGTCATTCATCACATCAATGTATGGGAAGGTGTGGGCGCCGCAGTTACTTCCGAGAAGCAGGGAGTCACACTGAGTGTAGTTTCTCACTCCCTCGGCATTGGGCGCGACCTTTACAAGTCCGCGGTAACTGTTTTGACTGTGCCCTGCAGAAATTCCTTTGCTCACGATTGTGGATCTGGAATTTTTTCCGGTATGAATCATCTTGGTCCCGGTGTCGGCTTGCTGTCGGTTTTTGGTGACAGCCACAGAGTAAAACTCTCCCACCGATCCTTCTCCCGCAAGCACACACGAAGGATATTTCCAGGTAATAGCCGAACCGGTTTCCACCTGTGTCCATGACAATTTTGAGAAATCTCCGCGACATAGACCGCGCTTCGTCACGAAATTATACACTCCCCCGCGTCCTTCCTTGTCACCGGCATACCAGTTCTGAACAGTCGAATATTTCACTTCAGCACGGTTCTCCACCACAATTTCCACTATGGCGGCGTGAAGCTGATTTTCATCACGCGAAGGTGCGGTGCAACCTTCGAGATAGCTTACGTAGGCGTCATCATCCGCCACAATCAACGTTCGCTCGAACTGTCCTGTTCCCGAAGCATTGATGCGGAAATAGGTGGATAGTTCCATCGGGCATCTTACTCCCTTCGGGATATAGACAAACGAACCGTCGGAGAAAACGGCTGAATTTAGTGCTGCATAGAAGTTATCGCGGTAGCTCACCACAGATCCAAGATATTTCTTGACCAGATCCGGATATTCCTTGATTGCCTCGCTGATCGAGCAGAATATTATTCCTTTCTCGGCGAGGAGGGTGCGGTGGGTGGTTTTTACGGAAACCGAGTCCATCACTGCATCTACTGCCATGCCACTCAGTGCTTTCTGTTCTTCCAAAGGTATGCCGAGACGGTCGAAAGTCTTCAGTAATTCGGGATCGACTTCATCAAGACTCTTCGGACCCTCCTTTTTCGTGGGGGCAGCATAGTAGCTTATAGCCTGAAAGTCTATTTCAGGAATATCGAGATGTGCCCAGCGCGGTACGGGGAGAGTAAGCCAGTAGCGATAGGCTTTCAGACGGAAATCAAGCATCCACTCAGGCTCTCCCTTCTTCTTCGATATCAGCCTCACCACCTCCTCGCTCAAGCCGGGAGGGATGATTTCTGTATCGATGTCAGTGACGAAACCGTATTTGTATTCATCATCATGACCTACGACGTCATCTATTTTTACTTCTTCTTTACTCATATCTTGCTGTTGAATGACACAGTTATGTCAATGTGAAACGCGCAATTCAGCTCTTCTGTTTGTTCTAACAATTTTCTCCCTGTCAGTGTTTCGTCAGCTTGCCGTTGCTGGAGCAATAGCATGCGTCACCACCCCCATCACCCACGGTGCGAGTTCGAGCACAAACTGCGCAGCAGCACCGTCGCCGATAGTCGATGATTCTATGATACTACCCTCCGACTTGAATATCTGACAGAGGTTGAGAAATATGCTGAATATGAAAAATCCTACAAATATGCTGAACAGAGCGCCTATCGTCCGGTCGAAGAATCCGAGCGCCGCTGTATGCACGATCGTTTTCACGAGCGAGGCAACCATGCGGGCGAGCGTGTATCCGGCGATAAAGAGCACGACCGAAGAAAGCACTCCCCAGAAATACGTCGAACTCCTCCCCCACGTCACTTCGGGGCCATGTGCTACAAGCCATTCTGTCACAGGCGTTCCGAACAACCGGCATGCAAGCAGACCCACCACAAATCCCCCCACTGCGCCCAACTGTCTCACAACGCCCTGACGATAGCCGTAGATGGCGGTCCCGAAGAAAATTACGAGGATGATTATGTCGAGTGCGCTCATTGGGGTCGGTTGATGTGATGTTGTAGTTTCGTTGGAGAAATTTTCGGGATCAGTACCAGCTGATACCGTTGGAGGTAGAGGATCGCTTGTCGTATTTCAGGTCGCTAAGTAGTGCCGACTTGACTGAAATATGGAAGTTGTAACTTTTGTAAGGTCCTACGGGAATCACACTCGCTGTCATCGTGAAGCAGTGCAGGTCACGCGAGATGTTGCAGTTCATGTAAGCGATCTTGTGAGCATCGAAATTATAACTTGCCGAGAATCCCAGATTCCAATTGGCTGTCGGGCGAATATTCCCCGAGAAGCTTAGATTCTGCGTGATCTTGCCATTATATTCCATCTTCCGCTTGTTGAACGTGCCGTAGCCATAGTTTACGGAATAGTTCACAGTAAGACTCCACGGTACTTGCCACGACATGTAGCCGTCCTCGTTCATTTCCATCTGTCCTGACGAGGATCCCTGGTTACCGTTGGAATTGTTGCGTTTTTTCTTTCCGTTTCCACCGTCGTTGTTATCTCCGTCGGGATCGGTGTTCTTTTTATCCTTTCTCTTAAAGGTGTCGTTGTTGAACGTGTAGGAGAACGACGTTCCGGTGCTTGACAGTCGTCCCAGTCCTTTTCCCGCCTTCCATCGGGGGATGTTGACACGTACCGGATTTCCGGCAGCGTTCAGCTGATATGTGTAGACGTCCCACACGGCGTTGAGGTTAAGATTGAAGCCTTTGGTGAGTCGCAGAAGAAGTGAGGTGTTGATATTACTCCAGTTGAGTGAATCGGCTGCGAAATTGTAGCTTTGCGACACAGTGAAATTCTCAATAAGAGAAATCTTCTTTTCTCCGATGGAGTCGTTGTCGCTCTTCACCTTCATCTCCACATTGTTGGCGATTGAGACGGACACTGCGCCTGTCTTTCCCTGCCCCGGGACTCCGAAGAGCGAATTGGGGAACATTGAATATTTTTTGCGTTGGAGCTCGCCTCTCGAATCCGTGTACTCGTACGACCCGTAGTAGCCGAAGAACGGCGAACTGAAATCGGGCGAGGCATTGAACGAAATGGTGGGAGTCATCACATGGCGGATCATCTTGATCTTGTCGCCTAAGAATGGAAGTGGCTGGTAGAAACCGTAAAGCTTCGTGTCGAGAGATACGGAACCGTTGAAATCCCATACGTTGTAAAAGCTGTAGCTTGTGTCGCACACCTCCGCGGCTGCGTTTGGATCCCACTGTCGGCGTACCTTCGACGTGTACATTCGGTCGTTGAGCTGAACCGACGGCGTCAGGTTGAAGTAGTTGAAGAGATTGAATGTAGCCGAAATGGGCACGGAATGCTTCATGCCGTTGCGCCAGTCCTTTATCAGATTTTTCTTGAAGAATTCGTTCTGCTTTGATGTCAGAGAGTTCTGGAACTGTCCCGAATAGCTGAGTCGGATTTTCTCGTACCACTTTTCATCTCCCACCGCTTTTTTCCTCTTGAAGGGATAAGCCTGCGACATGGTGAGGGTGAAGTTGGGGAACGAAACGCTCAAGGTGGAGTCCTGCGAGCGCTGTGACACATTCATCGTAGTAGAAAGCGACCATTTTGACTGCGGGAAACGGTAAGTCATGTTGATCGTCGAACTCTTGGTATTCTCCGTAAATGAATTGCTGTAGTAGCTTCCTACGTTATTGCGCGAATATCCGCTCGTAGCAAAGTTCACGCTTGCCGACAGAGTCATGTTAGGGTTGGCTTTGGAGTCCTGAGTGTGACTCCATATCACCTGGAAGTTTGTCATTTTCGCATAATCGGGTTGCCCCTTGTCTCCGGTGATTGTCTTAAGGTAATTGATACTGAAATTACCCGAATATTTGTAGCGCTTTACGTAAGTCGACTGGGCTGACAGTCCCCACGATCCCTTGGTATAAATCTCTCCGGTCAGGGCAAGGTCCATGTTGTCGCTGATAGCGAAGTAATAACCGCCGTCACTGAGATAGAAACCTCGCACGAAATCATCGCCGAATGTCGGGACAATCACCCCGGACGCATATTTGTCGGAGAACGGAAAATAGCCGAACGGCACAGCGATGGGAAGTGGCAAACCCGCGAGCACCATGTATGCCGGACCCGTCACGATGTTGCTCTTCGGCTTTACCTTGGCTCTCGTCAGCTGCATGTAGAAGTGAGGACATTCGTGGTCATCACAGGTCGTATAGCGTCCATTCTGCACGTAATAGTAATCATCGTCAGTCTTTTTGGTCTGACCACCTGTCAGATAACCTTCTCCCTGCTGGGTTATGACGTTGTTGATGAAACCGCGCTTTGTCTTGAAGTTATAGCTCATGTCGTCGGTTTCGTACGCTGTCCCGCCTTCTTCAAACACCGGTTTACCTACGATCTCGCCCGTGGAATCAGGGACACCGTTGGCGTAGACAGTGTTATTCTTCATGTCCATTTTTATTTCGGCGGCGTCAAGCTTGAGATCGCCGTACACCACCTTGCCGTCGCCGTACATGTAGGTGTTGCGGTCGCCGGTCATGATCATAGAATCGGCGCATTCCATCGTCACTACGTTATCGAGGTCAACCTTCTCACGGCGTATTCTCGACGGTTTTGAGGGAACAGAGGGAAGTGCTGAGGCAGGCGTGCGGTCAATGAAGGAATCCGACGGGAGCGTTGTGGCAATACTGTCGGCAATTTCAGCGATTGAATCGGAGAGCGCGACGACACTGTCCGGCATAGCTTTTATGGAATCGGATAGTATCTGGGGAGACCGGTAAGGAGCCGGAATCACGCTGTCCGACAGCGGGGTAGGATGGAGCACGACAACACTGTCAGGCTCGGGGAAGTCTCCTTCATCCCTGAGCCCCGAAGCTATCTGAGCGCGTCCACCGATTGCAGGGACAAGCGTCGTGAGCAAGATTACAAGAAGTATATAGACGTGTTGGCGTTTCAATTGGACTATGCTTTAGCAAGATTTTGAGCTCTCCTACCGCTGGAATTAACCGGTGAAACAGGTGTAAACCATGATCCCGGGAGAGCACAATCAGGGTGCAAAGATAGCAACTACAATCCAATTAAAAAAACTTTTAATATATAATAACGCGAGGGGGAATTTTACCCCAATTTTTCCTTCGCTCTCATTTGCTCCATCCCGATTTTTTTCGTATCTTTGTATCGAAAATTCAGGCATATTCAGCAGGACTGAACCTCTTCCGTACATCACTCGGTCCGCATGCCGTTTAGTCCAATAGTAATCAATTGACATTCATCTAAATGGAAGAAAACAAGGAAGAATATAGCGCCAGTAATATTCAAGTTCTCGAAGGGCTTGAGGCTGTGCGCAAGCGTCCCGCCATGTATATCGGTGACATCAGCGCCAAAGGTCTCCACCACCTCGTCTACGAGGTAGTCGACAACTCGATCGACGAAGCCCTCGCCGGATTCGCTTCTCACATCGAAGTGACCATCAATCCCGACAACTCCATAACCGTGGTTGACGACGGACGTGGTATCCCTGTCGACATGCATGAGAAAGAACATAAATCGGCACTTGAAGTCGTGCTTACTGTCCTTCACGCAGGCGGTAAATTTGACAAGGGCTCCTATAAAGTTTCCGGCGGTCTTCATGGCGTAGGTGTCAGCTGCGTTAACGCACTCTCCACATATCTCCGTGCCGAAGTGCGCCGTCAGGGTCACATCTACATGCAGGAATACAGTTGCGGTAAGCCTACCACCTCTGTAGAGATTATCGGCGAATCCGAGACGACCGGAACTTCAATAACATTTAAACCCGACGCCTCTATCTTCACCCATACTGAATACGAATACTCTACTCTCGCCAATCGTCTCCGCGATCTCGCCTACCTGAATGCCGGCATCACGCTGACGCTTACCGACCGCCGCGATCTTGACGCCGAAGGCAATCCCCGGACCGAGACATTCTATTCTGCCGAGGGGCTCAATGAATTTGTGCGCTACATCGACTCCAACAAGGAATCCCTAATTGGGGACGTCATCCACCTCTCCACAGAGCGTCAGGGCATTCCCGTGGAAGTGGCGCTGACCTACAACAACACATACAATGAGAATATCTACTCCTACGTCAACAACATCAACACGATAGAGGGTGGCACACACCTCACCGGCTTCCGCCGTGGTCTGACCTCCACACTCAAGAAATACGCCGACGAAAAAAAGCTTCTTGAAAAAGCCAAGGTGGAGATTGCAAGCGATGACTTCCGCGAGGGTCTGACAGCTGTCATCTCCGTAAAAGTCATGGAACCCCAGTTCGAGGGTCAGACGAAAACCAAACTCGGCAATAACGAAGTTATCGGTGCCGTGCAGACTGCCGTCAGCGACGCTCTCGGCAACTATCTTGAAGAGCATCCCAAGCAGGCACGTACGATTGTTGACAAAGTGATTCTCGCCGCCCAGGCACGCCATGCCGCCTATAATGCCCGTCAGAAAGTGCAACGTAAGTCTCCTCTCAGCGGAGGCGGTCTCCCCGGCAAACTCGCCGACTGCTCTTCTCGTCACGCTGAAGATTGCGAATTATTCATAGTCGAGGGTGATTCCGCAGGCGGAACGGCAAAACAGGGTCGTGACCGTCAGTTCCAGGCAATTCTTCCCCTCCGAGGCAAAATCCTCAACGTGGAGAAAGCCATGGAGCACAAAATCTTTGACAACGAAGAAATCACCAACCTGTTCCAGGCAATGCGCGTCACAATCGGTACTCCCGACGATCCCAAGGAGGCCAACCTCACCAAACTTGCCTACCACAAGATCATCATCATGACCGATGCCGACGTTGACGGTGCCCACATCGCAACGCTTCTTATGACATTCTTCTTCCGCCGCATGCGTCCCGTAATCGAAAACGGCTACCTTTACCTCGCCACTCCCCCTCTTTACAAGTGCGTGCGTGGCAAGCAGGAGGAATATTGCTGGACCGACGCTCAAGTGCAGCAGTTCATAGCAAAGTATGGCGACAAGACCAAAGTACAGCGTTACAAAGGTCTCGGCGAGATGAGCGCACAGGAACTCCGCGACACTACCATGGATCCCAACCAACGGCTACTTAAGCAGGTCAACATCTCTGATGCAGCCGAAGCTGATCGCATCTTCTCGATGCTGATGGGCGAGGATGTCGCTCCGCGCCGCGATTTCATCGAAGCCAACGCCAATTACGCCAATATCGACGCCTGATAAAGGCTACAGCGGATTTTTACCGTCAATATCCCCCGCTCACGAGCCGGAGGCTCAGCATCCCAACGACTTGCTGATGCCTCCGGCTTCGCTTATTTAAACATTCTGCCCCAAGCAGTTGTTATAATGATAATTAATCGATGGCAGATGTATTCTTCTCTGACTCGATTTCGACATAATTCACCACGTATCAACAACTACGACACACATTCTTATGGCACGTTCACACACGACAAAAAAGTTTGACCGCCTGACGGCACAGGTCAAAGAATACATTGCTGCTCACACCGGCAACGCCACGTTCAATTACAAACAGGTGGCTCACGCTATCGGAGCATCCGCCCCCATCACCCAGGGAGAAATAGCAGTTATCCTTGAAAATCTTGCGATTGAAGGCGACATTGTTGAGGTTACACCGGGTAAATACAAACCGCTTAAACGCGACAACGTGGCTACCGGAACCTTCGTACGCCGCTCCAACGGCAAAAACTCCGTCATTACCGATGAGGACGGAGAGACAATATTTGTAGCGGAACGCAATTCCATGCATGCCCTTAACGGCGACCGCGTGGCAATCACGATAGCAGCCCGCACTCCGGGGCAGGAAGCTGAAGCCGAGGTCACCAAAATTCTTGAAAAGAAAGACCAGACGTTTATCGGTACACTCAAAGTTGACAAACATTTCGCATACCTCCTTACCGACTCAAAATATCTCGCCACCGACATTTTCATCCCACGCTCAAAGCTCAAAGGCGGAGTGACCGGTGACAAGGCTGTGGTACGCATCACCGACTGGCCCGACGATGCTAAGAACCCGAAAGGGGAGGTAATCGATATTCTCGGAAAAACAGGTGAGAATAACGCTGAGATTCATGCTATTCTCGCCGAGTATGGTCTCCCCTATCACTATCCGGAAGCAGTGGAGAAAGCTGCTGAGAAAATTGACGCCGGTATCACTGATGAAGTTATTGCCGCCCGTGAGGACATGCGCGGGGTCACCACGTTCACCATCGACCCCAAGGATGCTAAGGATTTCGATGACGCGCTCTCTATCCGCCGCCTCCCCAACGGCAATTGGGAGATAGGCGTGCACATTGCCGATGTTACGCATTATGTCAAACCTGACACCGCTCTTGACCGCGAGGCACAGAAGCGCGCCACTTCCGTCTATCTTGTCGATCGTGTCGTGCCGATGCTGCCTGAGCATCTTTCCAACGGTATCTGTTCGCTCCGTCCCGACGAGGACAAACTAACCTTCTCCTGCATTTTTGAGATGAATGACAAAGGTGAAGTGCTCAACTCCCGTATTGCCCGCACAGTCACGCGCTCCGACCGTCGCTTCACCTATGAGGAGGCACAGGATGTAATTGAGACCGGGAAGGGAGATTTCGCCAAGGAAATCCTCACACTTGACCGTCTTGCCAAAATCCTGCGTGAAAAACGCTACGAAAACGGTTCTGTGGATTTTGACCGCGTGGAAGTGCGTTTTGACATTGATAAAGACGGACACCCCACCGGTGTCTATTTCAAGGAATCGAAAGATGCCAACAAGCTTATCGAGGAATTTATGCTACTTGCCAACCGCACTGTAGCACAGGCTATTGGATCCGTCAAAGGAAAGAACAAAAAGGCTAAAGCATTCGTCTATCGCGTTCACGACATGCCCGATCCCACCAAACTTCTCGATCTTTCCACCCTCGCACGCACCTTCGGCTATAAGGTTCGCTCCTCAGGCTCCCCCCGCGAGGTCAACCGCTCAATCAACAAAATGCTCAAGGACGTAAAGGGGAAGGGCGAGGAAAATTTCCTCTCCACCCTCGCCATCCGTTCAATGGCTAAAGCCATCTACACGACGGAAAATATCGGACATTATGGTCTGGGATTTGACTACTACACCCATTTCACCTCCCCCATCCGCCGCTACCCCGACATGATGGTACACCGACTGCTGGAGCGCTATCTCGACGGCGGCCGAAGTGTCAATCTTTCAAAGCTTGAGGACGAGTGCAAACATTCCAGCGACATGGAGCAGCTTGCTGCCAACGCCGAACGCGCCTCGATCAAATACAAGCAGGTGGAATACATGAAGGATCACATGGATGAAGTGTTTGAGGGTATGATTTCAGGTGTGACAGAGTGGGGATTCTATGTCGAACTGGACGATAACAAGTGCGAGGGTCTTGTGCCTATCCGCGACATCACCAACGACTTCTACGAGTTCGACGAGAAAAACTATTGTCTGGTCGGACGCAGAAAGAATATCCGCTTCCGCCTCGGCGACAAGGTGAAGGTGAGAGTGGCACGTGCAAACCTTGAAAAGAAACAACTCGATTTCGCTCTCGTTGATCCCCGCCTCGCCCGTCAGGACGAAGATGATCTGGGCAAGACAATGAGCGTGTCACAGGCACTGAGAAGCGGCGGTCCCGGTAAATCGTCCAGAAAATCCTCCCGCCACACTTCCTCCGGTCGCTCCTCCCACGGCAAAACCGGCGTAGGAAAGAAATCCCGCCGTTAAGAATTATTACCGAGACAATTACAAAACAGAAAAGAGACCCGTCGCATGCGCCGACGGGTCTCTTTTTGTTATATCCAAAAAGGTGATTTATACCGGATTGTTGCGAGACAGAATGTCGAAGTTCTCCACTATTATTTCAGTAGTTGTGCGCTTGATCGCATTGGAATCATTCCAGGCGCGGGTGCGGAGTTTTCCCTCGATATAGAGTTTAGTTCCCTTGTCGATATAGCGTTCGGCAGTCTCGGCGGCACCATCCCACATCACGATATTATGCCATTCGGTGCGTTCAGGCATAGTTGTGCCCGACGCCGTGGTGTAGGCACGCTCGGTGGTGGCGAGAGAGAAAGTGGCGACAGGACGGTTGCCGACATACCGTATCTCAGGTTTTCTGCCGACATTTCCCACCAAAATCACCTTATTCACCGACATTGGCAAGAGCGCGGGTGAAACGTGCGACAAAATCCTTTGCCTCTTCCATGGTGAGGCAGAGAGGCGGAAGAAGACGGATAACATTAGTACCGGAAACACCGGTGAACACATGTTCAACGTCAATAAGATGCTTACGGAGCGCCTTGACCGGCTCCTGCATCTCGATGCCGATCATAAGTCCGCGTCCCCTCACCTCTTTGACTCCGGGCAAGCCCTTGAGAGCTTCAAGGAGATAATCACCCACGAGCCCTGCATTCTCCACGAGATTCTCTTCCTCAAAAATCTTGAGAACGGCGATAGCAGCTGCACAGGCAAGATGATTGCCACCGAATGTAGTGCCGAGCTGACCGTAGACGGGTTTGAACTCAGGTGAAATTAGCACGCCACCCATAGGGAAACCGTTCGCGATACCTTTTGCGACGGTAATCATGTCCGGGCGTATGCCGGCGTACTGATGAGCGAAGAATTTTCCGGATCGTCCATAGCCCGACTGAATCTCGTCGGCAATAAGCACCACACCCTCACGTTTAGTAAGATCGCGCAGCTGACGTAGGAAATCATCAGTCGGGATACGAATTCCTCCCACACCCTGAATACCTTCGACAATCACAGCCGCCACATCTCCTTTGGCGATCTCTCGCTCCACAGCTTCGATGTCACCGAGAGTGACGAACGTAACGTTACCATTGGCATTAAGGGGAGCCACGATCTTGGGATTATCGGTCGCTTCGACGGCAGCTGACGTACGTCCGTGGAAAGCCTTGTCAAATGCTATGACGCGTCGGCGTCCGGTGTGGAAGGAGGCAAGCTTCATAGCATTTTCATTTGCCTCTGCACCCGAATTGATCAGGAAAAGCTGATAGTCATCATATCCCGAAACTTTACCGAGTCTGTCGGCGAGCTCCTGCTGGAGAGGGTTAATCACTGAATTGCTGTAGAATCCGAGTTTAGCCACCTGATCGGATACCGCCTTGACATAGACAGGATGGGCGTGACCCACAGAAATTACTGCATGACCACCGTAGAGGTCAAGATACTCAGTGCCGTGAGAGTCACGGATTTGACATCCGCGTCCGCTCACAATTGCTACGTCAAAAAGAGGATATACGTCAAAAAGTTTCATTTCAGGTAAAGTTTAAAAAAAAACTGCGTAATCGTTAATTCATTGCAAAGGTAATCATTTCGACTGAATTGGGGCAACATCAGGGCATACAAAATCCAATGTCTCGGGAAATTTACGTATCTTTGCGGAGCAATGGAAAAAGACGAACTGAAATCACGCACGGCAAAAGGACTGCTGTGGGGGGGAATAGGCAACGGGGCAATGCAGCTTCTCAACCTCGTTTTCGGAATATTCCTCGCACGCCTCCTCACCCCCGACGACTATGGAGTGGTCGGTGCGCTGACCATTTTCTCTGCTATCGCACGCCTCCTCTGCGAGAGCGGTTTCACTCTTGCTATTGTCAACCGCCGCGACGTCACCCACGCCGACTACAACGCTGTGTTCTGGTTCAACCTCGTCATGTCGATCGGTCTCTATGCCATCCTCTTTTTCCTCGCACCCCTCATCGCTGCATTCTACCGACAGCCGGAAATGACCGCTCTTTCGCGTTTCCTCTTTCTCGGATTTGTGTTTGGAGGACTCTCCACCACCCCCGCCGCCTACATCCTCCGCAATCTGATGGTGAAACAGCAGAGCCAGCTGCAGATCGTCAGCCTGATAATCTCGGGAGTAGCCGGAGTGACATGCGCTTACAATGGTTGGGGCTTCTGGGGAATAGCCCTGCAGACGGTGACGTACTCCGGATGCTCATGTCTTCTGATGTGGTTTGCAGCTGATTTCCGCCCCACCCTCTCCTTCAACAAGGAATCCCTTATGTCAATGCTCCCGTTCAGCACACGGCAACTAATCACATCCCTCTTCACCCACGTCAACAACAATCTGTTTTCCGTCATTCTCGGACGATTCTACGGCATGGTCACAACCGGCTTCTATACTCAGGGTAACAAATGGACCATGATGGGTTATTCTACGCTGGTGGGAATGATCAATAGCGTGGGGCAGCCTGTCCTGCGACAGACTATCGACGATCGGGAGCGCACACTTCGAGTATTCCGCAAACTATTTCGTTTCACGTCATTTGTGAGTTTCCCTGCACTGTTCGGACTCGCCATAGTGGCAGAACAGCTGATAGTTATCACTATATCAGACAAATGGATGGAAAGTGTGGGTGTAATGCAGGTGCTGTGTGTCGGAGCAGCATTCCTTCCTCTCGGAATTCTGTTTGGCAACCTCTTCAACAGCATCGGCCGCCCGTCAATTTACATGTGGAACACGATTGCCGCCGGCGTGAGCCAGATGATTGCCATCTGTCTGAGCTACCGTCTGGGGCTACACGGTATGCTCATGGTCTATGTCACGATCAACATCTCATGGCTATTCGTATGGCAATATTTTGCACGCCGTCACATCGGCTACACCATGCGTGAGATGCTCGCCGACATAGTGCCCTATCTCATCGTCACATTAATCGCGACAGGCGGTGCTCAGATTGCAGCACAATCCATCACATCGCCTGTCATATCACTTATCGTCAAGATCATCACTGCAGCAGCGGTCTACTGCCTCATCCTTTCTTGCCTTAAGTCAGGAGAATTTCGTGAAAGCGTTGATTTCCTGCTCAAGCGGCGCCGTCCTCAGGCATAGCGATCAATGGGTGAAACGGGGCGCGAGGAAGAAGAGTCCGAATGATATTCCTCCGTTCCAGTTGGATGGAGAGTCCGTGTAGTTGACGTAGGCTGTGAGGGAAGCGAACGGGAAGTTGTAGACTGCCGATAACTCTCCGAAGAAATGGGGATTGCGGAACCAACGTCCGTTCTCGGCTCGTGTTGTGCCGGGAGTCTGGAGGATGGCGCGTGCGGGGAGAAATACGTGGAACGAGCCTCTTGCCTGCAGATTATCAGCTATTTTCACTATGGGAACAAGTCCCGCAGTCACATAACTCATGGCGTGGAATGCCGAATTGAAGGAGTTGTAGCTGGAGGGGGTGGGATTGAATCCGGGAGCTGACACGATAGAAGCGTTGTAGGTGGGGAGAAGCTTGCGTGTGGAGATCACTCCGGTCACTTCAGCTCCGAGTGCGAAATGCTTATGGATATTGAAGTACTTCTGTGCGCTGATATCAGCCTGCAACCATCGGTAGCCATGATGATCGATACGCTCGGCGGGAGAGCCCCCCGGCAGGTAGGAATAGTTGCCCGCATAGGCTGCAAGCAGTAGTTTGTAGCGATAGCCTGCCGACGGGAACTGATTGTTGTCGAGTGTGTTGAATTCCATGCGGAGACGAGCCGCGCCAAGTCGGTAATTGAGTCGATCACGTTCGTCAACAATAAGATCAGAGGAAATGCGGTTGGATACAAAGCGGTCACGGAGATAGCCATAACCAGCTCCCACCTGCATCATTCCGTTACGGCCGAGCGACCATCCGTAGTTCAGTCTCCCGAATATCTCGGAGTTGGTAATAAAAGCAGGGGAATTATCCTCGAAAAAGAGTTTTTCCGTCTCATGAAAGCGTTGCCGTGACACTACTCCCTCCAGAGAGATGGCGGAGGGGATGGGGGTCGGGAGGAAAACGCGTCCGATCACTGCCGCCGCCATATAGTTCTGCCCTATCCAACCGTTAAAGTTAGCATCAATACTTCTGAATGACAGCGAATTATAATCAGCAGACAGAAATATCATACTATTGGCAGCCGAAGTGATATATCCTCCGAAACCGGCAGAAAGATTGCTTTTAACAGATGCTTTCAGGTTTAGATCAAAGAGGTGGGTGGAATCGTTGTAGACGGCTTGCGGCTCAAGATTCCGGAGCTTACCCGAAGAGATTGCGCGATAGTAGGCAAGTTTGGCATGCGAGAGTCCGAACGTGTCTCTCTTTGCTTCAGTGAAGAGATACTGGAGATAGTCATTCTGTGCAGGGGTTCCTCCGGTGACGGTCACTTTATCGAAGTGGACATAAGGAGTCTCGGACTTGAACACGGCACGACGCAAAGCTCTGGCTTCCGGGGGAATGCGGGAGGGGACGCGCGAGCGGATGGAATCCATCATCTCCATAGCATGATTGTAACCTATCTGATAGATTTCCTTCGCTTTAGGGAAGTCAAGGAGCGAAAATTCCTGCAGGTCAATCTTGATTTTGATGCCTTGGCGCGGGGGGAGGGAATAATCGTTGTTCTGGATTATCATGTCCTCAAGTTGCTGGAGCACATCGTATTGTTTCGGTTTGCCATCGGGATTGGACACGTCGACACCAATCATTATTCCGGGTGAAAAATCCTCCCGCATCACATCGACCGGGAAATTGTCGTAAATACCTCCGTCGTAGACCAGCACACCGTCCATCTCAATAGGCTGGAACACCACAGGGAAACTCATCGATGCACGAATCGCGTCGCCCAGACTTCCACCTCGGCAGATAATCTTATGCTTGGCATAGACGTTGGATGTCACACAGCGGAACGGGACAAACAATTTGTCGAAGTCTCCCCCACATTGCGCCGTATATGCAGAGAAAAGCTCCATGAATGCGAAGTTCATGGGCAAGGGATTGATCAGACTTGAGGGAAGGAGTGATTTATTCTGAGAGCTTTTACCCAAAGGGACGGTGAGCATAGCAGGACGTGGATCACCCTTTGCAAAATAGTAGGTCAGGGATTTGTCAATCTGTCCGGTCGACCAAGACGAGAATCCTGGTGACAGAATGAGGTCGAGCATCTCCTGGGGAGTGTAACCGGCTGCATAAAGTCCGCCCACAATCGAACCCATTGACGTGCCCGTGATATAGTCAATGGGGATATTATTGTCCTCAAGCGCCTGGATCACACCTATATGTGCAATACCCTTCGCACCGCCCCCACTCAGCACCAGACCGACCGACACGGGAGTAATATCGGTGGTGTCGGCCTCAACTGCGTTGACCGGCTGCGAGATAATATCCGCGGACTTAATGTCGCGGGCTGACAGATTGACGACGGGAAAGGTCAATAGGATCGAAATCGCCAAAGCGCTCAACTTGATTCTCATAAAAAAGACAATAGTAACGTGAGGAAGACAATAAAACGTGTGTAAAACTTATGTCCTACAAAACTATTAACATCTGCTACCCCCAAATTGATTACTCATCGGCGAAAAAAAGAGATCGTCCGCTGAATAGTGCATGAAAAAGACTGCTCCCCCTAACCGGAAAGCTTCTTTCCGGTTAGGGGGGAGCATTATAGTAGCCAGGTATTATTCTGCAACGTAAGGAGCAAGGAGGTCACGCCAGCGAAGGTAGGCAGGACCGAGAAGATGCAGACCGTCATTGGTTAGTGATGCGTCCAGATTTCCATCGGCATCGGCAAACGTGGATGTGCAGTCAATCCACGTGTATCCCTTCTCAGCTGCATTTGCTGCAAGCTGGCGATTGATCTCCTTTATCACCGGCTCTTTATCCTTCAGCAAGCGGTAGCGACCAAAACTATTGTTGATCGGCAGCAATGATTCCACATAGAGCCGTGTGGCGGGAGTGGCAGCGTGGATTCGATCAACCAGATCCATAAGCATTGTCACTATGGAATCGGCGGTGAGGTCGTGGGAGATATCGTTGACGCCACTGAGCAGGAATATCTTCGTCGGTTTCCCTGCCACAACAGGGTCAAGGCGTTCGATTATTCCATCGACCGTATCGCCATTGATTCCGCGGTTCTTGATATTCGGATTCCCAAATAGTTCGTGCCACTCGCAGCCGTTGGTAAGAGAGTTGCCGAGAAAGACAATTGACGACGAGTCGACAGGCAAGATCTCGAAAAGCGACTTGCGCTGACCGTAAAACTCCGTGCGCTGTGCGAGAGCGTCGGGTGTGGTGCATGAGAGCGAAGCCATCATGACAGCGAAGATGGAAAGGAGCTTAAATCTGTTCATTTTCGTCAAGATGCTGAATCTGATGATCGGGATCATCGTGATGGAGATAGGCGTCGACAGCATTCTTGACCGAGCCGTACATGAGAAGGAGTCGGCGGGATTCATCATAGCCAAGATGAAGTTCGTCATCAACCATACGTGTTCCACGGTCGACGAGTTTGGCGTTGGAGAGCTGCATGTTGACCATTCGGTTGCCTTTCACGCGCCCCATTTTGATCATGGTGGCTGTGGTGATCATGTTGCATATCATCTTCTGTCCCGTACCTGACTTCATGCGTGAACTGCCTGTCACATATTCCGGACCTACGATCATCTCGATCGCGATATCGGCAGCCTGAGATATGGGAGCGTCGGGATTGGATGTGATGGCACCGGTCAGTATGCCATGCTCGCGGCAAGCTTTAAGCGCGCCGATCACATAGGGTGTTGTGCCGGAGGCTGCGATACCGATAACGGTGTCTCGGTCGTTGATGCCGATAGCCTCAAGGTCACGCCATCCCTGCTCCGTGTCATCCTCAGCGTTCTCCACAGGATTGCGAAGAGCCGTGTCGCCACCTGCTATAATACCGATAACCCACGAAGGATCCATGCCGAATGTGGGGGGAATCTCGGAAGCATCGAGCACACCCAGACGCCCGGAAGTGCCGGCTCCCATGTAAATGATTCTGCCACCGCGCTTCATGCGCTTTACGATCTCTGTGACGAGTTTTTCTACCTGCGGGAGCGCACGCTCTACTGCGAGAGCCACTTTTTTGTCTTCGTTGTTGATGTCGCGGACAATTTCTCCAACGCTCTTCTTTTCAAGGTTATCATAGAGAGAGGAGCGTTCGGTGATTTTTTCAAATGCCATATCTGAAAGTATTCGTTAACGATGTGAGGCATGGAAAGCTATCATACCTTCCATGGGAGTGGGGAGGACAGTGCCGAGGGTGCAGTCCATAGCGTCGGCAGCCTCCTTTAGCACGTCGCGGTAAAAGTAGCCTATGGAACCGGTGACGTTGATGAGCTTGTTACGGTAGTCAGGATAGTTGGCGATGTTGCGGACGAAGAACGACTTAAACGCGTTGAGCACCAGACGATGGATGGCAGGCTCCTCAATATGCTCCAGAAGGAAGGGAGTGACCGATGCGAGGAAACGGTTGGGAGCCGGCTCCCGATAGACACGCTTGATTATGCTCACGGTGTCGAGTTCGTAGCGGGTGAGGAATTCCTGACAAAGATCGGCGGGAAGCTGGCGTTTCAACACGTCACCCACAAGCTGGCGCCCAAGCACGGCACCGCTACCCTCGTCGCCAAGTATATAACCGAGCGGTGACACGTTGTCGACGATCTTTTCGCCATCGTAGAGACAGGAATTGGAGCCTGTGCCCAGAATGCAGGCTATACCAGGCTTATTGCCGCAGAGTGCGCGCGCGGCTCCGAGAAGATCACTTGCCACTTCGGCACGACATCCTGGAATGGCGCGTTCAATAGCGCGTTCCACTGTCTCGCAGACGGTACGATCGACACATCCCGCACCGTAAAAGTAAACCATATCGACTTTGCCACACTCGGTGACACGTGGAGTCACTTCATCAACAAGACGGGCGGTGATTTCTTCTCCTGTGACGAGAAGAGCGTTCATTCCGGCGGTGTTGAAGCGCACCACCTGAGTAAGACCGTCAATCAGGCACCATTCAATTTTGGTGCTTCCACAATCAGCAATAAGTATCATATCTTTATATAAATTTTCTTAGTGTAAAGTATATAAGCAAAAATCCAGTTGACAAGCACGAAGAAGATAGCGAAGAGGCACGATGCAAGAGTGAGATCACCTCCTGCCACCGGTTCCATAACCGCCTTGACTATCCACCCCTTAAGCGTAATCACCCCGCTTTCGGTAGCACTGTAAGGAACGCGGATGAAACCGATGATAATGCTCAGGATAGTGGCGAAGAGATAAGTGGCGAGCGCGTTGACTCCGAAGGCATGGAAGAAGGGAGTCCAGCGCCGGTAGCCCTTGATGTCGATAATCCAGATGAGAAGTCCGAGAAGTGTGGCGGCAAGACCGCATGTTGTAAGAACGAAAGTAGGCGACCAGATCTTCTTGTTGATCGGCATACCATAGGAGAAGAGGAATCCAGCCATCGTCAGTACACCACCCACAAGCAGGAACTGAAGCGCGCGACGGTAGTTGTCGCGGGTCTGCATCATCTTCATCCCGCACCACAAGCCGATGAGCATGTGGGCGATGGAGGGAAGTGTGCTGAGCAGACCTTCGGGATCAAACTTGAACGATTCACCATCATAGTGAGAGGTGTACATGTGTGACGGACCGAGCACGGCATGATCGACTATAGAGATAATATTGTCAGTCGAATAGCTGTAACCGTTGCCCGTCAACAGAATTATTGCGTAAACCACAAGCATCCCGAATATTACCCAGGGAAGTCGGCGATGTCTTACGAAAATGGCGATGAGAGCTCCCACACCGTAGCAGATGGCGAGGCGGGGGAAGACGCCGAGGATACGGATCTCTGAGAAATTGCATGCGGCGTCGAGCACTGCGTCGCCATTGCGGATTCCTCGAAGCCAGAGAGCGAACCATGCTACAAATAGACCAATAGCGAATATCACGACAGTACGACGCACAATCTTGATAATCGCTTCGCGACATGGCTTGAAATCCCATCGGCGGAGCGAGAGATAGGTGGAAACACCCATTATGAACATAAAGAAGGGAAAAACAAGGTCGGTGGGAGTGAGACCGTTCCACTCTGCATGACTGAGCGGCTTGTAGATGTGTCCCCACGAACCGGCGTTGTTTACCAGAATCATGCCGGCAATAGTTATGCCACGCATGATGTCGAGAGAAAGCAGACGATTCGGTTTCTTTTCCATTGTTTTGATTTGATTCACTATGTTGTTGGTTTATTTCTCGATAGCAGATCGGCTGTCCACAGGTGGAGTTGAGCGTGTGACGCTCTCTACCAGATAAACAATCGACTTATAGGGTATGCCGGAATTGGTTGTCAAGCCAATCTCGCAAGTACGGCTGTTGGAATATCCTTCCTTCATACCCTCAGCCTCAATGACGGGGCGGAGCTTGCGGAGAGCATAGCGATTGAGTTCGGGACGAATGAAACCTTTGTCACCCGCAAATCCGCAACATCCCACCTCCGCAGGCACCACTACCCTTTCAGCACACATTTCGGCAAGATCAATAATCTTCGGAGTAATTCCCATCAGGCGCGAGGAGCACGTGAGGTGAAGAGCTACCGGCTCCGCTTTCTTTTCAAAAACCAGGTGCGGGGCAAGACAGTCGTGGACAAACTCCGCCGCTTCCATCAGTGGCATTGACTTGATGTGCTCGCGCATACGATGGAGACAGGGGCTCTGATCACATACCACAGGATATTTCCCTCCTTCGCTTGCCTTCAGAAGAGCCGCTTCCAATTCGGCGGTCTTGCCATCGGCTATGTCTGGCATTCCCTTGCTCTCCCAGATCATGCCGCAACAAAGATTTTTCATTCCCTCGGGGAAAATCACGTCGTAACCTGCACGATTGCACAGCTTCACAAACGTATCGACAAGAGGCCACTCACCACGTGTGGTATGGTTCACGTCCTTTCCCATCGTACGGTTGATACAACTGGGGAAATACACAACCTTGCGAGGTAGCTCACCCGGCTGCGGGATGTCATGATGATAGTAGGGAGCCGGGAGGGAAGCAGTCCAGAGAGGAAGTCCGACCTTATGAAGACCTTTGCCAACGGCATCGACAGCCTTTGGACCGATGATTTCCTTGATTCCGGTGGTTATACCGAGGACAGGGCGCAGACAATCCTCAACACGGCGGAGATGATCGGCTGCAAATTTACCTACTTTCCACGCGGTGGATCCCTCGGGATGCTCCTGCTGACGAAGGCAATGAATCAGTTCGCCGGTGTTGATCTTCATCGGGCATGATGTGCTGCAAAGTCCGTCGCCTGCACAAAGTTCGTTACCGAGATAACGGAACTCACGTACCAGCTGATGAGCGAGAGATGATTCCGGGCACTTGCGGCGCAAAGAAGCAATGTGGCGTTGGAGGACAATGCGCTGACGAGCGGAAAGACCGAGACCGCACGATACGCAGTTAATCTCGCAGAATCCACATTCGATACATTTGTCGACGATGGGATTGCACTCGGGCAACTCCTTAAGGCGCTTAATGAAGCACTCAGGATCATCGTTGAAAATGACTCCGGGATTAAGCAGCCCCTTGGGATCAAGAATGTACTTGAGACGACGCATGGCTTCCCATGCCTCGTCCCCCCATTCTTTCCTGACGAAAGGAGCCATGTTGCGACCTGTACCATGTTCAGCCTTTAGAGATCCGTCGTAACGCTCTACAACGAGTCGCTCGATGTCAATCATGAGGCTGCGGTAGCGATCAACCTCTGCCTCGGAATCAAACGACTGCGAAATAATGAAGTGATAGTTACCTTCAAGCACATGTCCGTAGATGCAGGCATCGGCATACCCGTGATCCACGAGGAGCTGCTGCATGTCGGCAGTTGCCTGCGGAAGATCGTCGATATGGAATGCGATGTCCTCGATTAGTACAGTCGTACCGGCAGGACGCATGGCACCTACCGTGGGGAAAATACCCGAACGTTTCTTCCAGTACTCGCCATAGACGGCAGGATCTGTTGTAAACACCGCCTCCGAAAACGTGTCGAACCCAGAGAGCAGGGATGAGATTTCAGAAATATTGGAATTCAGCTCCTCTTCTGTATCAGCTTTAGTCTCGATGAGAAGTGCCGTCAGATCTTCTCCTGTAGTGTCGTTGACCGAACGGAGCGACTGGCGGTCAAGAAGCTCACATGAGAAAACGGGAGACTTTTTAATAGTCTGGACGGCACGACAAGCCTCGGTGATTTCCTTGAAATAGACCATCGCTGATGCAGCAAAGGGATAAAGGTGACCGGTTGCCATAGTGACGGATGAAAGGAATCCGAGGGTGCCTTCGGATCCGACCATCGAGTGAGCAATGATGTCAATGGGGTCATCGTGCTCGACGAGGGGGAGGATATTCAGTCCGGTGACGTTCTTGATTGAATACTTGTAGCGGATTCTGCTGACGAGATCTTTATTGGAGCGGACATCGTCACGCAGCTTCTCGATGGCTGCAATCACTTCCGGATGGGAGGCGCGGAAATCGGCGCGGGAGCGTTCGTCGGCAGTGTCGAGGATTGTGCCGTCGGCGAGGACGATGCGGGCTGAGCGGAGCATGTGGTCGCTGTTGAAACGCGTACCACAGTTCATGCCGGATGCGTTATTTGCTACAATTCCTCCGACCATCGCGGAGTTTTTCGACGCTGGGTCGGGCGTAAACGTCAGCCCATAGGGACGCAGAAGTTCGCTCACACGTCCGCCGGTGAGTCCCGGCTGGAGCGTGACAGACTTATGATCATCACTCAGGTGCCAGTCTTCCCAATACTTTCCTGCAACTATGAGCACCGAATCCGTGATCGCCTGCCCTGAAAGACTTGTGCCGGCAGCACGAAATGTGACGGGGACAGAAAGGCGGGAAGCGAGAGCGAGGAGTTTTGAGACCTCCTCCTCATTTGCCGCACGCACCACGAGCTGCGGGACGAGTTTATAGAAACCGGCATCAGTGCCCCATGCAATACGACGGAGCATGTCGGTGTAGACTCGCTTAGAACCGGCTATTCGCCTGGCTTCGGAGATAAACTGAGAAATACCGGATTTCATTGACTGACGGATGAGAGATGGAATGATGAATTAGTTGTAGAGGTGGTACTTTGCCTTTGCCTGCTTGAACGGCTCGACATCTTTGTTCCAGTAGTCGATAATGTCGGCAACCTTGTGATTCTTTGCGAACGCAGGACGGAGATTCTTGCTTCCCATCACCTTATCAAGCATATTGAAGCGCTTAGGATTGCCTGTCTCCATTGCCTTGTGATCGGGATGGAGCTCAGCGAGTTCCTGCATCACGTAGAACTGGATGAGCGTGAGGGGTGCGATCTGCGGATCAGTGACGTAATACTCCACACCCTGGATGTCCTCGCCCTTTGCAAAGGCATAGAAAGGCTTGATGTGGATGGGACGGAAAGCCACGCCGGGAATTTCAAGAGCGTTGAGACGGTCGGAAAGCTTCTCGGCATCAACCCAAGATGCTGCGAATAGCTTGAAGGGGAGCGTGTAGCCAACGCCGATCGACATATAGTCGAGTTCACCAAGAATACCACTCGCCGGATAGTAGAGCGATGATTCGGGAGTGGGGATGTGAGGCGAGGGAAGCACCCAGGGCATACCAGTCTCGGCAAAGCTCATATCACGCTTGTATCCATCCATCGGGACGACGGTGAGGTCAACTTTCTTACCGGATTGAAGAAGACCCTCTTCATTGAGGTAATTGGCGAGTTCGCCGGGTGTGAGACCATAGAGATAGGGAATCGGGAACTGGCTCACGAAGGAATAACAGTCATCCTCAGTAATACAGCCTTCCACTTTGTTGCCACCCACAGGGTTGGGACGGTCGAGAACCATGAACTCCTTGCCGAGCTCGGCGCAGACATCCATTGCAAGACCCATAGTGGAGATAAATGTGAACGATCGACAGCCGTTGTCCTGAATGTCGTAGACGAGTACGTCGACGTCCTTGAGCATATCGGCTGTAGGACGCTGGGAGGAACCGTAAATGGAGTAGACCGGTACACCGGTTTTGGGATCGACGGAGTTGCTGACATGGTCGCCTGCATGAACATCCCCACGCACGCCATGCTCCGGACCGTAGAGGGCGGTGAGGGTGACACCGGGAGCCTGGTTGAGGATGTCGATGGTCGAACGGAGATTATTGTCGACGCCTGAGGGGTTGGTGATGAGACCGACACGTTTGCCCTGAAGCTGGGCGAAATTGTTGTCGCGGAGCACCTCGATGCCCGGTTTTACCTGAGCCGACACGCCTAAAGCCACACAAGCGGCAAAAGCGGCGGATAAAAGTTTCTTTATCATAATTTGATTGGTTTAATTCACTTTGGGATAAAATTTAGGATTCTTTTCTGCCGAATTTGGGATCAATCTTTATAAAGGCACAGACACCGACAGTGGCGATACAGCAGATCATTGTCCAGATGAAGAAATGCTGATAACCGATAGTCTCCTGAAGCCACCCGGCAGCCATGCCGGGAATCATCATGCCGAGAGCCATGAAACCGGTGCAGATGGCGTAGTGTGCAGTCTTGTGACGACCTTCGGAGAAGTAAATGAGATAAAGCATATAGGCGGTGAAGCCAAAGCCGTAGCCAAACTGCTCGATGAACACACAAATGTTGACGGTGGTGAGCGACTGAGTGGGGAAATAGCTGAGGTAGACAAACGTCAGACAGGTGAGTGACATGCTCCATGCCATAGGCCAGAGCCACTTCTTCAGACCGCCGCGCGCCGCAACGATACCTCCGATGATGCCACCGACCGTCAGACCGATAATACCGACAGTCCCGTAGACAAAACCAACTTCCTGCGTGGTCAGTCCAAGTCCGCCTTTATCGATAGGATCGAGAAGGAAGGGATTGATAAGCTTAACAAGCTGGGCTTCGGGAAGACGATACAGAAGCATAAACGCGATTGCCACCAATACCTGCTTCTTCTCAAAGAAAGCCTTGAACGTGGCAAAGAATTCATGGAGAATGGTGGAGGCTGTGGCGTTGGCGGAGCGGTCGCCGTCACTTGCAGGACGCGGGAGTGCCCAGCTGTGATACCCTGCCACGGCGAAGAAGAATGCAGAGAGAACGCCAAACACAACCATCCACGCGAACGGAATATTACCCGATGCGCCTTCGAAGGAGGCAGAAACCTGACTCTTTATCTTATTGTCGACCTCAAAATAGAGATAGGCAGGACGATTCCAGTTCTGATCTGTAAATGTGAAGCGGGTGGGCATGGCATTCTGCTCAAGGTGCAGACTCTTGTCGCCATCCTTGTGGGTCACGTTGACCACGACCTGCTCACCGGGAGCCGGAGCGCGGTTGAGACGGATGGCAGCGACTGCAATATTATTTGCCTTGTTACCTGAGACCTCACGTGGCTTCTCGCCGAAGTGTTCACGCACCCAACGAGTAAAGGAAGATTCGGAGGGTGCTGGCGCGGGAGCGTTGTCGGATGCAGCGACCGCCACCGGAACATCAACCGGAACGAACCCATTACGTTCGTTGAGATGCTTTACTGAGTCACGCATCTCAGTAGCGTACTGCGTGAAGGGGATGCAACGAATGGTGCCGTCGGGGGCGGAAACTTCAACCTCATCGGGTACGACAGTAGCCACAACGTCAGGAACCATAGAGACAAACTGCATCTCACCGTCGAGGTCGGCGGGGAGAGAGGAAATCGCTTCCATGTCGACAAGGGAATATTCAGCCGACGGATCGGCATTGATGTGGACGGAGACGGGTGGAAGACCGGTGTTGAGTTCGATAAGCCCGGCAATGATGACCAGAAGTCCCTGTCCGGCAACGGTGGCAATACGATAGAAGGTGCTTCGAATTCCTACATAGAGCGACTGCTCATGCTCGGTGAGAGCAAGCATGTAGAAACCGTCGGCAGCGATGTCGTGGGTAGCGGATGTGAACCCCATGAGCCAAAAGACGGCGAGAGTGAGCTGGAAGAAGAAGGGAGCGGGGATGGAAAAAGCAATTCCAGCCATACACGCCGCGATGATCCACTGCATGGCGAGAGTCCACCAGCGCTTTGTGCGCACGATGTCGACAAACGGGCTCCAGAAGGGTTTTATGACCCAGGGCAGATAAAGCCAACCGGTGTAAAGGGCAATATCAGTGTTGGAGATGCCGAGTCGCTTATACATGATGACCGAAATGGTCATGACTGCGACATAGGGAAGTCCCTGCGCGAAGTAGAGCGTAGGGATCCAAGCCCAGGGGTTACGGCGTGTCGTCTTGTTGTTCATAGGTAAATATTAGTTTTTCAATGATATAATTTCTGAAGATTTGAAGCGGGGAAATAGTGGGCGAGGATCTCGGCGTAGCCATATCCCTGCGCACCCATCACTGCCGCTCCGATCTGACAGAGACCGACACCGTGTCCCCATCCGGCACCTCGGAGAATAAAGCGTGCGGATTCCACAGAATCCCCCTCCTCTTTTTCAACCACAAAGGCTGAGCTGTAGAGGTGGGTTGCGGATAGCCAGCGGCGTATTTCAAGTTCCTTGCCGACAATCATCGACTTAAGAGTGCCGGTGATGCGGAGGCGGGTGATACGTCCGGAAGTGCCGCGGGAGAGGGGCGTGAGATCAAGAATATCGCCGAAGTCAATGCCTGAGCGGGAAGCTATGAGACGACCAAGCTCGTCGGCACGGTAACTGACAGTCCAACGATAAAAATCGGTGGTCTCCTGGTCGTAATTGTTGAGAACCTGCGAGAGGACAGCAGGGTCAGTAGTGTCGCAGAACGCATCGGGACGTGAAGTGATCCACTCCACAGCATTGCGCTCCACACGGAGGTCGGGGACGCATGAGGGATCCACGGCAACGTCACGTCGTGCCACAAGGTAGGAATGACGGCGGGGCTCCCAGCAATTCTGGAATTCCTCCATCACGCCACCGCAACATTTGGAAAAACGAGCATCGCAAATTCGGTCATTCTCCATGAGCACAAGACCACGCGTCTCGGCAATTGCTGCATCGACCTCTGAAGATGTGATGCGGCTTACTCCCTGGTAGCGCTGGCAATGATCGTCAGCGCATACATCAAAGAGAGTGTGATCGTCATGATCGTACCACTTTATGAGGCAGTCAGGAGAATCGACAGCAGAATCAGCGTCAGAATCGGCGACACCGTCATGGCGCAGGTCACGATAGATCTGAGCGAGCAACCAGCTGCGGGAGATGACTGCGTGGGCCCGCAGAAGAGGAGCCGATGAGGTGGCTGACATCTCAGAGGAGATGACGCTACGCAGATACTCCTCGACATCAATCTCATTGATCAGCAACACCATTCCGTCGACAGCCTTAAGCGTTATTGTGCCGGCAAAAGTCTGACGTTCCTTGCGCTCCCAGTGGAAGTTGACACCGATCGTCACGTCTTCCACATCAGCAGTACATGACGAATCAAGGGGGCGGAATGAGAGACTCGTCGCAGACAGATCGCCCGCGACCACACATCCGTCGGCGCTGTAGGCTTCAAGCGGTCCGGTGACGCGAACGCAGTTCTCCCCTACCTCATACAATCCGTTGAGATTTAGGCGGACCGAAGGAACGGTCATTATTCCGACACGCACAACGGGATTTATCTGTCGCTGATCCTTCTGCATATTTCAGAGAATTTTTCGTCGCTGAGACCTACTTCCTTGAAGGTCTGACGAATAATTTTTTCATCAATACGATCGAAATCGACACGCCGCGGGAGAATGAACAAACCTCCCATATCGACTGACGCGGGTGAGAGCATCATGCACTCCTCTCCCTCTGTCCCATAGAACGACGGACGGTGGGCACCACGCGGGATGACAACCATGCGGGTAAGTCCCGGAGCAACCTTTGTGACCAGAATATTGACAGGAGTCTCCCACTGATCCTCGGGTAACGCCCCAAACTGCTCCAAGAGAGCACGGAAGGCGGTGACGAAGGCGGGGGGAAATGCGCCCTCGATGACGAAGAAGTTGAAGGGCATATCCTTCGACGCAAGGATGCGGGCACCATGGCGGGTGCTTAGTTCCTCGAGACGCTCAGGTGTGATCATGGAGTTGAGGGGCATGACCTCCGAAGGGAGAGCCTGAAAGTGCATGTGATCGGGAGCAGATGCGCCACAGTGGGGACCGTTGTAGAACACCGTGAATCCTTCAAGACTGTTGGCAAGTCCGACCATGTCAGCCACACGACCGTCAATCTCCTGACGGACATGGGAGTTGTCGGCTATGACGAGGTGACGGGGTGCGAGGGGGAATGGATTGATGAGGAGCGTGTAATGCCCCAGAGCGATTCCACCTTGCTCGGCGGGACGATTTTTCTCGCACAGGAAGCATGGACGCGCCTTGATTGAAGCAGCGTCGACTTTCGCACCGGAGGATACGGCGCGTGCGGGATTGAACTGAGCCTTGAACGTGAGCCCGTCGACGTCAATTTCCTTGACCTCCACATCGTCGAGGGCTCGGAAATTGGCGGCAGCCATCTGCCAATTGTCGAGCTGCCATCTGACGAATTTACTGACAGCTCCGGGCGTTACGGTTCCGGCATTCATTGTTTGCGGGCGTTTTGGGCGATACGTGCCTGAAGTTCCCAGGTGCGGATGCGGTCCTTGTAAAGATTATTGGCGTTCACGCGCTCCACGCTGAGGGCAGCGTCGGAGTTATCCTCCCAGCGGCGGCAGTTGTAGAGGACGTCGTAGATGCGTCCGATGCGATAGTTGCGCGACACGGCAAGTCCGAGTGCGTAATCCTCGCCGTAGCTGGTGTTGGGGAGCAGAAGTTCGCGGAGGACGGGGGTGTAGAAGCAGCGTGGTGCGCCGAGACCGTTGATGCGGAGAGCATTGTTTCTGCCATTGTCGGGGGTCCACTCGCGATGATCGATGACGCCGGGGGGGATGGGATTGCAGTTGAAGTCGGTGAGCATGTAGGTGCCGACAACCATGGCGCAATTCTGCTCATTGAAGGCGCGGACTACGGAAGCGAGGACGTCGGTGTTGGCGTAGACGTCGTCGGAGTCAAGCTGAACGGCGTAGCGACCGCAACGTGGATCATTGATGCCGAGATTCCAGCAACCGCCGATTCCGAGGTCGGTGCGCTCAGGGCGGAGGTGAATCACGCGGGGATCCTTAGCCGCGATGGCGTCGATAGCCTCAGTGGTGCCGTCGGTGGAATGATTGTCAATGACGATGACGTTGAAGGGGAAGTCAGTTACCTGCGATAGAGCGCTGTTGATAGCGTCGGAGATGGTGCGGACGCGATTGCGGACAGGGATGATGACTGAAACCTCGACGGGAAATGATCCTGCCGTGAGGTCGACATCCGTAAACTCCGGCTCAAGATAGCCTCCGATTGCCTTGAGATGGGCGGTGACAGCCTGCTCCATCTCGATCTGGGAAGCACGGTTGCGGGGATCGACGTAATCGAACATCTTCTCGCCGCTTCGGCGGGTGTAGAGTTCGACATCGCTATAGAGGTACTCGTTGATATGGACGATGGGTGCGATGCGGGAGAGACGGAGGCGGAGGTCGTAGAGACCGGCAGCCTTATAGTCGGCATCGATTCCGGCAGCCGCCAGTTCAAGACTTGAAGTGGCAAAGAAAAGTACTGAACCGAAATTGAAATCATCGCGCAACGAACCGAGCTGATAGTCGATGACAGGATTGCGGGTAGTCTCGCCATTGACCACGGCATAGTAATCGGCATAGACCATGCCGGCACTGGAGTCCTCGGCAACGCGCACCATGCGGCGGAGAGCCATGTAGCCGAGCTGAAGGGAATTCTGCTTCGTGTAGAGGAGCGTGTAATCACTACCTTTCGCAGCATCGGCAATCTTGCGTACGGTGGCGGAGGACGTTAGGGTGTCGATGTCGATCATGGAGCATCCCTCCGGGATTTCGGCGCGGGAGGCGTCGGGACCGGCGAGGAGGTAAATCACGCTCACAAGAGAGTCAGCGCGGAGCTGGGCGACGGAGGCAGCAACCTGTGCGGCGTCGACAAACGGGAGAAAACATGCAATCTTCATATTCTGAATTTTAATTTTATGCTTTTTTGACAGGTGGTAAGACTTTTTGCGGCAGTAACTTTGCCGGCGGAAAGAGAAAATTGAAATTTTTAAATAATCACGTACAGGAACAATCAGTCGCGGGGCGTGAAGAAGTCGAGAACCTGACGCATAAGCAGGTCACGACGGGAGTCAGCCTTGATGGTCTCGAACGGGAATCCGATGATGACCGTGCGATAGGATGTCTTGTCGACAGCTACACCAGCCACAAGATTATTCTCGGAGTAGCGCATGATTGTTGCACCCTGAGAGGAGTCGGTGGCGTAGAATGAGTCGGGCGATTCCACAGCGTAGCAGTCGGGACCGAGAGTGGTGTTGAAGGGGAAGACACCACCCTTGAACTGGCGGAAACGGCTGTTGACCTCGATAGCCTCGCCCGTAATGGAAGCCTGACCCGTACGCCAGGTATATCCGAGTACGTTCTGAGCGAAATTAATGTCAGCCTCACGCTGAGCTCCGAGGTTAAGCGGATTATCCCAGATGTCAGTTGCTACATAGGAGCCTGAGACGAACACATCGCCACCGCGCTCCACATGAGCACGAATCTTGGACTGAAGAGCCGGGGTGAACGCCTTATAGCGGGAAGGCACCGCTCCACGACCCACCATCGTCTCTTTCTGCTTGCCGAGAATGAGATCGAGAATCATCGGATCGGACGCCACGTCGGAACAGGCGTATGCCTCTGCCGATGATGATATGAAGGAGTGACCGGCGGCAGCGATAGCCTGACCATGAACGTAGACGAAGTCGAATGTATTGCCGGCGATCACCGTAGTCTCATAGTTGCCGCGTGAATCACCGAACCCGGAGGCATCGTCGTCCATCCAGGGGATTTCGCGACGGAACTCCGTCTGCGGACCGATGTAGGAAATATCCTTCACATAGGGCATACCGTGATCGCGGGAATCGTAGAATCCGGCAATATCCCCGCTGTCAAACCAATCGGGAGCCGACACACGGGTGAAGCCATTGACCACCATTACGTCCGTGAGGTCGCCGGGCACTTCGGCACAAGCGAGGACTTCGGAGGGGAAGCTCAGACCGCCGTCGTTGCCGGCTATGATGCGGTAGGAGTAGATCGAATCGTTCATGACGTCGGTGACACGATAAGAGGGAGACTCCACGCGAGCCACCGGACGGAAAGCACCTGAATTGATGCGCTGCTCCACGATATAGTAGGTCGGGGTTGCTGTCGATTCAAGAGTGTCGACGGTCTCCTTCCACGTAAGTTCGAATCCACCGAGACCGTGGCGCGAAATGGCAAATGAGCGGACCGGGAGAGGCTGGACCACGTAGGGACGACCGTCGCGGTCGGCAAGGAAGCGGAGCATCGCCTTGTAGATGGCACGGCTGACGGTGAAACGGAATGTAGGATCCAGACCGTACTTCATGTCGGCAAAATTCTGGTGAGACAGGAGCTCGAGAAGCATGGCGGGAATCTGCGGGATGCGCGCCTCGGCATAGCTGCGGTCCCAGAGTCCGCGGCGGGTCCACTCAGGCTCGAAGCCGGAACGCACATCATTGACGATCTGAGTCACCACGAGATCCGTGAGATCGCGCGAGGCAAGGCGGGTGGAGCCGTTGCCGGTCTTCTTTCCGCCATCGGTGCAGTAGATGCCGAGAGTGCCGATGATGGTGTCGCCGAGCGTTGTCCCGGCATCCGAATGGAATGCGAAGGAGAGATCAACGGGGATGCCAAGACCCTTCTCGTCGGGAACCATCGAAGATCCGCCGGCGAGATAGTTGACCCATATACCTCGTGACTGATAATCGTCGGTATAGTCGTTGGAGCGCTCCTGAGGAGAATAGACTTCTTCCGGGATACCAGCCCATTGGAGCCAGTAACGGGCGCCCTCGGTGAAGCGAGGATAACCGCTGAGGATAGGCTCGTAGTCAATGTCGTCGAGCGGCTCATTAGGCTGGCGCGCTACGTTGCCCATGCCACCGCCGATCTTCACGGCATCGGCGGTGATGACTCCCGAGCGGGAAGCTACGTTATCGAGCGTGACAACGTCGGACTTACCGGCGGGCAGGGGGAAGTGACCGAGATAGATCCATGTGCCGCCTCCCATGCGCTGGTTGACGGTGACTTTCTCGTCACCACGGAGAGAATGGACTGTGTAGGTGGCATCGGTGGACGAAGGCAGAGTGGCGTAGCTGACGTAGACAGCATAGTCGCCCTGCTCCGGAATATCAGCACTCCACGTGACAGAAGACGCCGCCGATGGCTTCTCTACGGTGGCGACCTTGCGGAAACGCCCATCCATGAAAGGATTGTCGCCGTCAAGAAGCTGACGACGCACGTATCCGAAGCCTACACCTCCGTCCGCCCACTCCTTCGAACCTGATTTCTCAGCATAACCCTCGGAGTAAGCGAAGTCACCGTCGGGATCGACAATCAGCTCAAAGGTGTTGATGTCGCGTTCGCGAGGACTCATCACGTAGGCACCGGCATTCTCAAGCATGGGCATGAGGTACGGCATTACGTAGCTCTGGGTGTAGAGGTCCTCGACTGTCTGGAAAATGCGGGCACGCTGCCACTCCCAGCGATTGAGCTTTCGCTCGTAGTACCAACCGTGGCTCTGCCAGAGGGCGATGTTGGCATCCTGCAGTCCTGCCGTGATTTCCGGCATGGCATGACGGGTGACAAAGGGGATCTTTTCCTTAGGCCCGACGTTGCGTCGATTCGCACCCAAGGCAAGTTCCTCAAGAGGATGACCATCGGCTACAATTTTTACATTATAATAACGTGCATAGGAGGGAAGTTCCTGGGCGAGACGGTTCTGGAGATCGGCAACGGAAGCCGGAGTGAAAGGAAGATATGACGTAGCCACGTTGCAAGTGACGGTGACAGTCTTTTTCTTCTTATTGATAGCGACTTTCTTGACAGCGACATCACCCACGCGGACATTGGCAGGGACAAATTCGCGGAGGGCATCGGAAAGACGGTCCTCCAACTCGCCGGCAACAGCCTGAGCTACAAAAAGAAACGCTGCGACGGAGAGGAGAGCGATGCGTTTAAAAAAGTAATTCACGATAAAGCAAGATTTAAAAAGTTGGTTGTTATTCAACAAAGATAGCTAAAATTTTAACAACCGAGACTGAAGGAAGGAAAATAGCGACTGAAATTCACAATATTTAATAATCGGGAACATATTTTCAGATTTTCAAAGATGACAACAGTAGGAAATTTCTCCATAACTCTTATTTATTAACATGGGTAAATTGGTCGTCTAAAAAAAAAAGGTAAATTTGCAAGCGGAAATTGACAAATAATTGAAAATAATCAGATTCTAACTTTTCAACTTTTATATTCCAATGAAAAAAAACATGAAAAAAATCAGTACAGGCACACTGGCAGCGGGGATGCTGTCGGCGTGCGTGATGACAGCGTCGGCAAAGGAGAAGGCTCACATCACGATCAAAGCTGCCGATGGTGTGGCACCCACAGAACTTGTAATACATAAGGCTGGAAATGATCCCAGAGACAGCCCTTTCAGGACAAAACTTGAGGACGGGAAGTGGGAAACCGACGTTGAGACGGATTTCATTGAATCATTCCACATAACGGACTGGACACAAATTATCGACTCCGGGACTACTTCCCGCTATGCTTATTTTCTGATAGAGGATGGCGCTAAGATCACTATTACGCTTTACGAAAATGAAATCATAGCAGAATCAACAGGCAGAGAAACAATCGCCATGCAGCAACTGGATCAGTTCCTGGAAGAAAAGCAAAAGGAAAAGTCGGCGGGAGTCACAAAAGAACTATTCGAGAAAGATCCGGCGCTTGCTTTAGAGAAAATGAATCAGCTAAATCAGGAGATGAAAGAGGTGGAAAGAGATTACTACTCCAAGCACCCGATGATTTCCTTCCTGCTCGATCTGGAGACGAGAATATCGGATCCTCGATTTAATGACCATACTTTGTATTCCGACCTCGAATTCTATCACGCAAACTACGAAGACAAGTACCCGGGTCATCCCGCTCATAAGGCAATCGCTGAAAAAGAGAATTACGGATACCAGATTTACGGCGGGAAATATCATGACTACGACGTCCGGACCGTTGACGGAGAAAAGGTACGTGGGTATGACTACATGAAGGACGGATATAATCTCATCATCTGCTGGGCGACGTGGTGCGGACCGTGCAGGAAAGAATGTCAGGAGATCGCGGAATTCATAGGAAAATATCAGGCAGCCGGGCTCAACGTATTCGCTTTAACAAGAGAATATGAAAGCACGGACGCTCTGAAATCTGTCCTGGAAAAAGATCAGTACCCCTTCCCTACTCTCGTGGATCTGAACAATGAATTCGGAGTGTTTGACCGTCACGGGACTACGAGTTCCGGCGTATTTCTCGTGAATCCGGACAGAAAGATTGTTTTCACAGGATTCGGTCCGGATGTATTGAAGAATGAGCTAAAGAAATATTTTCCGGAAGTCGAGTAGCAAATAGCAGTCGGAGAATTTATGAAAAAAGCGATGCGTCGGAGTGGACGCATCGCTTTTTTGTGGAGTTACGGAGATTATCCGCAGGGGATTACTTCTTTTCGATCGTGCAGGTGTAGGGCTTCTTGCTGAGGTCGAGAGTCACGAGATAGTTGCCATCTTCGCCCAGCTTGATGTTATCACCACCTTCGCTGAGATTCTTGACATCACCACCGTAGTTCTTGTCCCACTTCGCATCGAAACGGAACTTGAAGTCACCGGCTTTAAGGGCACCTTCGTAGGTCCATACCACATAATTCTCAGTAGTCATGAAGAGGTCGTTATCCCAGTCGCCGCCATTACCGATGATGCCAACCTTTGCGTAATGCGTGAGGCTGTATTCGTAGGACTCGGTGTTGAATGTGGCATAGTAGAGACCTTCATCCTCAACCTTGAAGTTGCCGGCATCGCCTGCAGTGCTGACAGCTCCGCCCTGGAGACCATAGTTGGTTCCGGACCAGTCAGTACCGGTGGAAAACTTGAACTCATCCTTGAGGTAAGTGTAGCCTTCGAAGCTTACGCCGTCGGATGAAACCAGAGGATTCGAAGCGGTCTGTGACCAGCCGTTGGCACCGCCGGGCACATAGAGATAGTACTCGTTGACCGGCTCAACCCATTCGTCGGCAGGAACGACCTGTGCAGAGTAGGGATAAGCGGAGAGATCAAGAACTACAACATATTCTCCATCGGATGCAACAGAGATATTGTCGCCGTTGAGTTCGAGATTGTCAAGACTACCGCCGAGATTGATAGCCCAGTCACCATTCATGCGGAACTTGAATGTACCAGCCTTGAGTTCAGTTGTGACGGTCCACATCAGCAGATCGGCTGAAGGCTCCATGGGAGTATCGCCATCCCAGCCGTTGGCAGTGGCGTCGCCAATAAGGCCAATAGCATCGATAGCCGTTAGCTCGTAAGAGAGCGTAGTGAGATCAACATTCATGAAGTAGAGGTTGTCCTCAGCCACTGAAATGTCGCCGCCACCTTTCTTGATAGTTCCTTCCTCAGCACCTGCGCCGTAAGTCACGCCATCCCAGTTGGGATCGGCGGTGAGCTTGAACGCACCGCTGAGGTGGGCGAAGCCCTTGTACTGGATGTAGTTGTCGGTGAAGAGCATGGTGCTGAATGACCAGCCGTTGCCACCGCCGGGAACATAGAGCTGCTCGTAGGCTGTACCGAAGTCGTAGGTAAGAGCTTCCATGTCGAGAGTCAGGATATAGGGATTGGCATCGACGATGGTGCCTACATTGGCAGAACCGTTGTCGGACTTGACGAGCATACCTGCGAGAGCGTCATCACCCACTTCCTCTACACCATAAGCCACGTTGCCCGAGAGCGAACCGGCAGCATAAGTAGAGGCAGGGATAATGATCCATTCGGTGCCAGCACCCTGGATGTTGATGAGCGCGGAGAACACGGGAGCGTCGTAGGGATCAGCGTCGGCATTCTCACGCGGAATCTCGATAGCCTTGTCGAAAGCAAAGCCGTCAGCCGAGGTGAGAAGGTAATATGTCTCCTCGATCACCTTGCCGTTGAAGAGATCAAAGGGAGTGACGGCGACAGCATAGTTGCCATAATAGTAGTCGTCGCCACCCATGCGATACAACTGGTTGCCGTTGGCGGCATATACCGGGAAACGGACATAGGAGGTGGTGGTGGCGGGATTCTTGCCGTAAAGCTCGGTGTGAGCCGCCTCCCACGCATCGGGGGAGACGGTCACATTGCCTTCAACAAGCTCGGCGTCGATCTCGACGGCACCATCGAAGGTATCGTCCTTAGCGATCTGAACTGAGGGAACAGAGGGGGTGAAGCCTTCGGGCCAGTCGGTGCCGGGGGCGACCTCGGCAACGATGACAAGACCGCCGGCATCATTGATTGCAGCGAGATCGACAGCATTGCTACCCTGAGCAACGGGGACATTCTCGGCAGAGACGCCGGGAAGCTGAGGATTGGTCTGGGGCTTGGAGAAGCTGTCCTCGATGTTGTCGCAGGCGGTGAAGCCAAGCGCGAGGGCGGTCAAGCCGATTATAAGTGATTTTTTCATTTTATCAGTAATTGGTTGTCAGGGTAAATTACTCAATAGTGTAGCCGTAGGGGAGCTTGGAGAGGTCGAGCGTCACGGTGTGCTCGCCGGCGGAAACCGAAAGGTTGCCACCGTCCCACTTCAGGGCATTCTCAACTTCAGTGCCAAAGTCGGCGGGATCGTCGTCAGTACCGAGGTTGATACCCCAGCCACGGTTGAAGATGAACTTGAACTCACCATCGGCAAACGAGCCTGTGTAGGTCCAGATAAGGAAGTCGTCGGACTTCATGGCAGGACCATCAGCGGGTGTCCAGTTGTCGGGGGTAGCTGAGCCGCAGAGAGCCACGCTCTCGATGTATTCGAGCTTGTAGGTGGGCTTGGACTCGTCGGTGAGATCAACTGTAGCGAAGTAGAGGCCTTCGCCGGTCTCAGGCAGAGTGAGGTTGCCTGCACCGCCATCGGTGGATAGCACGCCGTCCTCGCCGGAGTTGCCGAAGTTGGTGCCGTCCCAGTTGGGCTGGTTGGTGAACTTGAATTCGCCGTTGAGATAAACGAAGCCCTTGTAGATGCCCTTCTCCTCAGTCTCGGGAATCCACTGGCTGTTCTCCTGATTCCAACCGTTGGAGTTGCCGGGGGTGTAGAGCACCTTCGGACCGCTTGACAGCGAGAAGTAGCCTTTCACCTGCTGGAGAGTAATGACGTTGGAGGTGATGCGGGTGATAGCCTGCTCATTGACGGCAGCCACTACGCGGACGTAGAGAGGATGGGGAGCGAGGGGCGTGTACTGCTCCTCCTCCTTGATGCCGCGCATCGTGAGGATAGCATTGGAAAGATCGACGTCGCTGACGGTGATGACCGCTGAATTGGGATTCTCCACGGGGACAACCACGTAATAGGGAGGTTCGCCTTCCTCACCTTCCTCTACGGGAGCCTGCTCGGGAAGAGAGGCACCGAAATCCTGCATCATCGACACCTCGACACTATAGGAAGGCGCGAGAGTGAGTCCGT
This sequence comes from uncultured Bacteroidales bacterium, assembly GCA_947176235.1. Taxonomy (GTDB): domain Bacteria; phylum Bacteroidota; class Bacteroidia; order Bacteroidales; family Muribaculaceae; genus CAMWPM01. The sequence continues at coordinate 24,148 of CAMWPM010000007.1, read as the reverse complement.
AGTTGGGCTGCGAGCATGTCAGCTCGATTGAGTGACCCTCGGCAAGCTCGATGCACTGCGATGCAAAAGGCGGAACGTTGAGCACAAACTCTGTGGGCTCATTGAGCACTGGATCCTTGTCGGCTTCGCAGGATGCGAGACCGAAGGCTGCAAGTGCCATCATACCATAAATATGTAATTTTTTCATTTTCGTGATATTCGTTCAGAAATTAATAACCGGGGTTCTGACCCAGAGTCGGGATAAACTGAGCGGGGATGCAATAGAGGTCGCGATAGCTCTGAGTGTTGGCACCGCCATACTGACCACCCTTCCAAGCCCAGAGGTACTGGCTGCCGGAGAACTTGCCGAAGCGGACAAGATCGGAGCGACGGTGACCTTCCCAGTAGAGCTCGCATAGACGCTCGTGGAGGAGATCGTCGGCGCTGTAGCTGCCCACGGGAGCCAGACCGGCGCGGAGGCGTACCTTATTGTAGTATTCCAGACCGTTGCATGACACGCCGTGGAGCTCACACTCGGCAAGCATAAGGAATGTGTCGGCGAGGCGGAACACGGGGAAGTCGGTCGAATTGAAGATGGTGGTGGTGGAGTTCTTGCCACCCTCGTTGTAGTAGTTGGTCTCGGGAGTGTAGACGAACTTGACACACATGTAGCCGTCGCCGGTCTTGGTCCAGGACTGGAGGTTTTCGAGGCCTTCGTTGAACTCGCCTTCGTAGATGAGGCGACGCTTGTCGTTGGATGCAAGAGCCTGTGAAAGCTGGGTGCCTACGCGGGGACCACCCCAGCCGTCGGCACCGCCGAGTCCGTAGATTTCGGGATCGACCTCACCGTTGTAGGCACCGCCGGAAAGATAGGTCGTGCCGCCATAGGTGGTGAGAGTGTTCTCGTCCTGAGGAATAGCCCAGAGAATCTCGCCGTTGCCTACATACTTGTCGTTGGTGGCGCAGAAGAGGTAGCGGTAGTCGGGAACCAGCGTATTGATGGTCTTGACGATTTCCTTACAAGCCTCGGCACATTCGCTCCAGCGAGCCACTCCGGTGTAAACCTCGGAGTTGAGGTACATCTTGGCAAGAAGCATGTAGCCTGCCTCGCGCGAAATGCGACCGTAAATCTGCTGAGCGGCGGGCTTGAGATGCGGGATTGCATCGGTGAGATCAGCCACGATGGCATCGAAAAGCTCGGTGCGGTCGTAGGTGGGAGGGATGGCACCCACGGTGGAGTTCTCGTCGGTCCAGGGACCACGGCCGAAGAGGTCGATCATGTGATAGTAGGAAAGGTCGCGGAGCACGCGTGACTCAGCACGGAGCACCTGCTGCTCAGCCTCGGGAATGAGGTTGCCGGCATTGTTGATGGTGCGGAGGAACTCATTGCAGAGAGCGATCTGATAGTTGAAGCGGCAGAAGCACTCGTAGAGCCAGTGGTTGTCGGCGCTCCATGTGGAGAATGCGAGTTCGTGGATACCTGCGTCGTCCCAGTTGAATCCGATGATGGCTTCGTCGGTGCAAAGCTCCTGAAGGTTCCAGAGCTGACGCGAGTAGACGCCGGCGCCACCGTCGTCGACGGAAATGCCGCCTTCGAGGACGAGACCTCCGTAAGCCTGGGCGAGCACGCCGTAATACTGCTCGGCAGTGGTGAGTCCGAGAGTGACATTGGGATCATCAGGCTTCACGTCGAGATCGCCCACACAAGAGGTGGAGGTGACCGACATCAGCGCCACAGCGCCCCCGATGAAAAGATATTTGGAGAATTTCATAATTTTCAAAATATTTCCTTAATAAACGTGATGGCTTGATTAGAAAGTGGCTACTACACCAAATGAAACGGTGAGAGGAATGGGATAGACGCCATTGTCGATGCCGTTGAACACCTCGGGATCAAGACCTTTGTACTTGGTGATGACGAAAGGATTCTGCACGGCGCCATAGAGACGGAGACGCATCTTGTCCTGCAGCAGCGAGGGCCATGTGTAGCCGAGGGTGATGTTGTCGCAGCGCACGAACGAAGCGTTCTGCACGAAGTAGTCGCTCATGATCGTGGTGATGGACGAACGGTTGAAGAGGAATGTGTCGGCAAGGAGGTTGGACAGGGGAAGAGCGGCGTTGGAGCTCTTGAACACGTTGGATGCCTGAGTGTTGTTGTACATCCAGTTGCCGATGTTGGAACGGAGTACGAAGCCGAAGTCCCAGTTCTTGTAGTTGAGCGTGTTGCTCCAGGTGAGCGTCACTTTCGGGTCGCGGGAGTGATAGAGGTACTTGTCAGCCTCGTTGATCTGTCCGTCACCGTTGCGGTCGACGAAGCAGCCCTCGACGGGATTGCCCTGTTTGTCATAAACCTGCTCGTAGACGAAGAAGCTGAATGCGGGATAACCTACCTCATGCTTCTGGATCGTGCCGCCGGTACCGGCAGAGATGCCGCCCACCTGAGTGTCGGCGCCTTCAGCGAGACGTGTGATCTTGTTCTTGTTCCACGCCACGTTGATGTTGGACTGCCATGTCCAGTCGCGTGTCACGACAGGACGGGTGTTGAGGGTGAACTCGACACCGATGTTCTCAAGGTCGCCGATATTGATGTTGCCCTTGTTGGTGAGGTTGGAGCCTGCGGGGTAGTTGGCGAACGTGAGAAGGTCGTAAGTCTTGCGCTTGTAGAAGTCGATGCTGCCGGTGATGCGGTTGTTGAGGAAACCGAAGTCGATACCGGCGTTCCACGTTGCTGTCTCCTCCCACTTGATGTCGGCGTTGTAGGAGCCGGGGGTGATGGGAAGCACGCCTGCGCCACCGTTCTGGGTGAGCGAGGGATACATGCCCGAGAGGTTGGTGGAGACGTTGTAGACGGGGAGATAGGGGAAGAATACGTCGGGGAGATCCTGCTGACCGGTGAGACCGTAGCCGCCACGGAGCTTAAGCTCGGTCATGGTGCCGCGCAGTCCTTCCATGAAGCTTTCCTCAAGCAGCTTCCAGCCGAGAGCCACAGAGGGGAATGTGCCCCAGCGGTGATCCTTGGAGAAGCGGCTGGTGCCGTCCCAGCGGACAGTTGCTGTCACGAGGTAGCGGTTGAGGAGAGTGTAGTTGACACGTCCGAAGAACGAAACGAGCTGATAGGGCGTGCTATAATAATAGGTAGGACGGGACTGTACGCCTACATATTTTCGGTTGGCGGGATCGCCGACCGACTTCACATATGTGAAGTTGTGGCCGGTGTTGTGGAATTTCTGCCATGAGTAACCGGCAGTCACGTCGAGAGCGGAGCGGATTGCCTCGATGTCCTTGTTGTAGTTGAGATAGAAGTCGAGAAGAAGGTTGGTGCGGGTCTGGTGCTCCTTCTTGGCAGAAGTGCCGCCGTCCTTCACCACTTGCATCTTGCCGTCGGGGCTGACAACTTCATAACCGCCGTTCCATGCCATGGGGGTGAACATCTCGGTGTAGGAGTAGTTCATACCGTGCTGGTAGTCATAACCGAGGTTGAGATTGGCACGAAGGTCGGGAAGGAATGGCATCTTGAGATCGAGCTGAAGATTGCCCACGGAATGGAAGATATTACCGCGAGAGATGTTGCCCATGATTTCGGCAATGGGGTTCATCGGAGCGGTGGTGGTGTTGACCGCCGTACCGGGGGTGTCGGGACCGGCAAGAAGTCCGCCGCCGATGTAAGTAGTCCAGTAGCTGAAAAGAGGCGATCCGTTGGGATCCTTGGGGGCGATGGTGGGGTTCATGCTTGCGCATGTGCCGAGGGTGTTTGATTCCCAGTCATTCTTGGTATATGATCCCTTGACGTTGGCGCTGACCTGCAGTAGACCGTCGAAGAACTTCGGGGTGAGGTTGATTGCAGCCGTCACGCGGTCCATGCTTGAGCTCTTGAGGATACCATTGTTGTCGGTGTAGGAAAGTGCTACGCGGTAGGGGAGGAATCCTGCCTGACCGCCCACGCTGAGGCTATAGTCGGAGGAGAATGTGGTGCGCATGGCTTCCTTCATCCAGTTGGTGCTGGCTTTGCCGAGAGCCGAAGCCTGCTCGCTGTCAGCACCGTACTCGTTGATGATGAACTGGCGGAACTCGCCTGCATTCATCATGTTGAGGTACTTACGGGGAGTGTTGACGTAGCCGTTCATGGTGAAGCTGACCTGAGGCTTGCCGGAAGTACCCTTCTTGGTGGTGATGATGATGACGCCGTTGGATGCGCGCGAACCGTAGATGGCTGTAGCGGAGGCGTCCTTGAGGATGGTCATTGACTCGATGTTCTCAGGCGATACGAGACCGAGAGGGTTGCCGCCACCGGTAGTGCCGTCGGTGATCATGGGCACACCGTCGATAACGATAAGCGGGGCATTGCTTGCTGCGAGCGACGCACCGCCGCGGATCTGGATGTCGGCAGAACCCTGGGGGCTACCGTTGGTGGTGACCACGACGCCGGGAGAAGCGCCGACGAGGAGGTCCTGAGCCGATGTGGCAAGACCAGCCTGAATCTCGGAAGGCTTCACGGTGGCTACAGAGCCGGTAGCGTCCGATTTCTTGACCGTACCGTAACCGATAGCCACTACTTCGTTGAGCATCACGGTGTTTTCCTCGAGGGTGACATCGATCTGAGTGCGACCGTCGACTTTCACTTCCTTGTTGTTGAACCCAACATAGGAGAAGACGAGGACTGCGTCGGGATCGACATTGATGGAGTAATTGCCATCAAAATCCGTGGCGACACCGATGCTTGTGCCTTGAGCGAACACACTGGCACCGATGAGGGGCTCGCCGGTGGGGTCGGAGACCGTACCGGTGACAGTGATTTTCTGCGCTAAAGCAGGAAGAGATACGGCCAGTACCATGACAAGTACGAGCCATGCCTTCCGTGACATTTTGAAACAAATGTTCTTCATGCAAAAGTTGTTTAAGTGATGATGATTTATTAATAATGATTTTTCTCGGTTGAATAAGGCACAACGACTATCAGGCGTCAGCAACCTTCGGGATCAATTCCCGCGGGTAGCAGCCGTCGACACGGATTAATTGACTGAATGATAGATGGCATCAGTTTGGGTAGTAGTATGATAAGTCGTCTTTTTATAATAATCTCAGGTGCTACGGAAGCTCTGTCCGTGCACATCTTTTCACAAATCTTTCACAAATTAAAAGAAAAAAAATGAAACCAGCGACATGGAGTCGCTGATTTCACAATTTTTAACAGTGGCTGATGTTATGTTTTTTGTTTCGGTGTGTCGTCGCGTCAGCATCACTTAGCTTCGGGGGCGGAAGAGGCAGCCGCGTCGTCCGAATCTTCCGCCGGCGCGCTGACATTGACAAGCATCAGGCGTTGCTTCAGGTCACAGCCACGATGTCCGGTGTTGACAGGGGCGCGGTAGCTGTAGCCACGTGCATCAGCCTCCCGGATAAATTCCGGCACGTCAGCCTCTCCCACTATCACCATGGCACTCTCTCCGGGCTTAAGCGGATAATGCTCGATGGGACGGACGCGATCGCCGAGATAGAAGTTGATGGTGTACTGCCTCAGCATCGGTTGGTCAGGGATATAGGAATAGACAATTCCCGGGGCAGGAACTTCCGATTCGATCAAGCGTGCCACATCGCGATCGCTCTTCGCCTCCATCATGGCGGGTAGATAGAACGCAAGCAGACTCCAGTAGAGCGCTGCCGTGCAGGCAATCGTCAGGAACGTCGCTATCCATGCCTTCCGGAGCGGCACTTCGTCGTCGACACGGTTGATGACCATCGGCGGAAGCGCGATCCATCTCACAAGTGTACAGAGTGCTATCGCAAAGGCGATCACGGCTATCGGCATGGCGATCCAGCCGCCGGCATTCTCCACAAGTCCGCGGACAAGCAAGCCGGAAGATCCGTGGATATGAAGCATCTCCCCTACCCCTGCATACTTCAGCAACATCCAAGCCACAAGCGGAATAGCGCACAGCACTGCGACCACGATGCCGTAGGTACGCACCACCTTGCGATGGCGATCGATGAGCCACTCGATGAGGATGGCGAGGAAATAGGCGAGGAAGGGATAGATCGGAAGCAGATAGACGCTACGCTTGCTTTTCGGGATGCAATAGAAGATGAATATTAGCACCGTAGTGAGCAGCGAATAGAGGGCTACGGGCTCCATGCGACGCAGACGACCGATGAATCCCCCAAAGCGGACCATCTTGAGCTTGCGCCACGGGGTCACCACGAGGGCAAAGAGGGCAAGCAGCGTGTAGGGGACGTTGCCGGCGATGACGGTCACGAAGTTGTACCACAACGGGTTTTCATGTGACTCATAGCTCATTTTGCCAAGGAAACGCCCGACGTTTTCCTCCATTGCGAGTGCCAGAAACTCGTTGCCGCCAAACTGATAGGCGGAAATGTACCAGAACGCAGGCAGGATGAACGCGAAGAGCACGGTGACAATCGTCTTAAGGGTCAGCACAAGCCAGCCGTCGTAGTGGATCATGCAGAACACCCAGTAGACCATTGCCGGCAGCAGTGCTCCGATCGGGCCTTTGACAAGGACTCCGCACGTCATCAGCAGGATGCCAGTGACCGACATGCCGAAGTCGCCTTTCTCATGGTGGCGGTAGAGTGCGATCAGCGCCATCACGATGAAGGTGGTGACGAGCATATCGACGCGGCACACCGTGGCTGCACGGAACATCTCGAGCGTCGTGACCGTGATTCCTGCCGTGAGCCATGCGCGGAGCAAACCGAGGCGATGCCCCACAAAGCGGAATAGCACAACGGTCATCGCTATCATGCCGAGAGCCGAAGGAAGTCGCGACGTAAACTCTGTCACCTCCCCTCCGCCGATCAGCGAAAAGATGGCGATCATCCATGCCAGAAACGGCGGTTTGTAGGGGATGTCGGTACCGCAGCTTACCGGAAGAATCCAGTTGCCCGATTTCAGCATCGACACAGCCACGATCGCTTCGCGAGGCTCACCCTTGGTGTTGAAGAGCGTCTCGCCGAGGAATGGAATAAATATGACGATCAGCGCGCCGAGAAGAATCCACGTCGCGCGGTTTACCTCCTTAGTTTTTATCAGCTGCATTTCCGGCTTTATTATCGGCTTTCACCGTTGTTGCCCTGTAGCCGATCTTCTTGAATCCTTCGGCGATCTTGTCCTCGGAGGTCTTTTCGGCGTCATATTTGATGGTGACGGTCTGATCCTTCAGCGAAGGGTCGATGGCTTTGACGCCGCGCTCGAAGCGCATGTTGGTCTTGATGCGGGTCACGCAGTTGTTGCAGGTCATGGGAGGGTCGACGGTAAAGACGGCAGTCTTCAGGTCGGCGGCTAATGCTGTGGCAGCCACGGCTGCCATAGCCAGGAAAATTGTCAGTTTTTTCATTATTGTCAAGATTTGTAATGTGAATATTTAAAGTTTGGGACAGATCAGTGGTTGAAGAATGTCACATTGTAGCGGAATCCTATGTAAGCCATCGCGCCGTGCAGCGGACCATAGACCATCGTTGCGTCAAAATCCGGTCCGAGAGGATTGTCGGCGCAGATTACCGGATTTTTCTGGCGGTAACCGGTGAGATTTTCGCCTCCGATGTAGACCGACCAGTGGCGCCAGTTGCGCGTAAGCTGAGCATTAAGCTGGGTGAAAGCCTTGTATCGGGTACCCCACAATGGCTTTGCGGCATCCGGACGGGGCATACGACCGCCTCCATTAAGCGCGAGGGTGACGTCGAGCTGCCACAGTCCCATCATCGGGGTCCACGCCACGGTGAAGAGCCCCTTGTTGCGCGACGTCAGGGGCTTCTCCAGAAGTCCGAGCCCGGGGATAGTCTGCCTTACGTCGTTGAAGCGGTAAGCCACGAGCAGGTTAAGATCATCGATTATGTCGATATTGGCGTCGATCTGCATCGTGTGGGAATACGAGCGTCCGTGAAGCGACCGCAGATAGGCTGCGTGAGGGTCTGTGTCGATGTCGAGCACCACCTGACCGCGAAACCGTGAATAATAATACTCGGCATTGAACGTGAGCGTGCGTGAGCCAAGGGGAATGAGGACGTTGGCGCCGGCTCCGCTCACCCATCCCTCTTCGCGTCGTATCTCCGGATCCACCACGATCCGACGCGACGATGCAAGCAGATAGGCATAGTCAGCCATAACGTGGGGGGTGCGGAAGCCTCGACCTGTGGAGGCATGCAATGTCAAGGCATCGATCGGGGTCCACTTCAGGTGCATGCGGGGAGTGAACATCGTTCCCGACAGGTTGGAACGGTCGAGACGCACGCCTGCCATGGCGATCAGTCGGGTTGAAAGCGTGTAGGTGTACTGCGCGTAGACGCCGGGCACACGCTCGATGGTCTTGAGCCACACGGAAGCTTCGCCCGCAGGTGAAAGCACTCCGGGCGCATGCTCGTTGAAGCGGTCGAATACCATTGAAAGACCCGTGGAGAGCGCATGCCGGTCACTCCATTTGCGTTCAAACATCAGTGAGGCATAGAATTCAGCCTGATTCACGTCGTAGGGACGCACTCCGTAGGCAGCCCGCTGATGATGCGTGGAGCCGGAAAGAATAAGCGCCACGTTCCCGTCGTTCTCACGGTCAAAGATATAGGCGTTCTTGGTGAATGCTTCAAGTCGGCGTGTATCTATATTAATAATGTAGGGATCCGCCACGTGACCGTGAAGCTGACCTGACCGGCGGGTCTCGTCAAGGTATTTCACCGCAGCCTGAAACACGTAGTGGTTGCCCATCCACGCCCAGCGGTTCATCCCCGCAAACTGCTCTACCTTCGGCTTGTCAATGAATCCGTCATTGTTGCCGTCGTGTGTCCGGGTCGAGTTCTCATAATGAAGAAGCAATCCTGTGGAGAGGCGTGGCGACAGATGAATATTTGCGTCGGCATTACCTTCGATACGCAGGTCCTGATCCACATATCCGTTGGCTGATACCGACGAGTCGAGCTGGGGCTTTTTCATTTCCACGTTGATCTGTCCTGTCATGGCTTCATACCCGTTCTTCACGGAGCTTGCACCTTTCGACACCTGTATCGACTGAATCCACGGTCCCGGCACATAGCCAAGTCCGTAAGGTCCTGCGGCACCGCGGAAGTTGGGGATATTCTCGGTAAGCATCTGCACGTAAGTGCCGGCAAGCCCGAGGAGCTTGATCTGACGCGCACCGGTGGCGGCATCGGTGTAGTTGACGTCGACCGACGGATTTGTGGTGAAACTCTCGCCGAGATTGCAGCAGGCGGCACGCTTCAGTTCGTTTGCCGAGATCATGTCGGTGTTCATCGCCGCACCGCGCACCTTCCGCAATCCTTTGACACGCGAAGTCACCGTCACCTCATCCAGAGTGGCGTAAAGCGAATCGAGCGCCTGATCAAGCGAGTCAGGGTCCTCATGAACCGGACGTGCCGATCCCAACAGTGCTGCAAATATCAGTAATATTAATGTGGCAACTTGTCGTGACATATCGGGTGCAAAGTTACGAATTATTTTTTATAACTCGTCAATTTCATAAATTTCAGGAGGTAGCACCGCCTCTTGCGCCGCACGGTACTGCCGCGCCTCGACCTGCCGCATATAGTCGTCGAATGATCCGCCGCTTCCGAGCAGTTTCGTGAAGTCGTCGACGCTGATCACCACCGGTCGAACCTGACGCGGAAGCACCAGATCCGAACCTGACAATCGGCTCCTGTAATGAGCCACCTCATCGAGATTGTCGAATCCTTTGATAAGCAGCAGTCCGAGATTCCCGAAGTTCATCACTTCGAGATCGTAGTCCTTCACCACGAAAGTGGCGAAATTGTGTCGAGCCACCTCGTAGAGCAGTGAATTAGCGCTCACGTTATCTGTAGGATACATCAGCACAAGCATCTGAGGAGACTCGGCATCGAGCGCAAAATCCACTGCGAGCGAGTCGGCATACTCGTCATCATCCCCCTCTCCTCCCGACAGTCGGGTGGACCATACGAGCGGACGGGAATTGGATCCTTCCGTGTGTAACTGTCTGCCACGGTTGAGCTGACGCAGATAGCTCGAAGCCATCGGAGTCAGCTCGGTGTCGGGATAGCGTTCGAGCAGTTCCTTTATCTCTCGTCCGAATTCTTCCGGGTTATCGTCGGTCACGTACGCCATAGCGTTGACAAACATCATCTTGGGCATCAGCCGGCTCGTGGAGAAGTCGCGTGCCATCTCGTCGTGAAGAGCATGCACACGAGCGTTGTCATCGGCAAGATATGCCTGATAGGCTTCGTCGTAGATAGCGTCCTCACGCTCAATCATCCTGCGCAGCGACCCTAAGTAATCGGGATCGCGCATGGCTATTCCGAGGGGTGAATCAGGAAAGTCGGAGAGTATCAGCATTCTGTAGCGTTCGGCCCGCTCCGTGTCGCCCATTCTCATGAACATAAGATAGAGGTTATGATAGACGTCAAGACGGTAGATATTGTCGGGATAGCGCGAGAGGAGCCGCTGCCACTCAGTGTCGGCGGCATGGAAATCCTCCAGATCATCCTTCAGGATCAGACCCATGTTGAAAAGTCCGTCCTGCACAATCTCGTTGGCTCTGGCTATTTCAACCGGTGTGGACGGGATGGTGCGCAGATAGTACTCGCGTGAATATGGATCATCCGCTGCATTCTTAGTCTCCTGCGCTCCGTTTTCGTCGTTACCGGAGTCCGTCCCGTCAGTTGTCTCTTCATCTTCGTCAGTGTCCTCCTCCGTGCTGCTTCCGCCCGTGAGCTCGTCCATGCTGAAACTGTTTTTGTCCCGCCGTCGCCAGTCATCCTCAAGCCGTCGCGTTCCCCAGCGTCGCTGGAATTCCTGTTTTCCCGCCGACACCATAGTCGGGTTGTAAAAGTACCAGGAATTGTCGCCGTTCATCGTGAACGTTGTCGGAGCCGACGTCTGCCCACCCCTGTTCATGCTTGACGCCGCATTCATCCTCGCCTCCTCAGCCTGCGCACGCGCCTCATCGTTGCGGCGCTGACGCTCCGCCTCCTCGTCGGCTTTCTTCCGCTGGGCAATTAGCCTGTCGATGGCTTTGAGGCGATCGGCTTCCGGCATTGCGGCAAGGGCAAGGAGTGAATCCTGCAGATGGACGTTGCCGGAATAGACGGCAAGGCGGTCGAGCACGTCGCTGCGGCGGGCAAGGGTGTCTCGCCCGGGATATGTACGTGGCAGCACGGGAATTGCCGAAGCATAGAGCGGCTGTGCAAGATCGTAGCGCGACTGGCCGTAGTAGATTCCGGCAAGGGCAAGCTCGGCAAGAGCCTTTTCCACTCCCTGATTTCGGCTCTCGGCTATAGCCTCGCGGTAGGAAGTGATGGCGCGGGTGGTGTCACGACGCGTCATCGCCAGATTTCCCATGGCATAATATATACGGTCGAGGAAATCGGCATTACGCTCGTAGCGGGTCATGCTCCGGAGCGCCTTGTACTCTTTGTCGTAGTCGGCGGCTGACGCCACTTCACTCCTGGCAATCCGCGAGTTGAGCTTCATCGTATAGTCAGCTCCCTTGGATGCACGTGTGAATGCCTGATATGCCTGACGACGGTCACCCGATCTGCTGTAACACTGCCCCAGAAGAAATTCAAGCCTGTGGCGGGAAGTTCCCCGCGCATCACTGATTGCCTCCTGCAGCGCCTTCACGGCATCGGTCCATCGCTCTTCGCGGATAGCTACTGAAGCCACCGTCTCATGATAGATTTCCCGTACCTCCCTCGGAGCTTCTTTCAGTGTCGAGGGCTGTATGCGTTTCAGCACCACCGAAGCTTCGTAGGGCCAGCCCATGGCGGCATAGCACCGCGCCTCCCACACCTGTGCCTCAAGCACTGTGGCAGGCAGCCACTTGAACTGGCGGGAAATGTAAAGAAATGTGGTGGCTGCCCCCGAATAGTCGCCGTTCATGTAGAGCGAACGTCCGAGCATCATCCACGCATTGTGGAGAAAGGGATTGTATTCGCTCCGCTTCAGGAATTCCTTCTGTGCTTCTGATCGTCTGCGCCCCGGCGTGGACTGCGGCCGACGCTTGATGGAGCGGAGCTGGATGGCTTTCTGTGCTTTTTCAATGGATCGGGTGAAGTCTCCCGACGGCTGGGGCAGGTCGCCGTCAGCCCTCGCTTCGGAAGGATGCACGGGGAGCAGACGGGTGAAATCGTCGCGGTAGCCTCTCTCCATGTCCTCCAGTGTCTCCTTGTAATGCTTGTCGCCGTTATAGTAGACGTTGTAGCGGGTGATAAAAGCAGTGTACTGGCGGGTGACGGCAGTGTTGCGGCGGGTGGAGCACCCCCCCGCGCCGATTCCGAGCAGAATCAGCAGGAAGAGCAGACACACTGTGCTTCCGCAGCATGAATTCTTAAGTTGACTGCCGTGCCGTTGCTGTATCACTTCGTTTTCTTTGCCGGGTCGGCGGGATAGGATATACGGGTGTGGTACATCGTGGCAAGGCGGGACGCGAATGTCTCCTTGATGCGCTTGATGTCGCGGAAAGAGAGCGGGGACTCCGAATGCAGTCCGTCGGCAATCTGGGCGTCGATCAGCCGGTTGACCAGCTCAGTGATTGCCTCGGGAGTGTACTCGCGCAGTGAGCGGGAAGCGGCTTCCACGGTATCAGCCATCATTAGCAGTGAAGCTTCGCGGGTCTGCGGATTCGGACCGGGATAGGTGAAAAGCGTCTCGTCCACTTCTTCATCCGGGTGATCCCGGCAGTAAGTGTTGTAGAAGTACTTCGCCTTTCCCTTCCCGTGATGCTGCACGATGAGATCGCGGATCACGGTCGGAAGCTTGAATTTGTCGGCGCGCTGCATTCCGTCGGCTATGTGGCTGATGATGATTCGGGCGCTCTGCTTGGCGTCAAGCGCGTCATGCGGGTTGACTCCATGCTGGTTCTCGGTGAAGAAGGCGGGGTTGGAGATCTTGCCGATGTCGTGGTAAAGAGCTCCGGCTCTGACGAGTTGAACGTTGGCGTCGATACGTCGGGCTGCCTCCGATGCAAGGTTGCTGACCGCCATCGAGTGATTGAACGTACCGGGACATTCCTCCGATAGGGTGCGGAGAAGGGGATTGTTGATGTCGGCGAGTTCGACAAGAGTGACCACGGAAATGAATCCGAAAATTTTCTCCACCACGAAGATCAGCACGTAGGCAAACGAGATAAGCACGGCATTGATGGCGAAATATCCTATAAGACGCCAGGAGAATACGGTGAGGGTGCCGCTTATCATCGTCTCTACCGAAAGATAGCCGACAATATATGCGGCAAGCACGAGACCGGCTGTGCGGAGAAGCTCGGAGCGGTTGGAGAGCTCGCGCAGGGAGAAGATGGCTGTCATGCCGGCTATCACCTCGATAAATATGAATTCGAATGGGAAGGATGAAAGCGGACTGCATAGAAGCACAGTGCAGACGTGGGTGAAGAATGCCGTGCGGGCATCGTAGAACACCACCACAAGTATCGGCACGATTGTGAGCGGAACAATGTAGAGTCCGGATGCGAACGTGCGCGACATCACCACGGCAAATATGTAGAAGCTCACCCCCACACTCACGATGCAGACGATGCGTCGGGGGTCAGCCCACATCTCGCGCCTGTAAAGGAAGAAGTAGAGATAGAGGGCGCCGAAGATGATGACTGTGAAAAGCAGCTGACCGATTCCGATATAGAATCGTTCGCCATAAGCCACTCCCTCGCGGGTGTCGACAAGCGATTCGTAGGTGAGCAGGATCTGGTAGAGCTGAGGTGTCACGATGTCGCCGCGGTCGACGATGCGCTCGCCCTGCTGGATCACACCGATAGCCGTGGACGCCTGATGAAGCAGATCGGCATGAAGGCGGTCGGTCTCTATCGTGTCGAGCACCACGTTGGGAACCAGCAGATGGGAAAGGTTGAGATTCTGGATTGCCCCTCGTGATTCGGAGCCTGCGAATGTACTGTCGATCAACGCGTAGGCGTCACGCTGTGAGCGCATCCCCTCGGTGGGTACAAGTTTTGCCACATTGTCCTTGATCATTCTGACCGATGGCAGCTTCCCCTCGGCTATCATGGCTGACGTATGGTTGTCGATGATACCGCGGGTGTAAAGACGGTCGATTATCGCCCGAAGACGGCTGCGGTCGTCGGGCCGGAGCCCGGGAGCTGCGAGGATCTTGTCGCCCACGGCATCGCCGGCTCCGTTGATCCGGCGGTAGACCGGGATAAACGAATCCTCGAGGCTGTCACGCATCTGCCTGACGCTGGTGGAGTCACGGTAGACCGGAATGTCGAAGGGAGCGGTCAGGAGGGCGTGGGTCCAGGGGCGGTTCTCCTCGTAGGTGAATCGCTGGCGGTCGTCGTTGGGCAGAAGCAGGAGCACCACGAGAGTGGCGGCAGCGAATGCGGCGAGCTTGATCAGCGACGAGCGTTTCGGCAGACTGTATTTCAATGGCATAATTTTCTTGTTAGAGGCATGGAAAGCCGCGGTTTATTTGATGCGGGTGGCGATTTTCACTCCGTCGATTTTCTTCACTTTATTGCAGAGATCGGTCACCACGGATGCTTCCTCCACCTTTACGTCGAGATCGCAGGTGAACACCTCGTCATGTGCCTCGATGTCGAGGCGGCGGATGTCGATGCCGAGGTGGGAGGATATGAGGGATGTAAGTTCCTGAAGGATTCCGAAGCGGTCTATTCCCTCGATGCGGATGCGGGCGAGGAACTTGCCTGACGTCACGTGCCACGCTGTGGAGAGGATGCGCGGTCCGAAGCTTGCCTTAAGGGCGAGGGCGCGAGGACAATTCATGGCGTGCACCTCCACTTCGCCGTTATCGTCAATGAAACCCAGCACTTCATCGCCCGGAATCGGCGAACAGCATGATGCGAAATGGAAGTTTGAGCCATTGTCGTCCTGCTTGAGAATATACGTCGACTTTGTGTCAATTGGCGCAGCGCTCTGGATCTGCGTAGCCGCAGGAGCGGCACTTTCTTTCTCCTTGGAAGTGTTGAACGAGAAGAACCGCGATATTTTCTTCAGCGTACCCGGAGATTTGGCTTTCAGCGCCTTCCGGCTCACGCGCTTCACGAGTTTCACGGCATAGTCGTCGAGTTCTGCCTCGCCGCTGCCGAGTTTGATGAAGAGTTGCTCGCGGTTGTCGACACGATAGGCTCCGAGCAGTGCGGTGACGATCTCGTTGGTGGCGTCCACATGGTTTTCGGCAATGAACGCTTCAAATATTTCCTTACCCTTCGCCATCACCGGCACCTGCTCTTTACGCAGGGCGGCGCGGAGGCGCGTACGCCCCTTGGCTGTGGCGAGAAATTCCATCCACTCGGGATGCGGCGTCTGCGACTGCGACGTCAGCACCTCCACCTGGTCGCCGCTCTTGAGCACGTGGCTCAGCGGCACAAGCTTATGGTTGACCTTACCGGCTATGCAATGGCATCCGATGTGGCTGTGAAGTTCGAACGCCACGTCAAGCACGGTGGAGTTGACCGGGAGAGTGATCAGTTCGCCTTTGGGGGTGAACACCACGATTTCCTGCGCGAAAAGGTTGAGCTTAAGGGTGTCGAGGAAGTCAATTGCGTTGGGCTCGGGGTTCTCCAGAATGTCCTTGATGGTCTGGAGCCACATGTTGAGCTCGCTCTCCTCGTCGCTCTCGCCTGTCTTGTATTTCCAGTGGGCGGCAAATCCCTTTTCGGCTATCTCGTCCATGCGGCGGGAGCGGATCTGCACCTCCACCCAGTTGCCGTCAGGCCCCATCACGGTGAGATGCAGAGCCTGATAGCCGTTGGCTTTCGGATTGCTGATCCAGTCGCGTGTACGGTCGGGATGGAGCTTGTAGAGATCGGTGATGGTGGAATAGATGTTCCAGCAGATGCTCTTTTCTTTGGCGGGATCGTCGCAGTCGAAGATTATGCGCATCGCGTAGAGGTCATAGACTTCCTCAAACGGGATATGCTTCGTGTCCATCTTCCTCCAGATGGAATAGACGGACTTCATGCGAGCCTTGGCTTCGAACTTCAGTCCCATCTCACGCAGCTTTTCGGTGATCGGTGCGGAGAAATCTTTGTAGATTTTGGAGCGGCGTGCTTCCGATTCGGCGATCTTTGCTGTAATTTCCTCGTAGGCTTTCGGATGCTCGTATTTGAAGCTCAGATCCTCAAGTTCGGTCTTGATGGCGAATAGTCCCAGGCGATGGGCAAGCGGTGCGTAGATGTAGAGGGTCTCCCCGGCTATCTTGTACTGCTTGTTGGGAGCCATGGAGCCGAGGGTGCGCATGTTGTGGAGGCGGTCAGCCATCTTGATGAGCACCACGCGGATGTCCTCCGACATCGTGAGGAGCAGACGGCGGAAATTCTCTGCCTGCACCGACGCCTTATCGCCGAATATGCCTCCCGAAATCTTGGTCAGCCCTGACACGAGCTGAGCTATTTTCGGTCCGAAATGCTGCTCGATATCTTCTACGGTATAATCCGTGTCCTCCACTACGTCGTGAAGCAGGGCGGCGCAGATCGAGGTGGAGCCGAGTCCTATTTCCTGACTCGCGATCTTAGCCACGGCTATGGGATGGAGGATGTAGGGCTCGCCGGAGCGGCGGCGTATGCCCTGATGGGCTTCCTTGGCAAAGCGGTAGGCGCGTTCGATTATCTCCACCTTCTTGCGGTGGTTGCTTCTCAGATAACCGTCGAGCACCTCTTTGAACGCTGCCTCGATCATTTCTTCTTCCTGCGGGGTGGTATAGGATGTTTCGGTCGACATACTTATGTGAAAAATGCGATTGTGGTGAATTGCCTTTTACGTTGTGTCACGGATGCGGAGCTGGCGGCTGCAGAGCCGGAGCCGAGGCATCGCTAATAAACTACAAAAATAATAACAAAAGGGTCATTCCGCAAATTTTCGGCTGCCAAAAAATCAGTCGGATTTGTCTTTTTTGCAGATTTTTTTGTCATTTGGTCGTTTTTTTATCCTTTTTGTGTGTTATTACGTCAAAGCTACCTAATTTTGCACCCGATTTTCGGTCTGTCCACCACAGCCCGACCACGTTTTTCTTTAATTCTGAACTCAGAAAATTCCTCAGTATGAAACTCAGATTCCTCTCGATGCTCGCCATTCTCACCGCCGGTTTCTTCACAGCCGCCGGAGAAACGGTTGAACCGATCAAGTACGGCAACTTCGACTCCTGGATGACTCGTATCGTACCAGAGTCGCACCTCCTGGGAGGCCATAAAAAGACGCTCTACGAAATCGCCCCGACCAAAACGGTCGAAGGCAACATACCCTACAAGCCTACGGTTTCCCCCTGGGCAACCTCCAATATTCTTGCCAACGTAGTGGGCATCGTGAAGGGCAGCAATGCCGTTTTCCCCGACGTCCACGGCTCGGGGAAAGCCGCCAAGCTCACCACAATAATGGAGCACTGCAAGGCTATCGGGCTCATCAACGTCGACGTGCTCGTGGCAGGATCCATCTTCCTGGGCGAGATGATAGAGCCGATCAAGTCGAGCAAGAATCCCTACAGCAAGATGGAGATGGGGATACCCTTCACGAAGCGCCCGAAGGCACTCCGCTTCGACTACAAGGTTTCCATTCCCGAGACAGGATCCCGCACCTACTCAAGCGGATTCGGCAAGAAGCGCACAATCGCCGGAAAGGACAGTTGCGAAGTGTTCATCATCCTGCAGCGCCGTTGGGAGGACTCTGACGGCAACCTCTACGCCAAACGCGTCGGCACGGGCCGCGAACGCTTCTCTAAATCGACCGCTGGATGGGTCAGCAATCATGACATTACCGTAAAGTACGGCGACATCACTTCCGATCCCTCCTATCGCCCGTGGATGGGACTGATCGACGGCGAGAAGGCATATTATGCCCGCAACAGCAAGGGAAAGATGGTACCCGTCCACGAAGTGGGATGGGACGCCCCCGACGCCACTCCCACCCATCTCCTCGTCATGGCGTCGGCAAGCTGCGGCACTGCCTATATTGGCACGATCGACCAGACTCTATGGGTCGACAATATGGCTCTCGTCTATTGATTTTTAACCGGCGGTTCCCGCTGATCCTCAGCCTCCTACCTTTATCTTTCACTTCTCCGGGGATTTCTTATTTTCATATATTAAAGAAATTTTATAATTTTGTCGGCTGAATTTTTCCCGCCCTCTCCGGCGGGAACGTAATCCGATGCTATTTATCCTAACAAGCCTCAAATGATAAAGAACTTAGTTATAGTCGAGTCACCTGCCAAGGCAAAGACCATCGAGAAATTCCTCGGCAAGGACTACAAGGTCATGTCGAGCTACGGTCACATCCGCGACCTGAAGAAGAAAAATTTCTCGATCGACATCGACAACGACTTCTCCCCCATCTACGAAATCCCCACTGACAAGAAGCAGCTTGTCGCCGATCTGAAGAAAGCAGCTAAGGAGGCACAGATGGTGTGGCTCGCGAGTGATGAGGACCGCGAGGGTGAGGCTATAGCCTGGCATCTCTACGAGGTGCTCGGACTCCAACCCGAAAACACACGCCGCATCGTTTTTCACGAAATTACAAAGACAGCCATTCTCAACGCCATCGAGAATCCACGGTCAATCGACATAAACCGCGTCGATGCTCAGCAGGCTCGACGGGTACTCGACCGCATCGTGGGCTTCGAGCTTTCGCCGGTACTCTGGAAAAAGATCAAGCCGGCACTTTCTGCCGGACGTGTCCAGTCAGTTGCCGTGCGCCTCATCGTTGAGCGCGAAGAAGAGATAAAGCGCTTTACTCCGGAACCCTACTTCCGCGTCACAGGCACTTTTGTCACCCCTGACGGATCATCCCTGAAAGCGGAGTTGAACCACCGTCTGCACGACGAAAACGACACCCGTACTCTCCTGACTGACTGCGCTGAAACAAACTTCAAAGTGGCAGAAATCAACGTCCGCCCCATAAAAAAATCCCCCGCACCACCCTTCACCACGTCCACTCTGCAGCAGGAAGCGTCGCGCAAGCTCGGCTTCACCGTGTCCCAGACGATGATGGTGGCACAGAGGCTCTACGAGAGCGGACATATCACCTACATGCGTACGGATTCACTGAATCTCTCGCAGCTCGCCATCTCCACTATTTCAGCGGAGATCACAAAGGAAATGGGACCCGAGTACCTGAAAGTGCGCCACTACCACACCTCCTCCAAGGGCGCCCAGGAAGCTCACGAAGCTATCCGTCCAACCTACATCGACCGTCATCAGATCGACGGCACAGCCCAGGAAAAGCGTCTCTACAACCTAATCTGGAAACGCACTATCGCCTCGCAGATGGCTGACGCTGAAATCGAGAAGACAACGATCGACATTGACATCGAAGGCCGCTCCGAACGCTTTGTGGCAACCGGAGAGGTGATAAAGCACGACGGATTCCTCCGCGTCTACATCGAGGGTCACGATGACGATCAGTCCGACGCTTCGTCGGATTCCGATTCGCTTCTCCCCCGCCTCTCCGAAGGAGAAAAGCTCACCCCCGACGTCATTGAAGCTGCCGAACGCTTCACTCAGCAGCCTCCCCGCTACACCGAAGCATCCCTCGTGAAGAAGATGGAGGAGCTCGGCATCGGACGCCCTTCCACCTACGCTCCGACAATTTCAACCATCCAGCAGCGCGAATACGTGGAGAAAGGTGAAAAGCCCGGTACACCTCGCGAATTCACCACCCTCACGCTCAAGCAAGGCAAAATCACTTCACGCCGGCGCACAGAGACCGTGGGCGCCGAGAAAGGCAAGCTCATTCCCACCGACATCGGTACTGTGGTCAACCAGTTCCTCACCACCTATTTCCCCAATATTCTCGACTACAACTTCACAGCACGCGTGGAGGAGCGTTTCGACGACATTGCCGAAGGCAAGCTGCCGTGGGGCGAGGAGATGGCATCGTTCTACGGCTCGTTTCATCCCGATGTCGAGAAAGCGCTCAACATGCGTCTGGAGCACAAGGTGGGAGAGCGCGTGCTCGGCAACGATCCCGCCACCGGAAAGCCAATCTCAGTGAAGATCGGACGTTATGGTCCTCTGGTGCAGCTCGGAGAGGGCGACGGCGACGAGAAACCGCAGTTTGCATCCCTTCTTAAAGGTCAGTCAGTCAACACCCTGACCCTCGAAGAAGCATTAAAACTCTTTGAATTCCCCCGCACGCTCGGCACCTACGAGGACTCTGACGTGACCGTGGCGATCGGACGCTTCGGACCCTACGTGAAACATGCCGGCAAGTTCACTTCAATCCCGAAGGAACTTCAGCCTGCCGCCATCACTCTCGAGGAAGCGATCGAGCTCATCAATGCCAAGCGCGATGCCGAAAGCAAGCGCGTGGTCAAGACCTTCGATGAAGAGCCGGAACTGATGATCCTTAACGGTCACTACGGCGTGTATATCTCCTACAAGAAAAGCAACTATAAAATCCCTCGTGAACTTGTGGCTGACGCACCCTCGCTCACCCTCGAGCAGTGCCGCGAAATCATTGCGGCGCAGGATGCCAAGCCGCGTCGTACCACCGGCGCTCGCCGCACCACCCGCAAGTCATCCAAATAATCCCCCTCTCCCCTCCCATGCCCCGTCCACGAATGACCAAACCCGGTGCCGAACGTGCCGGATTCCGCCCCGACGTCATCGAAACATACTTTGTAGCCGACGACGCCCCCGCCTCCACCCCTCTTCTGGAGCATCTCTTCACCCTCATGCCCCAACGAAAGCGCACCACCGTCAAGGAGCTTCTCAAACACCGTCAGATAGCCGTCAACTCCGTCCCCGTGACGCAGTTTGACCACGAGCTACATCCCGGCGACAAAGTGGAAGTAAATCTCACACGCGAATTTCAGGTGTTCTACGACCGCCGCATCCAGCTCGTCTACGAGGACGACGACATCCTTGTCATCAACAAGGGATACGGGCTCCTGTCGATGGGCAACGAAAAGGTGAAGGAAGGCACAGCCTACTCCATCATGCGCGACTATCTGAAGCGCAAGGATCCCCGCAACAAGATCTTCATCGTCCACCGCCTCGACCGCGACACCTCCGGGCTCATGATGTTCGCCAAAACCATGGAAGCGAAGGAAGCCATGCAGCACAACTGGAACAATATGGTCATCTCCCGCAAGTATCTTGCCGTGGTGGAAGGCAAAGTCGAGCAGGAAGAGGGAACGGTGCGAAGTTACCTTGCCGAAAACTCTCAGTACGAAGTGTTCTCGACCGACGATCCCGAGAAGGGACAGCTTGCCGTCACGCGCTACCGCACCCTCAAGACGCGCAACGGCTACTCGCTGATGGAAGTGTCGCTCGACACGGGCAGAAAAAACCAGATCCGCGTGCACATGAAAGATCTCGGGCATCCCATAGCGGGCGACCGCAAATATGGAGCTAAGTCCAGCCCCATCCATCGTCTGGCGCTCCATGCCCAGACTCTGCGGTTTGTCCATCCCGTCACACGCCGCGACATGAATTTCTCCACCCCCGTCCCCGCCTCCTTCGCCTCGATGGTGAAAGGCTGACGATCGGCACGGTTGACAGTTATTACGGTTTTAGTCACGACAGCTTTTGCTGTCCTGCCGCTCACAGGACCCGGCGCGAAACATTTTTTGCGTCAGGTCCATTTTTTTTTGTTAATGTAAAGTTTTATCGTTACATTTGTGGACTGAATCACATCACATGATCAATTAATCATTTCTACCTAATCAACCAATACCTATCACCCAATAATAGCTATGTACTTATTAGGCTACGACATAGGCACTTCCTCGGTTAAAGCATCCCTGGTTGACGCCTCTACAGGTAAGTGTGTCGCCACTGATTTCTATCCCAAACAGGAAGCCCCCATCAAAGCTCTGAAGCAGGGCTGGGCAGAGCAGGATCCCGAAAGCTGGTGGAAACACCTCAAGGATGTCACCGCAGCCATCCTCGCCTCTTCCGGCGTTAACCCCAAGGACATCAAGGCTATTGGCTTCTCCTATCAGATGCACGGACTCGTCTGCATCGACAAGGAGCGCCGCCCCTTACGCGACTCCATCATCTGGTGCGACTCCCGCGCCGTCCCCTATGGCGAAAAGGCTTTCATTGAGCTGGGAGCCGACAAGTGCCTCGGACATCTGCTCAACTCTCCCGGCAACTTCACTGCTGCCAAGCTCCAGTGGGTGAAGCAGAACGAGCCGGAAATCTTCGAGCGCATCTACAAAATCATGCTCCCCGCCGATTACATCGCCATGAAGATGACAGGCGAGATCGTCACCACACCCGAGGGTCTTTCCGAAATGATGCTCTGGGATTTCCGCAACAACGCCCCCGCAGCCTTCCTCATGGATTATTACGGCTACGGCCACGACATTCTCCCCCGCGTAGTCCCCACCTTCAGCGATCAGGGACATCTCACTGCCGAAGCAGCCTCCGAGCTCGGACTCGCCGAGGGCACGCCCATCACCTACCGTGCAGGCGACCAGCCCAACAATGCACTGTCGCTCAATGTGTTTGAGCCGGGTGAAATTGCATCCACGGCAGGCACGTCAGGTGTGGTCTATGGCGTGAACGGCACTGTCGACTACGATCCCCTCTCCCGCGTCAACAATTTCGCCCACGTCAATCACGACGGTGAAAACGTGCGCATCGGAGTCCTCGCATGCATCAACGGCACCGGCATCCTCAACAGCTGGGTGAAACGCAACATTGCCCCCGAAGGTTGCTCCTACAACGATATGAACCGACTGGCAGCCGAAGTGCCGGTAGGCAGCGAAGGCGTAAGCATCCTCCCCTTCGGCAACGGCGCCGAGCGCCTGCTTGAGAACCGTCAGATAGGATGTTCGATGCACGGAATCAACTTCAACGTCCACGACCGCCGTCACATCATGCGTGCCGCACAGGAAGGCATCGTGTTCTCGTTCATGTACGGCATCGAGATCATGCAGCAGATCGGACTGCCCGTCACCAAGATCCATGCAGGTCACGCCAACATGTTCCTCAGTCCGGTGTTCCGCGACACGCTTGCCGGAGTGACCGGTGCGGTGATCGACCTGTTTGACACCGACGGCTCCGTAGGCGCCGCCAAGGGTGCCGGTATGGGTGCAGGAATCTACCGTGACCATAACGAGGCATTCGCCACTCTCGATCTCATCGAGCAGATCACTCCTCCCGCCGACCGCGCTCCCTATCTCGAGGCGTACGCACTCTGGAAAGAGCGCCTCGCCAACGAGCTCGGACGCTAATAAGCCGCAATTCACAAAAATCACAAACAAAATAATAACCTAACTCTAACAAAACTTTATCACAATGGCAAAGAAAGAGTACTTTCCCGGTATAGGGAAAATCAAATTCGAAGGCAAGGACAGCTACAATCCCATGGCTTATCGCTACTACGACGCTGAGAAGATCGTTCTCGGCAAGCCCATGAAGGAGTGGCTCAAGTTTGCCATGGCATGGTGGCATACACTTTGCGCCGAGGGCGGCGACCAGTTCGGCGGCGGCACAAAGCAGTTCCCCTGGAACGAAGCTACCGATCCCGTGCAGCGCGCCAAGGACAAAGCTGACGCAGGCTTCGAGTTCATGCAGAAGATGGGTATCGAGTATTTCTGCTTCCACGACGTTGACCTCGTGAGCGAAGGTTCGTCCATCGAGGAATATGAAAGCAACCTCAAGGAAGTGGTTGCCCACATCAAGGGTCTGATGGCTGAGACAGGCATCAAGAACCTCTGGGGTACCGCCAACGTATTCGGTCATGCCCGCTACATGAACGGTGCTGCCACCAACCCCGACTTCGACGTTGTGGCTCGTGCTGCCGTTCAGATCAAGAACGCTATTGACGCCACCATCGAGCTCGGCGGTCAGAACTACGTGTTCTGGGGCGGCCGCGAAGGCTACATGAGCCTCCTCAACACCGACCAGAAGCGTGAAAAAGAGCATCTGGCTACCATGCTCACCCTCGCCCGCGACTATGCACGTTCGAAGGGCTTCACCGGCACTTTCCTCATCGAGCCCAAACCCATGGAACCCTCCAAGCACCAGTATGACGTCGATACCGAGACCGTTGTCGGCTTCCTCAAGGCTCATGGCCTCGAGAAGGACTTCAAGGTGAACATCGAGGTGAACCACGCAACCCTCGCCGGTCACACCTTCGAGCACGAACTCGCTGTGGCTGTCGACAATGGCATGCTCGGATCTATCGACGCCAACCGCGGTGACTACCAGAACGGCTGGGACACCGACCAGTTCCCCATCGACAACTA
>CAMWPM010000006.1 GCA_947176235.1 uncultured Bacteroidales bacterium | reverse complement strand
TCTCCCCCCAATCCATTATCTTTGCCATGTTAGCATCCATGCCACACACGGCTACCGCTGACATTTTTAGGTAAAATGCGTTTACTCGACGCTCTTTCTTGACGTTCCGAAACTTCGCAAATTTCAATCTTCGTCAAGAATGAAGCAAACGGTAGATGCCTTGTGGATATGTATATTCCACCGGTAGCAGGCACGTGAGTGTCAGCTATTGGTGTATTTTGCATATTCTGCGTGAGGCTTCTGCAAGTTTGCTCGTTCTACGAAGATGGGCATTGCGAAGGCCTCGGAACGTGAGAACGGGCAACAAGTATGGCTCTCACGCATTCTTTTTTTTAACCGCCCTTACGGGAGCTAAAGGGTAGAAAACACATCAGAATGATTACCAAACCAATCCTCCGCAAAGCCCCAATCCTCCGCTTGCTAATCCCCCTCTATCTTATCATTACAGCGTACCTCCATGTCAACGCCTTTGAGGTTGACGGTCTATACTACAAAATTCTTGATGATTCAAGTGTTGAGGTGATTTCTGGATCCTCAAAATACACCGGAGACATCATAATTCCCGAAACCGTTAAATACAACGGGACCTCTTATCCAGTCATATCTATCGGCAAATATGCGTTTGATGGATGTAAGGGACTATCCTATATTACTATTCCTAATTCAGTAATATCTCTCGAAGAGTTTGCGTTCAGGGATTGCGTTGGTCTAACCTCCGTTATCATCCCCAATTCCGTAACTTCCATTGGCAATTTTGCATTCAGTGCTTGCTCCGGCCTCACATCTTTAGAACTCGGAGAGTCAGTTGAGATAATTGGTGATCGTGCTTTCAGTAGGTGCAAAGGACTTAACTCCGTCACTATTCCTAATTCAGTAACCACCATCAAGTATTGTGCTTTCGAAGAATGTCCTGCACTGAAAGAAATCAATATATTGTCTTTAGAATCATGGTGCAACATAAACTTTCAAGGGACTAACTCCAATCCCTTGACTTTTGTCCATAATCTTTACTTAAATGGCGAACTCATTAAAAATCTAATTCTACCTGAATCTGTATCAGAGATTAAGACAAACGCATTTGAAGGTTGTTCATGTCTCGAATCCGTTACTCTTCCAAATTCCGTCACGTACATCGGTGATTCTGCTTTCAACGGTTGCAACGGTCTCACCTCCTTCTTTATCCCCAATTCCGTCACTTACATCGGCGACGGAGCTTTCTTTGGTTGCTCTGGCATTTCTGCTATAACCATTCCCAATTCCGTCACTTACATCGGCTCATCTGTATTCAAAAATTGCTCAGAAATAAAAAAAGTCAAATTTGAGGATGGTAATGAAAAAGTTGAATTAGCCCCTTCAACATTCTGCGCATTCAAAAGTTGTCCTCTTGAAGATGTTTATCTCGGAAGAGACCTTTACTACGGATATCCTTACGCCCCTTTTAGTGAACAAACAAATCTAACAAAATTGACTATTGGTAAGTCTGTAAAGTATATTTGGGGATATGAATTCTCCGGCTGTACCAATCTTACTTCTGTCATTATTCCCAATTCCGTCACTTATATTGGTCAAAATGCGTTCGAAGGATGCTTTGATCTTTCCTCGATAACTCTGGGAGAATCTATTGAATCTATACGCGAAAATGCATTCAAAAATTGCACCAGTCTCTCACATATCACTTCTTTGGCAATAAATCCTCCATCTGTTTATAATAGCTGTTTTGAAAATGACACATATCAAACTGCAACTCTTGAAGTTTTGCCGGAAGCTCTTGATGCTTACAAAGAGCATCCGGTCTGGGGCAAATTCCTAATCAAAGATCTGTCGGCTATTAATGATATCGAGAATCCAGAAGATGACTTCTCATTCTCTGTTGTTGGCGGCTCAATCCTTGTAAATGCCCCCGAAGGAAAGAAGATCGATATTTACAACATAGGTGGCAACCTCGTCCGCTCCACCACCGACCAAACCATCGACGGTATCACCCCAGGCATCTACATCCTCCGCCACGCCTCCAAGTCCCACAAACTTCTTATCAAATAAGAAGTTCGCCGGAGTTCGCGCTTGCATGTCGACGGGATAGCTGGCGAAGTCAGCCCCCTCGGTGCAGGCTCCCAAGCGAACCTCCGTCAACATCCTCATGTTGGAGTTCGCGCTTGCAAGTGAACTTCCAGCATCTTCCCACTCTCCGGAGTTCTCGCATGTAAGCTCCTTAATTTCCATCACCATAACGTCCTGCAATCAACGGCAGGACGTTTTTCATACTATTAATTCATCCATTTATCTGACTTATATGACTTATTCGATTTCGTCACAACCCACGTCTGATTGATACCTCCTCCTGTTCTCATCAACCCTTCAACTTATCACAGCAAATAAACACCTCTGCAGTCACAGATCATTATCGTAAGAACTCCTGTTTCTCCAGTCCCCTGTCTTTTAATCCCAATAAAAATCCCCCAATTGTGCATTATGCATAATGCATTGTGAATTGTGCATTGTGAATTGTGCATTGTGAATTGTGCATTGTGAATTCCCACAACTCCTAACTCCGCTAATCTCTCAACCCAATTTTTTGCCATCACAATTTTTCGGCGTATCTTTGTACCTGATTATGAAATTTCAACTTCAAGCCACAGATCCCGCAGGAAAAGCTCGCGCCGGTGTGTTCCACACCGACCATGGCGACGTACCCACCCCCATATTCATGCCCGTCGGCACACTTGGGTCAGTAAAAGGCGTACACATCCACGAACTCCGCGACGACATCGACGCTAAAATCATACTCGGCAACACATACCACCTCTACCTCCGCCCGGGCATCGACATCCTCCGGAAAGCCGGCGGACTCCACCGCTTCAACGGATGGGATCGCCCCATCCTCACCGATAGCGGAGGCTTTCAGGTATTTTCACTATCCTCCAATCGCAAACTCACCGAAGAAGGCGCCCACTTCCGCTCTCACATCGACGGATCGCGCCACCTCTTCACCCCCGAAGGCGTCGTCGACATCGAGCGCGCAATCGGCGCCGACATCATGATGGCACTCGACGAATGTCCTCCCGGCACGTCCGACTACACCTACGCCCGCCGATCCCTCGATCTCACACACCGTTGGCTCGACCGTGGCTGGCGTCGATACAAAGAGACCGAGCCGCTCTATGGCTACTACCAGTCCTACTTCCCCATAGTTCAGGGCTGCACCTACCCCGACCTCCGACGCGAATCAGCCATGCGCATCGCCGAACTCGGAGCCGACGGCAACGCCATTGGCGGTCTTGCCGTAGGCGAACCCGCCGAAGTCATGTACGACATGATCGAAGTCGTCAACGAAATCCTCCCCACCGACCGTCCCCGCTACCTAATGGGCGTAGGCACTCCCGCCAACATCCTCGAAGCCATCGACCGTGGCGTCGACATGATGGACTGCGTCATGCCCACACGCAACGGCCGTAACGGAATGCTCTTCACCCCCGACGGCATCATGAACATGCGCAACAAGAAATGGGCCGACGACTTCTCCCCCATCCAGCCCGACGGGCCCTCTATTGTCGACCGTGTCTACACCCGCGCCTACCTCCGCCACCTATTCATCGCAGGCGAACTCCTTGCCATGCAGATAGCATCCATCCACAACCTCGCCTTCTACCTCTGGCTCGTCCGCGAGGCGCGTCGTCACATCATCGAAGGCGACTTCCATTCATGGAAGACAATGATGGTCGAACGCGTCACACGGCGACTCTGATCTCTTCTCCACATTTCCAACTGCAACCAACCGAAAATGGCAATAAAGCGACCTTCATTTTTATCTAAGTTACCGTCATTCTCCCTCGGAGCGCTCCTCCTGCGCATCCCGGGCTTCAAGATCCTCGACTGGTACATCATGCGCAAGTTTCTCGGCACCTACATCTTCGCTATAGCCCTGATTCTTGCCATCACCATCATGTTCGACATCAACGAGAAGCTCGACGCATTCCTGAAGGCACCCCTCCGGGCTACCATTTTCGACTACTTCCTCAACTTCCTCCCCTACTTCGCCAATCAGTTCAGCCCCCTATTCACGTTCATCGCCGTCATCTTCTTCACATCAAAGCTCGCATCCAACTCCGAGATCATCGCCATGCTCTCCGCGGGGGTCAGCTTCAAGCGCCTCATGCGCCCCTACCTCATGTCGGCATGCGTCATTGCCATCGCCACCTACCTTCTCTCAGCCTACATTATTCCCCCCGCCAACGTCAAACGCATCGACTACACCAACACCTACGTCAAAAACAAACGTATCGACTACGGCTCCAACATCATGATGCAGGTTGCTCCCGGCGAGATCGCCTACATTGCACGCTACGACAACACCACCAAGACCGGCTACAAGTTCTCCCTTGAGTCATTCGACGACAAAGTTCTTGTCTCCCGACTCACCGCCCAGATCATCAAGTGGGATACACTCTACAGCTGGCAGGTGCGCGACTACATGATCCGCGACTTCTCCGGCAACCGCGAGATTATCACCCGCGGCACACGCCTTGACACCATCATTCCCATCGAGCCGCGCGACTTCCTCATCTCCAAGAACGACCACGAGATGCTCACCACCCCCCAGCTCCGCGAGTACATTCACCGACAGAAGGAGCGCGGCATCGCCAACATCAAGTCATTTGAGATCGAGAACGAGCGCCGCTACGCCATGTGCGCCGCCGCATTCATCCTCACCGTAATCGGAATGTCCCTTTCCTCCAAGAAAGTGAAAGGCGGGATGGGACTCAACATCGGCATCGGACTCGCCCTCTCCTTCAGCTACATTCTTTTCACCACCGTCACATCCACATTTGCCGTATCAGGCTACACCTCTCCGATGGTTGCAATGTGGATCCCCAACATCGTCTATATCTTCATAGCCCTCTACCTCTACCGCCGTGCTTCATCCGACTAAGATAATCCTGCTCCCGCTCCTCCTGCTTCCCCTCTTCGCCTTCGGATCACGTTCCCGCGCCTGCTCCGAAGCATCCCCGGCATCCGCCACCGATTCCGTCGCCTTCAATTCCACTGCCTATCTCGCCCTCGTTGACAGCGCCGATGCAGCAGGGGCAGCCTCACAGTGGGGCAAAGCCATCGGCTTCCTTCGTAGCGCCATGCGCCTTGAGCCTGCCAATCCATCCAACATTCTTCTGCTCACCAACGTCGGAATGATGCAGTTCTATCAGGGACAGGACGACGAAGCTATTGCCACTCTCACCGATGCCGTCGCATTCGATTCGCTCAACACCGACGTCCTCATGCGCCGTGCCCGCGTCCTCAACTCCCTCGGACGCCTCCCCGAAGCTCTCCGCGACTATCAGGCGGTAATCGACATCGACTCCACCGCTGTGGGAGCCATCGTACAGCGCGCGTTTATCTACCTCAACACCAACCGCCTCGAACTTGCCGAAGCCGATCTCTCCCACGCCCTATCCCTCGCCCCCGACGATCCCGAAGCCACCCTCGGACGCGCCATCATCCTCTCATCCTCCGGACATCCCGATGAAGCGATCCCTCTTTATAGCCGTCTGATAGCCCTCGAGCCCTCCCCCGAGCTCTACGCCGCACGCGCCACATGCTACCTCGTCCTCGAGAACCTCGGACGCGCCTCCTCCGACATTATGGACGGACTCGCACTCGACCCCGACTACGGCGAACTGTATCTATGCCGATCCGCGCTCAACAAACTCCGCTACTCCAACGACGACGCCCTTGCCGACGCCCGACGGGCTGCCGCTCTCGGCATTGATCCACGCCGCATCTACGCCCTCACAGGCATAAAACCCTGATCCCTTCTCCCCCCTCTCTGACGAACAATGAATCCTATCGCATCCATTGCAAAATTCTTCTCAGGCAACGCCCGCACCGTGTTGCTCAAGAAAAATATCATCGGTTCTCTGCTGCTCAAGGGGATCAGCATCATCATCTCGTTCCTTGTCGTGCGCATGACCATCGACTTCGTCAATCCCACGCAGTATGGAATTTGGCTCGCGCTCAGCTCTCTCATGGCTTGGTTCTTTTTCTTCGACATCGGATTCACCCACGGATTCCGCAATCGTTTCGCCGAAGCCAAAGCCCTCGGCAACACCACCGAAGCCCGCATTCTCACATCCACCACCTACGCCTCCCTCACCATCATCATCGCCGTAGGACTGGCGATCATCCTGCCCGTCAACATTTTTGTCGACTGGAGCAGCATCCTTGAAGTTGATCCCTCCTATCGCCACGAACTCTCCCGCGTGTTCATGCTCCTGATCTCATTCTTCGGCATCAACATGATTCTTCAGGTCTTTTCCGCCCTCGTCACGGCGGATCAGCGCCCCGTTCTCGCCTCGCTCATCAATGTCCTCGGTCAGGCTTTCGCATTCCTCACCATCTTCATCCTCACCCGCACCGTCCGCCACGGCAACCTCATTCAGCTCGCCCTCGCATTCTCCGGTGTTCCGGTCCTCGTTCTCGGCATAATATCCATTTTCATGTTCCATGGCAGATACCGTGCCTACCGTCCCTCCTTCCGATTCGTCCGGTTCTCCTACGTGAAGAATATTCTTGGCATTGGTGGTCAGTTCTTCGTCATCACCACCGCAATGCTCCTCATCTTCCAGTTGATGAACATCATCATTTCCCGGGAGATTGGTCCCGACGTCGTCACCCAGTACAATGTCTCCTACAAGTACTTCAACATCCTCTACATGGTGGCGCTTATCGTCATCACGCCCTTCTGGTCAGCATTCACCGACGCCTACACTCGCGGCAACTTCGACTGGATGGCTTCCATGCTCCGCAACATGGAGCGCCTCTGGCTCGCATCCATCCCCTGCGTAATTATCATGATTCTTTTTGCCGGGAGTTTTTTCGCCTTGTGGCTTGACGACGTTGTGACTGTCCCCGTCTCGTTCAACATCGCCCTCGCCCTCTACGTCGAACTTATGATGCTCGCCAACATCTACATGTACATGATCAACGGCACCGGCAAAGTCCGTCTCCAGCTCATCATTTACGTCGCTTTTGCAATCGTGGCTTATCCCGTCATGACATTCTGCTGTCGGCAATGGAGTATTCCGGGACTCCTTCTCCTCCCCACCCTCGTCTACCTCTTCCAGGCTGTCGCCGGCAGGATACAGATCAAGAAAATCATCCGCGGCAACGCCACCGGTATCTGGAACCGTTAATTCCTGTCCCCTTCTCAAATAATATTCCGGCCACGTGCCACGTTATAGTTGATATGACGTCAACACAGAGCAAGCCGAAAATCACCGTGATCACCGTCTGCTATAACGCAGCCGACGTGATAGAGCCTACGATTCTTTCCGTAATTGGTCAGGATTACGGTGACGTGGAGTACATTGTCATCGACGGAGCCTCCACCGATGGCACCGTCGACATTATCAGCCGCTATGCCGGTTACTTATCACGCTGGATTAGCGAACCCGACAAGGGTATTTACCACGCGATGAACAAGGGAATATCCATTGCCACAGGCGATTATATTCTATTTATGAACGCAGGCGACCGGTTTTTCTCCCACTCCGCCCTCTCCCGTTTCTTCTCGTCAGCAGCAGATTATCAAGGCGTTGATGTTCTTTATGGCGACACATTATGTAGCGTCGGCAACCGCTT
Organism: uncultured Bacteroidales bacterium; assembly: GCA_947176235.1. Lineage (GTDB taxonomy): Bacteria > Bacteroidota > Bacteroidia > Bacteroidales > Muribaculaceae > CAMWPM01. The sequence goes on along the minus strand of CAMWPM010000006.1, from coordinate 69,667 downwards.
CTACAAGCGACGCCCCAGTCACACCGGCACCCACATCCCCACCTGCCATCAGTCCATTTTCGTAGCAGCGCGCCGATTGAAGGAAATGCCCTTCGATTTAAGTTACCGCATTCTCGCCGACCGCCATCAGTTCCGTCAGCTTCGTCAATCCGGGATCACCTTTGCATACGTCCCGGAGTTCGTCTCTATTTACGATACAACAGGTATCTCCAATGTTCATAATCGACGGTTCCATAGTGAATTATGCCGTCTTGACGGAAAAATCTCCTCCCTCCCCTCCTTCCTCCGCTTCCGTCTTAAGAAGTTGATAGTCAACGTGCGCGACTCCACCTACGGCTTCCTCATCCGATCTTTCCCCCGCCTTTCCCGACGTCTTTTCCCCACCTACACCGCCAACTACTTCGAATACACCCACACCTACCCCCTCTCCCACTTCCGGTAATCCAACGAAATCGGATAACCCCATTGTTCCTAAAACAACAGAGGCTATGTCGTAATTCGACATAGCCTCTGTTTTGCTTGACAGCATCTATGGGGTTATGAAAACCTTATATATCAAGCCTGTAGGGGCGCGATATATCGCGCCCACCACATGTCGGCTGATCAAATCTTAAAAATTTGGCAATTATGACACAATGTTTGCTTTCTCCTCTGTCCAATCACCGAGGGTATAGAAAAATCTTACTTTGCTTTGATCACCAAAACCTGTTTCGGAGCCATTTCCACTTCATATTCCCAGAAAGTTTTTGGCTCTCCGGCAATCTGATACTCAGCGGTTTGCACCTCTTTAAGTCCATCTTCTTCAAGAAGCTCTACAAACGTTCTGACGCGCATTTTTCCGCCCTTATCTGCCTTTATTTCAGCAGTTTTCAGCTTGCCGTCAGCCCATTTTATCCCGATTTCTTTCCCCCCGCGTCCCCTCAATCCGCTCACTTCACCCTCATTCCAGGACGAGGGAAGCGCGGGCAGGAGGAATATGGCATCATCGTGGCTCTGCACGAGCATTTCTGCTACTCCCGCAGTAAAGCCGAAGTTACCGTCGATCTGGAACGGCGGATGGGCATCGAAGAGGTTGGCATACAATCGTCCGTCAAATCCGTTAGGAGTAATTCCTGTGCCGCGGGTCGGAAGCAGATGCACGAAATTACGGATTATCTTGTCTGCATGTTCGCCGTCAAGCAGACGCGCCCACAGGTTGATCTTCCAGCCGATGCTCCAGCCGGTTGCCATATCGCCACGCTGGGTGAGAGTGACGGCGGCTGCCTTGAATTCATCTGGAGTCCTGGAAGGGGTAATCTGGTTCGAGGGATAAAGCCCGTAGAGATGTGACACGTGTCGGTGATCATCTGTGGGGTCGTCAGCATCCACGTTCCATTCCTGAAGCTGACCGTATTTTCCCACACGCATCGGATTCAGTCGGCTTATTGTCTGCTCGAGGCGAGCCAGATATTCAGCATCCTCACCCAATAGCTCTCCGGCAAGACGTGTATTGTTGAGCGCGTCACGGGCTATCTGGTTATCCATCGTGCATCCTGCGGTGATGCACGACTCGCCGTAGCCATGTTCAGGCGACCCGGAGGGAGACGTGACAAGATATCCGGTAGCGGGATCCTCCACGAGTGTGCTGAGGAAGAAATCTGCCGTGCCCTTGATGACTGGGTAGTACTTGCGGAGGAAGTCCATATCCTCGGTAAAAAGATAATGCTCCCACAGATGGGTGGCGAGCCATGCACCTCCGTTAGGCCACATGCCGTAAATAGCCATGTCCACCGGTCCGCAGATGCGCCACAGATCCGTATTGTGATGTGCCACCCACCCGTCAGCTCCATAGAGCACGGTTGCTGTGGTGTCGCCTGTCACCGATAGATCTGCGATGAGATCGAACAACGGCTCGTGACACTCGCTGAGATTCGTCACTTCTGCCGGCCAATAGTTCATTTCTGCATTGATGTTGATGGTGTACTTGCTGTCCCACGGAGGCGTGAGTGATTCATTCCAAACGCCCTGCAGATTTGCCGGCTGACCGCCCGGCTGCGACGACGAGATGAGCAGGTATCTGCCATACTGGAACAATAGTTCAATAAACGATGGGTCGTATGTATCTCCGAACGACGTGAGTCGCTCAAGAGTTTCCTCCCCCGCCTTCTCCCCCTTCGGAAGAGTAAGCTTTACGCGGTCAAACTGTTTCTTGTATGCAGTTGTATGGTCCGCGATCAGCCGGGCGTATCCCTTCGCTATTGCAGCGTCCAGACGATCTCTGACTGCTTTTGCGGCATCACCGCTCACGTCGTTGTACTTCACGAAGTTTGTAGCTGAAGCTATGTAGATCGTCGCATCGTCCGCGCCCTCCACTTTCAAGGATTTGCCATCGTCCGACACTTTCCCGGATTTCGTTTCAACCGCAATACCGCATTTTGCCGTCAGAGCAGCTTTCACACCCTCCTGATCTCTACCGTCAACTGTTACATCCATTTCATTACCATTGAACGTAACCTCTCCTTGATCGGGAAGTTCGTAACTCAGGCTGAATCCAAGTGTTCCTGGCTTGTCTGCGGTAAGACGCACGGCAATCACTCCGTCCGGCAGAGAAGCTATTGTTTCGCGGGTGTATTTAACCCCCGACACCGTATAACTCACTTCAGCTTTCGCCTCTGATATATCAAGTCTGCGGGAATAATCCGTCACATCTGATCCGTGGGCGAAATCTATTTTCAGTGTTCCGAGTGGTAGAAACGACATCCCGTGCTGACCGGTGAAGTAGTGTTTGTCAATAAGCACCTCCGCTTCTTTCTCTTTTCCTTCGAAAATCAGGCTTCTGATTTTGTCAAGATACGCCAGACCCTCGGCGCTGTTGTTATTGTGAGGACCGCCGGCCCAGAATGTCTCGTCGTTAAGCTTGATTAATTCCTGCTCCACACCTCCGTAGATCATCGCGCCCATGCGTGAGTTACCCACAGGAAGCGCTTCCACCCATTCCTGTGCGGGCCAGGAATATCGGAGTTCGAGCGGTGCGTCGGCATGTATTTCTGTCATAGCCGCCACGGCGAGTACTGTGGCAATAGTCAGACCTTTGATTTTCATTTCCCGATAAGTAGTTGAAGTTCTTTAATTTGCGCTGTCAATCACGAAACCGCCGTTCTTGGGCATCGTCACCTTCACCCGTCCTTTTTTGTCGGCGCGGGATTTCTTTACGCTGCCTTCGAGTTTGTCGTTATCACTGTAGACGTTCACGTAGCCCTGTTTCATGGCTTCAGGCAGTTCCACTTCGATTTTCATGGTCTCGTCTGTGGCATTGATGCCGCTCACGATCCAGCGGTCACCCTGGCGGCGTGCGAGCACGATGTATTTGCCGGGATATCCTTCGATGAAGCGGGTTTCATCCCATGTGGTGGGAACGCGCTTCATGAAGTCTATCGCCCATTCCGGAGCATCCTCCAGATTGTTGGGCGCGAGGGCGAAATGCTGTACGGGGCTTTGGAAGAGAGTGGCTACGGCAAGCGCGAAAACATCCGATGTCATTCTCTTCGATCCTCTTGGCTCATTATTCGCGTTGTAGTACTTGTTCAGGGCGCTCCCTCCGAAATCCATGCTGCCTACGGTATTGCGCACCAGCGGGTGGAAAGTGGCTGCGAATGCCTCGTTGTCACATTCTCCCTGCGAAAAATGCAGATTCTCGCTCGCACGCACCGCCTCGCTTGCAGCATAGTTGGGGTACATCCTGTCCCAACCACGCGGAAGGGTGCAGCCGTGGAATATCACAAGCAGACCATGGTCATTGGCGTCCGCAAGAATATCATGATAGAGACGCATGGTCTCCTGCTTGTCCCCGGCGAAAAAGTCAACTTTGATACCGCGGATATCATTCTTCTCCATCCACGCCATGTCCTTGCGGCGCTTCACTATGTCACCCATGATTCCGCGGGGACCTTGCGGTGCGTCGTTCCATGACCCGTTGGAGTTGTACCATAGATAAAGTCCCACGCCCTTCTCTTTGCCGTAGCGGGCGAGTTCTTCAATCCCCTCGCGCCCGATCTGAGTGTCCCAGAGAGCATCGACAAGCACACTTTCATAGCCCATGTCGGCTGCAAAATCAATGTAGCGCTTCTGCTCGTCAAAATTGCAGCTCGGATCCATCTTGATGATCCAGCTCCACATGCCGCGGCCATATTTATAGTCCTTCTTGGGCTCATAAAGAGGCTCTACAACGTCAAATGACACGGTTGTCTCGGCTATTGGAGCGAGAGTCTCTCCCACCGTTATCGTGCGCCAGGGGGTATATCCGGGGAGCGCGAGCATTGCCCCGGTCGATCCGAAGCCGTTCTGCTCTCCCTGCATTGGATAGGCGATTGTGTAGCTGCCGTCCTGATTCCCTTTCAGGTGGGATCCGCAATAGTCGCCGGCAATGCCGGTCTCGGAGATAAGCGTCCATCCGTCTTCACCGTTGCGGAAGAGACAGGGGAATGTGTAGCCTTCTCCCCACCCGTTTTTCCCGGTAGCGTCATCAGCCGTGTAATGTGTCTCATAACTCGGCGACGTGCGTGCGAATCCGCCCATCGGTCCCGACTGGGGACACAAGAAAGTCGTCGTGCCTTCCGGCATGGCGAATCCGGTAGATTCTTCCTCCACCACGCAGCAGAGTGTCGGACCCTGCGGGAGCACACGATAGCGCAAAGCCACATTGTTGTCACTCACTTCCATTTCCACATCCATCACGGCTTTACCATCCTGAGCGAACGTATAGGTCTGACGATTAGCCTTGTAATTGACATGGCTGTTTTTGATGTTTCGCAGACTGTAGCTGTCGCTCACAGTTTCCGGTTCCGAAGCCTTCATGAGTTTAAGATTGCCCGTGTAGTCGCCTATATTGGTTTTTAAGCCTAAGGGTGACTCTGCCACGAAAGTTTTTCCGGAATGTGTGACGGAATAATTCGCACGGTTTCCGTTGTCGTTCACAGTCACTGCGGTCTTTCCGTCTGGACTGGTGAGTGTGTAGTCGGCAGCGCCTGTGCTTAATGCACAGAGGAGCATACCGCTCAATATGGTGTTGGAAGTAATTGACATTTTTGTGATAATGTGATGTACGCTTTTCTGTTGGTTGGATTGGAACACTCGTCGGGGGATTACTCTTACTTCGTAAGCATCACCTTGCGGTGACCCACGATATAGAGTCCTGCCTGAAGCTCTTCAGGGCGAAACTGATCCGCCACTTTGTTCCCGTTGAGATCATACACGGCAACGTCCTTGCCTTCTGCAACAGGAGCGGTCACTGACGAGTAAGGGTCAGTATTCGTGGCAAACACGTGCTTTATACGGATCGGTTTGTTCCCGTATGCCCAGAATCCGACACGATATATCCCGTTGGTGTTGAGGGGAACGATTCCCGATTCAAGGTTTTTCATCATGCCGTTGAGCTCGCACACCAGAAGTTTTCCTCCGTTGAATTTAGCCGAATAAGGTGTTTCCCAATAACTCGGAGTGTCAAACACTCTGAATTCGACGCCGTTGCTATCCTCTTCTTCAAGTTCAGCCACCAAGTATTTGTAGCCCGTGAGGTCGATGGGCTGGTCATATTCCCAGCCGCCGAACCCCCACTGCCCGGCTACGAATACTCCGGTTTTCGGATCAAAAGTGCCGTTGGCGAAGATAGTGGGATCAAAGTACTGGAAATCAAACACGAAATCTCCCTCGCCTGGATCCGGGGTGGGGACGAAAGGCTTCTCCTCCGAGTACTCGATGCGGGGATTGTCGATGCCGTATTCCGCAAGCATGGCTTCGGCATAGCGGCAGCCCAGCACGCGGTAGGCGTGGGGGGTGAAATGCAGTCCGTCACCCTTCTGCTCAAGGTTGGCGGCGGAGATCACCTTTGCGGTCTTGATGGTCTGCGGGAGAGAGTTGATGATCGGATTCATGCTGCCGCACACGCCTCCCATAGCCGAAGTCACTACTTCGCCGGCAAGCAGGGGCACGTCCTCTGCATTGAGACCCAGATCGTTGAGAATGTCAGTATAGACCTTGTTCACCTGAGCGGGCCACTCTTTTTTGCCGGTATCGGTCTCACCCTGATGAAGGAGAATACCCTTGATCACACCATCCTTCTGGGCGATTTTCGCACATTCGATCAGACGGTCGTAAGGTTTGTTATCGTAAGCCTTCATGAAGTTCTGGAACCAATCGGCTTCCTTCGACACGGTCGAGGGGTCATAGTCTTTGTCAAGGTGACGGATGCTGCATCCGCCGATAGCCACAGGCACGACTCCGACCCTGACGTTTTCAGGCAGATTATCCACCATCGTGCGTCCGAAGTAATCCATCGGGGTCAGTCCGGTGTACTCTCTCACGAGCGGGGGAACTGCTACGCACCACTCCCCTTTCGTCCGTTTGGGATTGTTGAAATCGACGGTGGGGAGAAGCTGGAAGCGTTCCGGCACGTTCTGGCGGTCTATCGGCTCGATCACGGCGTTGCCCTCCATGTTCGACTGTCCGATACACAGGTAGATATAGAAATTGGGATCCTGCGCCTTAGCTGACGGGGCAAGCATTCCCCCGAGGCACATTGTCATAACGATTGATTTAAGGAGTTTCATATTCCTAAGTTTATTCTGTTTTCATTATCTGCGGGTTACCACGATCTTCTTGCCACCGGCGATATAGATGCCGGGAGCGAGCCCCTCGGCAGCCTCGTCGGCGGGCACTCCGCTCCTCAGCTTCACGCCCTGGAGGTTATAGACGTCGACGGTCGTATCATAGGCAGGCATTACGTCCACAAGTCCGGAAGTGCCGTCAGGTGAATTGCTCACCCACACGCCTTTGAGCGTGAACGGTCGACCGCCGAGCGACCAGAACCCCACGATGTGGATGTGCGCGGGGGAGAGTGTGCGCCCCTTGTCCGATTTCATTTGGGCAAGGTCGACGATCACGCGCTTCTTGCTTCCGAAATCGTACATTGCAGGATCACCCCAGTAATTGTTGTCATCAAACACGCGGAACGAAAGATTCACGCTGTTGTCACCCTCGATCTCTGCCACCAGATATTTGAAAGCCGACAGATCGAGTCCGGAGGCGTAGGTCCAACCCGCAAAGCCGTATTGACCGGTCGTGACCACTCCGGTTGTCTCGTTGAACGAGCCGTTTTCCCAGATCGACGGATTGAATAGTCCGCTGATCAGGGGGAAGGGAGTCGAATTGAACGTGACGGTCATTCGCTCGGTTTTACCATTGACCGCATATTCTATCTCTGCTTTGGTGGAACCCATCGCGAGGGCGGTGAATTTTCCGTCATCCCATTTCAGGATGCTCTCGTCGTCAATTCTGACGTCGATGTCGTCCACACCGTTGAGCTGGTACCCGTCGGCATAGTCCGAAATCACCGTTGCGGCAACCGAACTGCCCGTCATGATGTCGCACACATTACCCTGCTTGAGCTTCGAGGAGAAAATCAGTTCGGTCTTCACCGGATCGGGGAGCGCTTCCCCGGCATAATCCTTGAACCAATGATAGACGGGCCACGGACAAGCCTCCGGATCATTGAAGAAGGTATAGTTTCCGCCATTTGCGGGCACATCCTTGAACTGTCCCAGAAGTTCCGGACCGGTGAAGATCATCCAGCTCACATTGCCGGTGTTGTCGGCAAGCACCTTGAAGTTGGCACCGAAACCCTCATTGAGCATCTTTCCGGTGATACTCTTACCCCACGAGGCATTGTACTTTGAAGGAGCCCAGTCCATTTCAGTCACCATCACGGGAGCGATTTCTGCCACAGGCTTGATCTGAGCGTCCCAGCCGGCGGAGAAAGCGGTAAATCCGCCTCCGTAGCTGCCTCCGAGTTCGTGACTCGGCTCTATCGCGTCGCTGCCGTACCACCCCGGATACACATGCACCGCGTAGCCGATGTTTTCACCCTTGACGGGATATTTCACAAAGCCTGCATATTGCGACTGATAGCCCGTGCCCGGCACCCAGAGAATGTTCTTACAGCCGTTGGCACGCATCAGATCCACGATTTCCTGAAAAAATTGCGTAAGATTCTTGTTGCAGCCGTCAGTGTTGGAGCGGTACTGTCCGTCAGTATCCTTGATTCTTACAGGCTCATTGGCGAGCTCAAACATGACGTGGGGGTTATCGACGAGCACTTTCTTCTTCGACACCACATCCCACACCTGTTTCAGATAGTCGTGGTAGGCGTCGCCCACTGCGATATTCTCGGGGCACACACCCGGCGGGCGCATCACCACGTAAAGTCCCTTGGAGATAGCATACTCCGCCATCGGGATAAACACGCGTTCAAGATACGTGCGGAAGCGTGTCAGGCTGAAAGCGGAGATGTCGTTTTCCCCGGACACGTTGACACCCGGTGTATTGGACCAGTACGGATCCATGTGCATGCGGATGTAATTCATTTTCCATCCCGCAGCCATGATTTCGTCAATCTTCTGTTTGTTGTAGGCAAGACACGCATTGATATCGTAGTTCGACCATTTCTTGCCCTGCTCGTTGAACCACGGGCTGTAAGTCTGTCCGAATCCGTGCAGATTCACGATGTTGCCGTCAGGATCCGTCAGGTAGCGGCCCTCCACCTTCAGCACCGGCATGTCCATCCCGGGCCATGCCAATGCCGTGAGCGCTGCCACAAGGGCGGTAAGTGTCAGAAAGAGTTTTTTCATTGATTGGTCTGTTTGTTTTGGTATTCTTGGTCTGTCCTATTATTTGAACTGCCAGTAGTCGAAGTTGAAGAGTTTAGGTCCCTTGCGGCCCTTCATCACAAAATAGATGTCGTGCACGCCCGACACTTCTGCCTGTGCCGGCACTTCGAGGTATTGCCATTCTTCCCAGCCGCCGGTGTGGGGGACGGGGAGAGTGGCGATCAGCTCTCCGTCAGGTGCGTCGGCGTGCACCTCGATGGTGCCTCCGCGGAGTGCGCTTGCCACTGCCGCGCCAAACGTTTTCGGATTCCCGCTCATGAAGTTGGCGTTTTTCACGAGGATGTAATCGCCGTCATGAATGTCGCTGACGTAGACGCCGGTCTTATCGTTGGATTCCGTTGTTACGCCTTTGGAGCTCGCCATTGTCTCCGCCTCCACGCGGCGCATCGGATCAAGATAGCCGATGGCGGGGGCACCTTCGTCGGTGGGGGTGATGGTCGGGATAGTTCCGTCAGCGTTGTATTCAAATGGCTCGACGGCGATACTGCGGGCGAATCCACCGCCGCCGGGAAGCTTGCCGGTGTGGTAGAAGAAGTACGATTTACCCTTGAAGTCGATGATGCCGGGATGATTGGTGAACGATCCGGTGTCACTGAGCGGCATCACCTCGCCCATGTATTTCCATCCGTCCACGGGCGAATCGCTCATTGAATAGCCGATGTGCTCGGGGATTCCTCCTGCGGCATAGATGAAGTAATATTTACCGTTGCGCTTATACACCCACGGACCTTCGGTGTAAGTGGAGAAGTAACGTTTGTCAGCTTCTGCCGGCACGAATTTCGGTTCACCGAATCCCTCGGGCGACTGCTGGATCATCTGCACTTCACCGTCGAAGGAGATCATGTCCTCGTTGAGCTTCACATAGTAGATGTTAGGGTTACCCCAGTAGAGATAAGCCTGACCGTCATCGTCGACGAACACGGTGGGATCGATGTATGCCCAGTCGCCGTCGGCAAGCGGCTTGCCCAGCGCATCCTTGAAGGGTCCGGTGGGAGTGTCGCCCACTGCCACGCCTATTGCCATGGTGCCGGTAAGCTTGGAGTGGAGGGGAACGTAGAAGTAGAATTTACCGTTGCGCTCTATGCACTGCGGTGCCCACGCTCGGTCATCGCCCCATTCGAAGTCCTCGATGGCGAGGGGGGAGCCGTGATCGGTCCAGTTCACCATGTCGGTGGTGGAATAGACGCGCCATTCCTGCATCCAGAAGAAGTCGGCACCGTTTTCATCGTGACCGGTGTAGACGTAGAGAGTGTCATTGTGCACCATCGGCGCGGGGTCGGTGGTGAAGCAGGTGCTTACGAGAGGATTGACTGCCTTGGCGGCTGTCAGGCACATCACTGCGGCTGCAGTGACGGCGAGTATTCTTGTGATCTTCATATCGCTATGATTATTTCTGGTCTTGCTTGAAGATGAGTGGGAGGAACTGATTGAAGCAGCGGCGCCACGTCAGCCACTCGTGATGGGTGCCGGGCGACTCGTAGTAGACATTGTTGATGCCGGCGGCATCAAGTGCCTGACAGATCTTGTCACTGCCGAAGCCCTCCTCCGAGCCCATGCCTAAGAAGAGTGTGTGGACCTTGCCGTTGAAATCCTCGGCGTTATTGAACACTCCGTCGTAAGCTTTGTCCAGACCACCCATAAGGAAGAACAGGGCACCGCTGAACGAACCGATGTGCGAGAATTTGTCGAGATTGTAGAGCGTCGTCTGGAACGTCTCGTGTCCGCCCCACGACAGTCCTGCCATCGCGCGGTTGTCGCGGTCGGTGAGCGTGCGGAAATTTCCGTCGATGAAGGGGATGAGTTCGTTGATCATGATGGGGGTGAACGAAGCGCCGAAATCTTGGTGTGTCTCGCCGGGACGTGCTCCGAAGATGTAGTCGCAGTTGCCGTTGTCCATCACCACGATCATCGGCACACAGGTGCCGGCAGCTATCTGGTTGTCCATGATGTCAGCCATGTGGCCCTGCTGATGCCAGCCGCGTTCATCCTCGCCCATTCCGTGCTGCAGATAGAGCACCGGATAGCGCTTTTCGGGATTTGTCTCATATTCGGCGGGAGTGTAGACGAAGCAGCGGCGCTCTCCCTTCTCAAGATCGGAGTAATAGCGGCACTCCCTCACCTGCCCGTGGGGCACATCCTTGTTGAACGTGTAGTAGGCTGCCTCGTCAGCACTTTCGGGGATTTCGATTCCGCCTGCCATGCGTCCGCACCCGTAGAATGCTTCGCTGGATGGATCGATCACGCTCACGCCGTCCACAAGTGCGAAATAATAGTGGAATCCTACCACGAGAGGATCCGTCACGCAGCTCCAGTTCCCCTCGTCATCGCGGATCATGTCATATTTCTTGCTGCAGATGTCGATTTTCACGTCCTTTGCTTCCGGTGCGTGGATACGGAAATATGCGCGTCCCTCGGCATCAACTTTCGGGTACTGGGCTTCGGGAATATTGGTAGTGGCGGTGACGGCTTTCGACTCATCGGGTGTGGATGCCACTGAATATGATGGTGCGAGGGTTAGGATCGCTGCCATGGCGCCAAGCGTAATGATTCTGTTTTTCATTGCTGTTCTGTTGGTTTATTATTTTTAGTTCTGACAATTTCCTGTCTGAGTTTGCCCCCGGTCAGAGGCGCACTGTTTTCTTTTTGCCGTCGTAGCTCACTGCCACGGTCTTGTTGGCGTTGCCGTCGTGGAGCGTGACGTTGAAAGTTCTGGAGCCGATCATGCCGTCATATTCTCCCTTGCGCGGCTCGATAGTGAGGGTGCGGGAGCGGTCGTTCCATTTCATCTTTATGGTCGAGTACGCGCCCTTCTCGTAGTTATAGTTATCACCCTCGTCCTCGTAGAGCGTAAACTCGCCGTCGGCTCCGGGATATACCCTCACCTCAAGCTCGTCCCACGGTTTCTGCGTCGCCCACTGCACGTCCGGACCGATCGGCAGAATCGTGCCGGCGCGGAGGTAGAGGGGGAGGGAGCGGAGCGTCACGGTCTTGCTTATGGTCTGTCCGCCCTCGTGCTTTTCCCCGGTCTCCATGTCCCACCATGCGGTGCCGGCGGGGAGGTAGACCTCAGTCTCATAGGGGACGGTGAAGTCCACGGCTGCAGTGGCGCCGTTTTCTCCCCCCGCGCGCTCCTCCTTGTTCCATCCGCTGTTCTCGTCGATATTGAGAATCTTTTCGGGTGTGTAGTGCGGATCAATGATCGGAGCCACAAGGATGTTTTTGCCGAACATGTACTGGTCGGCACGGTCATGTCCTGCTTTGTCGGCGGGGAAATCCATCACCAGCGGGCGCATGAAGCTGGAGTGACTGGCGGTGACGTCGTGGGCGGTCGAATAGATGTAAGGCAGCAGGGAGTAGCGCAGTTTGATAGCGTCAAGCAGTGCATCGTACACCGGTTCGCCCTGATTTCCAAAGTAGTACACCTCGCGCTTGATATCGGCGCCATGTGAGCGCATCATGGGGGTGAGGGCTCCGAACTGCATCCAGCGCACGTAAAGTTCCTGGAACTGAGGATTTTTCACTGCCGAATTGTCGCCGAAGCCCTTATTGTAGGCTCCTGCGAAGAAACCGCCTATGTCGCTGTTGCTGTTGGGGTTGCCGGTCAGTGTGAAGTTGAGTAGTGCGGGCACCTGATTGCGCAGCGACTGCCATGTCGACGACACGTCGCCGGTCCAGACGTTGCTGCCCGTGCGCTGCTGTCCGAAGAAGCCCGAGCGGGTGAGGATAAACACTCGCTTGGCATCCGATTCGGCACGGTTGTGGTCATACACGCCTCCCACCGTCAGCAGAGGATAGGCGCCGCGCACCTTGCGGAATGATCCGAGGTGCGTGGGGGTGTCCATGTCCTCCGGCTTCCAGTCCAGATGATCCGGCTCGGTCGAGTCCATCCACCATCCGTCGAGGTCGTAGTCGTAGAGGCGTTTCAGATGATTCCAGTAGATGTCACGCGCCTCGGGGTTGTAGGCGTCGTAGACGCGCACGCCCGACGGATAGTCCATGCGGGGGGGCCACTGCTCCGAGATGCCCGACTGGGGCCACGTAGAGATGTTGAAGAGCATCCCCTTCTCGTCAAGCTCCTTGTAGGGCTTCGTGGCAGGACCGAACGACGACCAGATCGAGATGATGATCTTTGCATTCTGATCATGGATGTCTTTCACCATCTTGTCGGCGCGGTTGAAATCGGCGTTCATGAATTCCATGGCGTTCCAGAGATAATTGTTGCCCCAGTACTGCCAGTCCTGGATGATGCCGTCGAGGGGGATTTCACGCTCGCGATAGCGATTTACAACGTCAACGATCTCATTCTGAGTCTTGTAGCGCTCGCGGCTCTGCCAGAAACCATAGCTCCAGAGCGGCATCATGGGCACGCGTCCCGAAAGCTCGCGCATCTCCGCCACCACGCCGTCCACGTTGCTCCCGCGCATGAAATAATAGTCAGCACGGTCGCCTACCGAGCTTTCAAAGTATGTTGTCCCGTCGCCGTCGATGAAGTCGGTGGGGGAATAATTGTCCCAGAACACGCCGTAGCCCTTGGCTGAGACGTACACCGGTATGCCGTCCTCCACGTTGCCCGGCATCAGCTGTCGCTTTACGCCGCGCTGCGAGAGGTGTCCGTTTTCCAGATTTCCGAGTCCGTAGATAGCCTCGTCACCCTCCAGGGCGAAGTCCTGGCGCACGCGATATGTGGGCGTGCCGGCATCGTCGGCGGGGGTGAATACGGCTGTACCCTTCTCCGCGAGCAGGGTGCGTCCGCTGCGGTCGGTGAAAGTCACCTCGCCCGTCGTCAGGTCGAGAAGCGTGACGAGCGAGTCCGACGTCAGCGTGAGCCGTCCATCCTTCTCCTGAGCCTTCACTTTCACGCCCTGCGGCTTCATGCTCACGCTGAGGCTCTCCCCTGCCCCGCTCTTCGAGCCTGCGGGGGTCTTCACCACTCTTACGGTCGAGGGCGTATAGTAGGTCAGCGTGATGTCCGAGCCCCCTGCCGTGGCGGTGGCGCCGTCGGAGGTGCGGGTGAAGTCGGGTGCTGCCGCGACAGCCGCCGGCAGAGCCGTGGCGAGCACAGCAAGTGCGATTTTGCGTGTAAAAGTCAGCTTCATGGATTGATTGTCGGCAGGGATGGGCTGCCGTAAGTCTTTGTTTTTGTTGGGAAATGATTGGATGTCCGTGCGGTCTCTTTTTTTCTCGGGAAAGAATAAATGAAAAAAAGTTCACCGTCGGGAGGGAGTGCACAGTGGAGCCTCCCGGCGGTGAACTTGACCAATAGGTTGGTCACCTTCTACCAAAACAAAAAACAGTAATTATTTCGATTTCAGTGTTTCCTTTCCTGATTGGCGGGGGAAATGATTAGTCAGGTGTGAATTATCATTCGGTGGGACGACCCATCAGACCGTCGGCAAAGCCGCCGTAGGTGGGCTTGCGGGTGTAGTTGAGATCCCACAGACCGATCGGCTCGCCGCCGCGCCAGCCTGAGTTCTCGGGGCTGTCGGTCTGTGCCCACTGGCAGATACCGTACTGCTGAGCCTCGGGGATGATCTCGAAGTACTTGGTGATGATGAAGTTGTAGTACTTAGCCATCTGCTTCTGCTGCTCGAAGGTCACGTCGGCAGTCTTGATAGCCTTGCCCTCTTCGTCGCAGATACCCATGTCGAGCTCGGTGATGCGGCAGAGCTTGCCGGTGGCAGCCATGAGCTCAAACATCTTCACTACGTGCTCTTCCTTCGAAGCCTGGGTTGCGGGATTCATGTGGTAGGACACGTGCATCTGGGTGCCGATACCGTCGATCTTCGTCTCGCCGTCGCTCTCCCACTGCTCAATCCACATGATCAGGCTCTTCAGCTTCTGGTTGTCGTCCCAGTCGCTCTCGAGGTTGTAGTCGTTGATGAAGAGTTTCAGGTCGTCGGGATTAGCACCTTCCTGCTCTGCGAAGTACTGGCGGGCAAACTTCACGGGGATGCGTACGAAGTTGTCGCCGAGGTAATCCTGCCAGAAGAAGTCGGTCTTGCTTGCGGCTGAGCCGTGCTGCAGGTCATACTTCTGACCCCACGGACCGCCGGAGATAGCCTCGTTCACTACGTCCCAGGCCTTAACCTTGCCTTCGGTAGCGTCCATCATACCCTTGATCCAGCGCTCCATCTCATTGGTGAGGATTTCAGCCTTTTCTTCAGTGGTAAGGGGCTTGGTGTTACCCTTCATGATGATTTTTGCTTTGTCGACAAGGCGTGAGGGAACGAGTTCGCCGCGCATTTCCTTCGATACATAGCTTTCAGTTGAACCGCCCATGTCGCAGGAGCCATTCTTGATGAGTTCCTGACCATTGAGCTTGAAGCTGATATCGTCGAAGAAGTATTCATTGGCGCCTGAGTAGTCATTCAGGTTGAAAGCAATTGAATATCCTCCATTCCAATTTGCATCGCAAGTTCCACTTGCGGTAAATGTCGTCCATGCCTGCTTGAACGGTACATTGCCAATTGCCGACCAGTGGAGGTAGCCGCCCGGCTCTTTGTGTACCTGGGTGCCGATAGAAGCGTCCTTAAGTGCGCGTACATCCATCGAAACTTCCCATTTGTCACCCTCGTTGAAAGTGATACCCTCGAAGACGAGCCAGAACTGGCTGTCCCAGGCAGCATCTACCATCTCGTCGGTGATGACCTGAATACATTCGCGCTCCTCGATGGTTTCAAATTCGACAGCAGGAGCCTCCTGATGGGTAATTTCAACAGACTTAATCATTACAGTACCGATGAAGTCACCGCACTGTGCAAGTACGTGGCTACCTTCATCAGTAGCTGCGGTGAAGTCCATTTCAAGCACTTCCCAATCAGTGCCGAATCCGAGACGCATACCAACATTGTCATTCCAAGAACCTACGTTACCCTGAAGAGCACCTTCACCTGTTGCGCAAGCCTCTACCTTAAGTTTGTAGTTCTGACCCTTGACGAGCTGGAAATTATCGGCAATCATAAACTGAACTTCCCAGAAATTAACGGGAGTCGTGTTCTCGATCTGGAGGTAGCCGCCTTCCTTGTTGATGCTTGCTACGGCGTCTTTACCCCACTGACCCCAGAAACCGTACGAATCCTGTTCGCTATAGTCAATTCTATAGTCCACAATTTCATTGCCTTGGCTGGGATCATTTGGGAGCTCACGATCTGCGATAAGGCTGTTGAGCCAAGTTACGTTCTGCTGTGCGTGCCAGCAGAGAGTGTGACCGTACACCTGCAGTCCTGCATTGGTGGCTGCCGATACGAAGTCGATGACATTTGCGAAGTTCATCTCGCCCTGATCATTGACAATCGAGGCATACTTCATGGCGTTGCCGGCTGTCACCTGATCAAAGTTGGAGTTGGTCAGTGCATACACACCGGTGCGCTTTACGTACTCCGACGCCGTTACGCCTGAACCGAGAAGGAAGTTGGGGTTGATCGAGCGCGACATGTTGCCTCGCAGGGCCTCCTTCAGAGGAGCGTATGCGTTGAGATATTCAAGCTGTGCAAGCGTGTTGGGCTTCTCGACGGTGTTGAACGTATCGACGAAATCGTCGGTACAGCTCGACAGCATCACCATGCCGGCAGCAAACGCTGTGAGATATTTAACGTATTTCATTGCTTCTGTGATAATCATTTGTTATATTCAGGGTTAAAGTCGAAGATCGGAGCCACTTCGCGGTGACGCATCACCAGAGTGTCGTCGGTCTTGTAGGTCACGGGGCCGAAGTTGACCGTGTAGTTCAGGTAGAGAGCGTCGCAGTCCTCGTTGTTGATGCTGTGCTTCTCGCCGTCCTTCACCCATCTGCCGGAGCCGCTTGCGCTCATGCCGGCGGTGGAGGTGGTGATGGTGCAGTTGCCGTCGGTGCCGAAGGTAAGCTCAAGCACGCAGGTCAGAGTCTTCACGCTCTCGCCATCGGGCACGATGACCGATACGGGGAAGAGGCACTTCGAGAGGGATTCGGTGGTGAGGTACACCACTTCGTCACGCTCTACGAACTCTTCCTGACGCTTCTGGGTGGTGGTGGCGCCGGTCACGTTGTCGGTGATCTCGTCGGTGCCGCGACGGCAGTAGCTGCCGCTCCACTCGTTCACGTACTTCACGCAGTAGAGCACGAAGTCCTTAGGCTGCACTTCCCATGCGAGCTCGTCGGTGAGTGCCGGATGAGCGTCGGGATCAAGAGGAGTGCCGGTAAGGATGGTAGCGCCCTTTGCCGATACCATGCGCAGGGGAATCACGTAGGTCTCCTTCACGGCGTCGGGATCAGCGAAGAATGCGTCGGTCAGGGTCACCTCGGTGCCGAAGAGATAGTCCTCGATGCCGGTGAGGGTGGTCGATGCCAGAGAGTAGTAGTTGGTGGGCATCACCTTCACGGGGCGGCCGTCGGGGAAGGTCAGGTTGTCGGTCAGTGAGTTGTCCACTGCCACCTCGATCGTGATTTTCTTGCTTTTGTAGGCACCAGCCTGAGTTGCCATGATGTAGCACTTGTGCTGGTTGTCCATCGAGTTGTCCACCTGCGGATCCTCACCGATGGTGATCGTGCGCACAGGGTACTGGTAGGCGAAGTAGGTCTTGAGGCCGCCTTCGTGATCGGGGAAGTCGTTTTCGGAGTTCTTGCACGAAGTCACGCCGAGAGCCAGAAGTGCCACGCTTGCGAGTGCTGTGTATTTGATTGCTTTTATCATTGCTGTTTTCGTTTTTGATATTGGCGGAAAGCAGGAGAGAGATTCTGCTTTCTGCCTTTGTGGTGTTATCTTTTAGCTGACGATGTGTGGTTTATTACCATCCGGCGTTCTGCTCAAGGTTGCTGAACTTGAGGATGTCGCCGTAGGGAAGCGGACCGTAGATCATGTAGTCGGCGAAGTTGCGGGGCTCAACGTCGATGTAGTTGAACGAAGTGCCGGTGATGCTTGCGCCACGTGCGGTCTCCTTGAGGTCAGCCTGCCAGCGGCGGAGATCCCAGAAGCGGATGTTCTCGAAGCAGAGCTCGAGGCGACGCTCGTTGCGGATGAGCGTGCGCATGGTCTCCTTGCTTGCCTTGCACTCCTCGAGGTAGGCGTCGCCGTTAGCAGTGCCGATGCCGGCGCGGCTGCGGATAGCCTTGATCACGTCGTAGGCTGAGTAGGGATGGGTGCCCTTGCCTGTCGGGCCCCATGCCTCGTTGGCAGCCTCGGCGTAAGCGAGGAAGATCTCGGTGTAGCGGATACGCTTCGTGTAGTGGTACTTCTTCACCTCGTTGGTCGAGTTGGGGTTCACGTCGTTGCGGAGAAGCTTGCGGAGATAGTAGCCGGTGCGGGTGGAGCGGCCTGACTCCTTGTTGATACCGTCGGTGGACGCTGCATCGGTTGAGGTCTCCACGATAGCGTTGTTGACGCCTAAGGTCGAGCCGTTGGTCACGATGTAGAGGTCGAGGCGCGGGTCACGGTTGCTGTAGGGATCGTTCTTGTCGTAGCCCGAGCGGGGATCGCTGATGGGATAGCCGTTGAGGGCGGGGAACGCGTCAACGAGGTTCTGCGTGGGGTTCACGCGGCCCTTGCCGTAGAGCGACGGGGGGAAGTTGTCGCCCTCGATCGAGCTGTTCTCCTCGTAGCCGCCACGCCAGATGATCTCGTCGTGGTTGGCGGTAGAGATAGTGTTGTTACCGATCACTTCGGCGGTGTACCACTTGTGGCCGTCGGGAGCCATGCCTGCGAGGCCGCCGGCACGGTCGATCACGCGGGCTGCATAGTCGGCTGCTTCGCTCCATTCAACGCCCGAGCCCTGGAATGCGGGGCTGGCGGCGAGAAGGGATGCCTGGGCACCGATAGCCTCGGCGATACGGCCCGACATACGGGTCCAGGTGGTCGAACCAAACACACGGTTGTAGTCCATGAAGTCAACTCCCAGGCCGGCGTACTTGGCGGGAATCTGGTTGTTGTTGCTCAGGTCCACGAAGTCGGTGGGAAGAAGCTGTGAAGCTTCGTTCACGTCCTTAAGGAGAGCTTCCATACACTCGGCGAAGGTGTTGCGCGCAACGTTCATGTCGGTGGTGGCGTCGTACGACTCCTGCCAGATGGGCACACCGAGAAGTTCGCCTGACGTACCCTTGCCGCCGTAGTTCTGCAGCAGATAGTACATGTTGAGGGCGCGGAGGCCGAGAGCCTCGCCTTTCAGACGGTCAACGAACATCTGGTTGATGCCGGGAGTCGTGGAGAAAGGCACGTTGTCGACGCGCTCAAGGAAGAGGTTGAGGAACTGGATCGAAGCGTTGCGGTCGCGCCAGTTGTCGGTCGATACGCCCGTCTGCGAGGTCCAGCCGCCGCCTGCCATCGTAAGCCATGCGTTGCTCAGGTCATTGCTGACGGCATCGTCGGTGGCTACGTCGTTGACGGGACCGCTCGAATAAGGCATGAGGATGTAAGCGCTGCCCAGGATGGCGTCGGCATACTTTGCCTCCGTGTCCATGGCGTTGGCGTCACGGATATTTTCGATAGCCGGATCAAAGAGGTCGTCGCAGGATGCGGTGGAGACCATCAGCAGACCGGCTGCCATTATTTTGATTGAATTTTTCATTTCTGTGCGATTGGTTTAGAAGGTTACTTGAGCACCGAAGTTGTAGAAGCGGTATTGCGGGCTTCCGCCTACGGTTGTTTCCATGATTTTGCGGTTTTTGCCAAACATTACCAGATCATCGCCGCTCAGGAAGAGAGAGATGCCCTTCACTACCTTGCCCGAGAAGAGGTGGGTCGGGAAGTCGTAGGTGAGCTGCACCTTGGCGATCTCGAAGCGGTCGCGGCTGTACAACCAGAAGTCGGAGTCCCGATTGTTGTTGTTGGCGTTCGTGGTGGTCAGGCGCGGGAGGGTTGCGGAGTTGGCATTGGCGGGAGTCCAGCGGTCGAGAGCATAGGATGAGTACTTGTTCTCACCTGCGGGACGGTAGTAGCTGCCGGTCTTGTATGACTTGGCGCCGTAGCTGCCCGTGCAGTGTACGAAGAGGGTGAAGCCCTTGTACTTGGCGGTCAGGTTGACGCCGAGGGTGAAGGGATCGCCGTACCAGCCGCCGCGGCCGAGGTAAACGCGGTCCTTCGAGTCAACCACGCCGTCCTTGTTGACGTCCTCGTAGCGGAGGTCGCCAGCCTTGAGCTCAGCCGATCCGAGTGCACTCTGATCCACGGATGCTGCTTCCTCGTCAGTCTTGAAGAAGCCGAGGCAACGGTAGCCCCAGATGGCGTCGACGGGCTTGCCGACTGCGTTCTGGTAAGCATCCTCGTGGATTTCGTCACGCTTGGTGGCTTTGGTCTTGTAGTAGGTGGCGTTCACACCGAGTTCGAGGTAAACGTCGCCGAACTGCTTGCGGCCGGTAATTCCGAAGTCGTAACCCGTGCGACGGTTGGCATCCCAGTTGAGCCAGGGCACGAACGATGATGCGGGATAGTAGGTCGAGAAGAAGGTCGGGAACTTCGTGGAGTTGTTGATGGGCAGACCCGAGAGCTTGTGGGTGAAGAACGATGCGTTGAGGCTCAATGCATTGTTGAAGAAGTCACCGCGGATGTTGGCGGAGAACTCGGTGCGGTCGATGAACGTCAGGTTCTCGTTGGCACCGCGCTTGGGGTAAGCTGCTGCCTGTCCGCCGGGAGCCCAGGAGTACCAGCCGCCGTTGGTGTAGTTGGCGGAGTACATGTAGTAGTCGGTGAGGTAGAGGTCGGTCTTCAGCTTGCTTGCCGATGCCGAGATCATGAGCTCGTTGACAGCCTCGCTGTCCTTAAGCCACTCTTCCTGGCTCAGACGCCAGCCGATGGTTCCGGAGGGCGACCATCCCTGACGGTGGCCCGGAGCCAGACGTGAGGAGTGAACGCCGGTCAGACCGAACTCAGCGTAGTAGCGCTTGTCATAGTTATAGTCAGCTTCGAAGCCGAGGTTGACGCTCGACGTCTTGTGGTACTCACCCGAGAAGGTGCGCTGCCAGCCGGCTGCCACTACCATTGCATGGAAGTTGTGCACGTCGGCCCAACGGCGGGCGTAGTCAAACTGTGCCGAGAAGTTGATCGTCTGGCGCGAGGTGGAGCCGCTGATGTTCTGCACGCCGGAGTGCTCGTCCTTGCCTTCCTGCGAGATGCTCACGATCTCGTCCTTGCCGTTGAAGTTCTGCCATACGGGCACGAACGTAGCGTACTTGTTGTTGTAGCTCGTGGTGTAGGAAGTGGCGTAGTCGATGCCGAACTTAGCGTTGAACGTAAGGCCCTTGGTCACCGATGCGAGATCGACGTTGACACCGGCGTCAAACTGGAACTGACGCGAGGTGAACTTGCTGTCGCCGGCGAAGTTGTACTCCGAGAAGATGTTGTTGGGGTCGGAGATCGTACCGCCGGGGAACATGCCGTTCTGCAGGTTCGATGAGTTGTTGACCAGCTCGAGGGCTGCGAGAGCGCCGGGGTTGATCATGCTGATGGGAATGAAGGGCGACACACGGTTGGGACGGAACGTGTTGGCGGCGCTCCAGTAGTTGCCGAACTTGTCATTGTCGCACACTGCCGAGTGAGAGCCGTAGAAAGTAGCGGCTGCATTCACGTAGGCGCTGACGGCGTCAACGATGTCGACGTCCACGTTACCGCGCACGCTGAAGCGGTCGGTGTAGTTGTTCTTGCTCTCGCCCACCTTCAGGTAATCGCCGTATCGGTAGTAGTTGATGTTGGTGTAGAAGCGGGCGCGCTGGTTACCGCCGGAGATCTCGAGGTCACCGTCGGTACGGTTGAACGTGCGGCGCACGTAGTCCTTCGAGTACATGTCAACGTCGGGGTAACGGAAGGGGTTGACGCCCGATGCGGTGTTGTAGATGTCCTCGGCGGAATAGAGGGGATCGAGTCCGTCGTTCACGCGGGCCTCGTTGTAGAGGGTCATATAGCTGGCGGAGTTGAGGTACTCGGGCAGACGCTTTGCCACAGCCCAGCCGGTGCTTGCGTGTGCGTCGATCTTCAGGTCGCCGTCATGACCGCGCTTGGTGGTGATGTAGACTGCACCCTCGGCTGCACGGCTGCCATAGAGAAGCACTGCCTGTGCGCCCTTCAGGAAGGTCACGCTCTCCACCTCGATCGGGGGAATGTTGTTCATGTCGCGGGGTACACCGTCGATAAGCACCAGAAGGCGACCGTCGTTGGCGTCGCTGCCCCAGAGGGAGTTGCCGTTGTAGCCGGGGACGTAGCCCTTCAGTGTCGTGCCGTTCAGGTCGTTGATGTAGTTTTTCTTCATCAGGTCGGCGATGTTGATGGTTTCGGCACCACCAAGCACTTCATCGGCTGCCACCTGACGGTAGGCGAGCTGCACCATCGGCGTTGCCGTGGTGTCGGCTTCCTCCTGTGCGGTGACTGCGGGAGCCACTGCCATCATCGAGGCGAGCATTGCCGCCGGAAGATATTTCTTATAAATGGATATCATGATTGATTGGTATCTTTGATGATTAAAGGATTATATTACCAGCCGGGGTTCTGCTCGAACTCTGCATAGATATATGTATCGTCACGCAGGAGCGGGAACCAGTAGTGCTTGGCATCGAAGTTGCGCTGAAGGATCACTTCCTCGTGGTACTCGGCTACGCGGGCGTTGCGCGGGTCGTTCTCGGCGAAGTAGGTCTCGTCGGCACCATCCACACGGATGAACTCGGCGGAAGTCTTAACGGTGTACTTCGGCTCGGTGAGGAGAAGCCAGCGCTGGAGGTCGTTGAAGCGGAAGCCCTCGAACGAAAGCTCTACGGCGCGCTCGCGGCGTACCTCGTCCATGTAGGCGTTGCCGGAGAACTTGGCGTTGACGTGACCTGCACCACAGCGGTCGCGGAGCACGTTGAGTGCGTCAACCGAAGTCAGCGAGCAGTTGGAGCTCTTTCCGGAAGGACCACCGAGCACTGCGGTTGCCTCGGCATACATCAGATACACGTCGGCGAGACGGAGGTAGGGGATGTAGGCGTGGGGGTTGGGACCGTAGTCGTCGCCTGAACCGCCGTCATACTTCTGACATACGTGGGGCACGAGCTTCTGATAGAAGTAGCCGGTGCGGGATGCATTCTCCACGGCGCGCATCGAGCCGCCGGTGGCGAGACCTGCATACTTCATGTTGGCATCACCTGCGTCGGGCTTAGCCTTGATGTACTCCATGCCGTCAAACACGATGTCGTGGTAGAAGCGCGGGTCGCGGTCCTTGAAGGGATAGTTGGGATCGTAGCCCGACTCGGGATCGTCGATAGGCAGACCGTTAGCCATACCGTAGTTGTTGACGTAGTTGGCTGTGGGCTGATGGATGTGGTTGTCCTGTGCGCAGAGGGCGTTGGGGCCGAATGTGCGGGAGTAGTTGTAGCGGGTGAACGACCAGCCTGCGGAGGGTCCGCGGAGGATTGCTTCCTTGCCGCCGGGCTGGAGCCAGCTGCGACCGGTGGTGAAGAAGATTTCGCTGTAGGAGTAGTCCACGTTCTTTGCTTTGGTGTGATCGTAGATGTTCTCGTAGTCGAACGATGCAAACTCGTACTGAGTCTGACCCTTCTCCTGAAGGTCGATGATCTGACCGAGTGCCTGAGCTGCCTTGGCAGCGAGATCCTGATTGTAGTCGTAGGTGCGGCCGCCGCCCTTCTGTGCGCCGTGCTGCATCAGCGGGCTTGCTGCCCAGAGGTAGTTCTTGCCCAGATAAGCGAGAGCGGTGATCTTGTTGATGCGGAGCTCGTTCTTACCGAGGGTGCGCTTACCGACGGTGGTGTTGTCCCAGTCCACGGGAAGGAGGTCGGCTGCCTTCTGGAAGTCGTCGGCTACCTTCTCGGCGCATTCAAGGTAAGATTCGCGGGGCAGACGGGGTGACTCACCGGCGGGGATCACGCGATCCACGTAGGGAAGGCCGCCTAAGTATTCCATCATCTCGAAGTGCCACCATGCGCGGAAGAAGTAGAGCTGACCGAGCAGCATGTTCTTCTCCTCGGCAGTGCCGGTGAAGAGTTCGTCGATGCTTTCGAGAGCCTTGTTCACCTTGGCGATGCAGTACCATGCGTTGCCGTAGAGACGGTGATCGAAAGGATTGTTGGAAGTGGGGTTGAATCTGTTGGAGGCGAACCAGAACTGATCGTTGTTGGTCCATGCCCAGTAGTTGCCGAGGTCGACCTGATGGAGCATGATGCCGTCGGCCTGGGGATTCTGGATTTCGTCGTCGCCGAGATTCCAGATGGAAGTCCAGTAGCACTGGGCCTTATTGGGGATGCAGTTGTAGATTTCCTCGATGTAGCCCTGGAGGTTGGTGAAGTCCTTGAAAGGAGTCTCGGGCGACACGTCGGAATCAGGCTCCTTGTCGAGGTAGTCCTCGCAGGAGGTCATTGTCATCGACGCTAAGAGCGCGAGAGCAACTGCAGCAAAGGGTTTGAATATTTTTTTCATTGCGTTTGTTCCTGATTGGATTAAAGGTTAAACTTGATGCCGAGGTTGAAGCGGCGCATCGTCGGGTAAGCACCCGAGCCTGAACCACCGGAGAAGTTCGACTCACGGTCGTCGGGCATGCGGGTCCAGAGCCACAGGTTGTTACCGTTGAGGTAAACCTTGAGGTAGCTGAGACCGAGCTTCTTGATCCAGCCCTTGTTCCACTGGTAGGCTACCTCGACGTTCTTCAGACGGAAGTAGGAAGCGTCGTAGAGGTACTGTGTGCCGTTGCTGTAGGAGCTGATCGAAGAGTACCAGCGGGGAATCATCACGTCGCCGCTGAGTGTCTGGCCGTCCCACCACTTGCCGAGGTTGTAGACGTTGTCGATGTGGTTGGTGAACGATGCGAGGTTCACGTCACGTGTTACGCCGGTTACACCGTAGAACTGAGCGAAGCAGCTGAAGCCCTTCCACTCGAAGCCGATGGTGGCGTTGTAGGTGTTCTGAGGAGTGCCGCTGTAGCCGTAGGGTGCAGAGTCCTGTACGTCGACGATACCGTCACCGTTGAAGTCGACGATATAGTAGTCGCCGGGCAGACGGTGGCCGTTGTCAACGTCGTGGGCAGGTGCGCCGTAGAGGGCGTCCCAGCTGTTGAGGAACTGACCGGAGATGTGGCTGCGGGTCTGACCGATGATGTAGCCTGCCTGCTTCTGGTAGGAAGGCTTCAGCTCGGGATCGTCACGGTTGATGATCTTGTTGGCAGCGTGGGTCATCGAGGCGTTAGCCCAGATGCGCATGTCGCGGCCAAGATCCTTGGTGAAGCGGATTTCAAGCTCGTAACCCTTCACCTCGGCGCGTCCGAGGTTGGCGGTGGGAGGAGTCTGACCGAAGTAGGAGGGCATCGCACGGTCGCCGCCGGCTACGAGAATGTCCTTACGCTTGTCCTTGAAGAGCTCGACCGTACCGGAGATCATGTTGTTGAACATGCCGAAGTCGATACCGAGGTTGTACTTCGTCACCTTTTCCCAGTGTGCGTCGGGGTTGCCGAGCGCGCTCTGGCGGTAGAACTGATAGATCGAACCGTTGTTGAAGTCATAGCCGGTCTGCGACATCTTGGTCACGCCACCGTAAGCCCACTGGTCCATGTAGAGGAAGCGTGCGCCGGAGTCGTCACCGATTTCACCGTAGGATGCGCGGATCTTGAGGGATTCCCACCAGGTGTTGAGGCCGAGGGCGCTCCAGAATTTTTCCTGAGAGGGACGCCAGCCGATAGCGCCTGAGTTGAAGAAACCGAAGCGGTAGCCCTTACCGAACTTCTCGGAGCCGTTGTATGCACCGTTATATTCTACGAAGTAGCGGTCGTCGAAAGCGTAGGTGGCACGGAACACCCAGTCCTCACGATGGATAGGAATCATGGAGCCGGTAGCCGTTTCCTGGCGGTTCCATACGCCGGTCACGCCCACGTCGTGGCGGCCGAACGAACGGTTGTAGTTGAGCTGTACCTGATAGTAGAGGTTGCGGAGAGTGTTCCAGTTCTGCACGCTACCACCCTGAGTCGACCACAGCGTGCCGGGGGCATAGTCGTAGTTGGTCAGGTTGTCGAAAGGCTGGTCAGTCTGGGCGATACCGGTAGCGGGATCGATCCACTTGTGCTGAGGAGCGTTATAGAGGTCATTGACACCGCGCTGTGCTTCAACGAAAGCGTTGTCCCACGAGATCAGGCCGCGTGCGCTCAGGCCCTTGGTGATGAAGTCGAGGTTCTGCTCGAGAGTGAAGTCGGTGTTGATGCGGGTGTGGGTAGTGGTGAATGCACCGCCCATGGCGAGCTGCTCAAGCGAGTTGGCAACCTGCGACTTAAACATCGGGTAGAAACCGTAGCTGCCGTCGGAGTAGACGGGGAGGAATGCGTTAGGTGCGATGTTGTAGACACCTGCCCAGATCTGCTGGTCATTCCAGTTGCCCTGGTTGAAGCCGTTGCCGTCGTTAGGCCAGGTTGATTTCTTCTGACCGTTCGAACCTGCGATGTTCACCTTGAAGGTGGTGGTCTTGGTCAGGGAGAAGTCGAGGTTGGAGCGGGCGTTGATACGGTTGTAGCCGAAACCGGTGGGATAGCCGCGACCGTTGTTCACGTCCTTGAAGAGGTCACCTTCGTGCACGAAGTCGATCACTGCGTAGTACTTCACGAAGCGTGTACCGCCGGAGATCGCCACGTTGCCGTTGTACGACATTGCGTGATCCTTGAAGAGGACATCCTGCCAGTCAACGTTGGGGTAACGCTCGTACTCCTCGAGGTTGGCGGGAGTGCGGTACTTCTGAAGGATTGCCTGGGGAGTCATGTAGGACCAGGAAGAGGGATTCACGGCGAGCTCGTGCATTACAGCATAGTTACGCTGGAGCAGTGAGCCGTAGGAATCGTACTTCTCGGGAAGCTTCGACACGGTCTTCATCGTAGCGGTGAAGCCTACGTCGATCTTTGCGCGGCCTTCCTCACCACGCTTGGTGGTGATGAGCACTACGCCGTTTGCACCCTTCACACCGTAAACGGCGGTTGCGGATGCGTCCTTAAGTACGGAGATTGACTGCACGGAGCTTACGTCCACCGTCGACATCGGGCGCTCTACGCCGTCGACGAGCACGAGAGGATCCGAGTTGTTCCACGAAGAGGCGCCGCGGATGGTGATCTTGGCGCTTTCGTCACCGGGCATACCGGAGGACTGCACCGTCACAACGCCGGGGAGGTTACCGGTAAGGGCGGCAGAAAGATCGTGGATACCGGCGGCGCGCTCGAGCACCTCACCGGTGGTCTGCGTGATGGCACCTACCACCGACGCTTTCTTCTGCTGGCCGTAGCCGACCACCACCACTTCATCGAGGACAGCATTGTCCGCCATCATGGTGATGTTTACCACACTGCGACCCTTCACCTCGACGGTCTGGGTCTTCATGCCCACGTACGACACCTGCAGAACAGCCGTCTTCGCGTTGGGCACATTAATAATGTAGTTACCGTCAAAGTCGGTCGCTACACCCTGCGTTGTTCCCTGAAGGAGCACTGTCACTCCGATAAGTGGTTCTCCACTGTCGTCCACCACGGTACCCTTGACGGTGTCGGCGTGCGCCCACATCGTCCCGAACCCGATGAACAGCATCAGGAGCCAAATGCATCGAAGAGATTTCTTTACATTTTCCATTGTGATTAATTTAAGATTACTTTATTGTTGATTAGATTCTGCATTGTTTGATGCCTCGGTGTCACCCTCGGCGTTGGCATCTTCGGCTGCAGGAGCCTCCGCGCCCGTTCCGTCAGCGCTGGCGCTTCCGGCGTTGTCACCCTCGGCTGACGCCTCGGATTTCTTTCCCGATCTCTCGGCATTGGATGCATAGAGGCCGATTGTCGTGCCTGTGAATCCTCCGGCTTTCGCAGTCGAGGTGTAGCCGGCGTCCACGCCTTTCGCCACCTCTTTCCACGTTGCCCCGTTGTCCTCGGAGCAATAGAACGCCAGATCCAGACCCTTCGACACCACTTTCAGATTCACCTTCTTGGTGGAGTCGGCTACCTTCTGCTTTCCGAGCTCGTCAGTGCCGTCCATGCCCACCCGACGGAGCACGACCACCTGGTCGTCGCCGTCCTGCGCGCGCACGAGCATATACTGATGTGTCTCGTCCTTCATCAGGAGCACTCCCGCACATTCACCGTCGTTTTCGGGAATGAACGTCAGTCCGGTCTCTGCCTGATAGTTGTGGTGATGCACGCGGCGTGCCACGAAAGGAAGCACTGCCTTCTCGCCCGAAGTCACGTCGGCGCACTTGATGGTGAGGTAGCCGGGGTTTTCCGTCAGCGAGTAGTACTCGCGCGCCGGTCCGCGCAGCGTCATCCAGTCAAATCCGAGCACCGTGTCGTTGAACTCGTCGTTGCGCGCGAAGTTGCCGAAAGTCACGTTTTCGCCGCGTTCCGCATTTTTTCGCTTCAACGTAAGTGCCACTGTCTCATCGGGTTCCGTAATCACGGGCCAACCGTCCGAAGTCCACTTGACAGGAAGGATAAATGTCTCACGACCAAGATTTTCCATGTCATCCTTGATAGGACGTACTCCAAGGAAAACCGCCCACCACTCGTCATCGCTGACCTTCACTAAGTCAGCGTGCCCGGCACAGGTCACAGGGTTCTCGCGGTCAGGACTCAGCGTGCGCTGCGTCAGAATCGGATTTCCCTCGTACGGAGTGAACGGACCGAAAGGAGTCGGACCCTTGTAGATCACCTCGCTGTGCCACGTGCTCGTGCCACCCTCGGCGGTCATCAGGTAGTATTCGCCGTTCACCTTATAAATATGAGGACCCTCGCACCAGATGGGCTTCTCTTCGGGACGGCAACCCTTGTTCACCACAATTTTCCGCTCCCCCACACACTTGTCAGTCGTGGTGTCAAACTCCACAACCCTCACCGTGCGGTGGCCCGGATATTCCGGCTTGTTTTCGGGGGCGTCATCATTATTGACGATGTAGGCTTTGCCGTCCTCGTCAAAGAAGAACGCCGGGTCAATGCCCTGCACCTCCGGCAACATGATGGGATCGGACCACTCCCCCGCCGGATCCTGCGTCTTCACGAAGAAGTTGCCGCATCCCACGTTGGTCGTGATCATGTAGTACGTCTGATTCGCCGGATTATAGGCGATGTCAGGCGCAAAGATGCCCCCGCTCACGTGCTGCTTCTCGAGATTGAGAAGCTGCGACTCACGCGAAAGCACATAACCCACCTGCTCCCAGTTCACCAGGTCGCGGCTGTGGAACAGCGGCACCCCGGGGAAATAGGTGAAAGTCGATGTGGCGAGATAATAGTCTCCGTCGCCGTTGGTGCAGATCGAAGGATCCGAGTACCACCCCGCAAGCACAGGATTGTAGAACGAACTTGCGTCCTCCAGATCATGGCTCTTGTAGTAGTCATCATCACCCTCGTAAGCGAAGGAGTCAAAAATCGCAACCGACTTTTGCGGATCGATCTCGTCCTGCGCCGAAGCGGTCGTGCAGCTGTACCATAAGCCGCCCGCTCCTGCTGTCAGCACCGAGGCTGTCACCGCAATTAAGGTTAATTTTGAATTCATGTAATGATGTTGGGTTAAAAAATGATTGATTTCTCGTCGGTAGGTCTTGTGATCCTTTTTCTCATTCGCCGCCACACTGCCAGTCCGCCTTATCGGGGCGACGTCTTTTCAGTTTCGACATCATTCCGGTTGCGTCCGTTCAATTGAACTTGCCGACAAAGTCGCCAAGGGGGGTTGCGATTTCAATCCGGGATATTGACCTTTAAGTTTTTCCGGTTTTTTGTTTTACTATCTGTTTTCTGTTCCTCCTGGGATTAGGTTTAAGGGTTAATTTGTTTTGAAAGTTTTGTTTGTGATATGATTTTGTGATTAGGTTGATTTACTCTCCGATAAAAGTGGCTACATTTAGCCGCTATTTATCACATGCAAATTTATCCATTTAGTTTGACACCGCAACCTTTTCATCAATCCATTATTTTCTTATTTGTATCATTGGGCATTTTTCATGTCTCATTTTCATTTCAGTATGTCTCATTTTAAACATAATAAACTGATTATCAATCCATAACTTTGAAATGTTAAATCTTCACCGCCCACACTCTCACCAATGTTGATTTTCTTCGTTTTGACACATATCTGTAACTAAATCCCGATATTTTGCCCTTATCCCCTGTCCAAAACCTGCCTATTCGCGATGCCATGATAGTACAAACACCAGTACTAATCTATCATTCCGCCTCCCGATCCAACCTACGGTTTTCTCCTTTAATGACCGTAAAAGAAACCGCAAAAGCTCCGTCAGACAATTACAGGCTTCCGATTTCAAGATAAAGAATGAATCGCATCACCTCGGTCTCCGTAATATTACAATGGGAATCGACCGTGATACCATAGGAGACCATTCATACACATCACACATCTACCCGACAAAAAGGAGTACACCTGCACATACTTAAGGTAGGACGAACTGCGTTATCAACAAATTATCGTACAGGAAGAGAACGTCGACAATCAATAGTATTATCCGCTATTCATGCACAAGCAGCAGGCGCCGATCATCACTGACCGACGCCTGCAAGTTGCAGTGTGTGTTTTTACTGCATCGAGCGAATTTTACGCTCATTGTTTAATTACCAATTATCAAGCCTTTTAAATAGACCATTTACTAACCTTATTCATTCAAATCATTATATTATCCAATAGAAAAACACCTTATTCAAACCATTCTGATCTTTTTTACCTTATCAATCATACACATTATTCATTTCTTATGACAACTTGAAATAATCAACGTCAATATAGCCACCTGCTTCCTGCGTGGCATAATTGAAGATGGCAAATCTTGTACCCATAAAGAGGCGTCGATAGTCAAATATCATCTTGAAGTCATCGCCGATTACATTCCAGTCCTTTCCGTCGAGACTCCACTCAAATGTAGCGATGTCACGACCGGGATTGAAATCGCCCTTGATTTTGAGCCAGACCTGACTTGCATCACCAAGCTCCACACGTGCCATCTCTGCATCTTTCACTCCCGTCACACGATGCCCAGGTTCGCCAAGCTCAACCGACGACGCCATTGCTATAAGCCACGTCTTGTCGGCTTCGCGCACAACCTCAAGCACTCCGGAGTCGCCGTTGAAGGCAGCCAGTCCTGCTACATCGCCAGGCTTCATTGCCGATATGTCAAGGAGCACCTCGCCTTCGCAAGTCGGACCCGGCATGCGCTGACTTATCGTGTTGGGAGCTTCGTATAGGTTGCCGACAACGCGCTGAGTCCTGAGTCGCAGCCAGCCGTCGCGCTCAGTGAGCGACCACGCTGAATCAATGGGATTATGATTCCATTGCCACAGAATAGATTTCTTCCCGTTCGAGAAGTCGTCGGATACGGCGATTCCATCACCTTCTACCGGCACTTCAGTCACGGACAGAGTGGCAGGCACTTTGCCTTCGGCATCGCCGAGCATGGGCCAGCCGTCAGTCCAGCTGACGGGGTTGAGCGTCAGAATACGTCCCACGCCGCCGCGGTCCTGGAAAATCATGCCCCACCATTCACCGTCCTTGCCATCGACAAGAGCGCCCTGACCGACGTAAGGGAATCCGCCGAATTGAGACTCAAGGATCACTTGCTTCTCCCAGGGACCTGCCACGGAATCCGCACGGTAGCAGAGCTGACGGCGCGGCTTGCCTGCCGGCCATGAAATCACAAGCGCATAATATTTCCCGTTGTGTTTCACCACGCGGCTTCCTTCATGAAGTCCTGTCTCGGTTGAATCGGGGACGATCGCCACGCAGTCAAGTCCGTCCTCCTTCACTCCCGTGAGGTCGGGATTCAGTTCGCGGACCATAATTTTTCCTCCGCCATAGTAAACGTAGACCTTTCCGTCATCATCAAACAGCAGGGAAGAGTCATGAAAATGGGGAAGATCGTGAGTGACGAGCGTCCATGGACCCGCAGGATTTTCAGCAGTATATATATATGACTTGTACGGCTGATCGTTAGGTGAGAAAAGCACATAGAATTTTCCGTCGTGATAGCGGAGAGATGTCGCCCATTGTCCTTTACCGTACACGGTTCCCTCTTCAAGATCGTAGCGGGGAGTGTCGGCAAGACGGTCAAACACATATCCTATGGTTTCCCAATTGACGAGATCGCGCGAGTGCATGATCGGAGCGCCGGGCATCAGGTGCATCGTAGTGGTGACCATATAATAGTCGTCACCTACCCTGATCACGTCGGGATCAGGGGCGTCAGCCCAGATCACCGGATTCTCCCGCTCGGTGGTTTCTGCCTGAGCACGTCCGCACGAACTGGCACCAGAGGCAATGACCGCAGTGGCAGCCAACGCAGTTGTCAGTCTAAGTATGTTCTTGAAAGCGTTTCTCATTGCATGGTATTTTTGAAAGTTAATCAATCGGTTTTTCACAATGCAAAATTACTCAATATCTTTTCCATCCTCATATCTAAAAGACACATTCATTTCAATCATTGATTGCTTACTTTGTCTTTTCGTGTCTTTTTTTTGTTTTTTTGACTCACTCAGCTGTTTTTCCATTCTTTTTTGAATTTTTGACGCTCATTTTTTATACCTTTGTATCACCATGAAACATTTCCGTCTAACTATCCTTTTCTCTATTTGTCTCATCGCCGGGTTCGTCGCCTCAGCTTCCCAGAGAAGCACCCGTCTTTTCGACGAACGCGATGTCGTCACGTCGGCTTATGGCGGGTTCTGTCAGGATGCCGCCGGTTCACTGTGGATCGGAACTCAATCAGGGCTGCTTCGCTTCGACGGCACTAATTTCATCCGCTACAGCTACGATGAAAATTCCGAAAACTCTCTTTCCGACAACCGTATCCTCAAGGTGATGCGCGACAATTCCGACCGTATCTGGGCTGCCACTGCCGAAGGGCTCAATCTCTATGACCCGTATTCCGATTCCTTCACGCGCATCTCTCTCCCCGGCTACTCCCACCGCGGATACATATCCGACATTTTCCAGATGAAAAACGGCGACATAATTTTCATGGTGGCTGGCGTCGGGCTTTACGTTCTCGACTTCTCAGCACCCGACGGAAAGCCTGTTGCAGTGAAATTCATGCCTCAGGTCGACATTTCCCGCACCGTCAACACTCTTTCAGAGACACTGACCGGCGACCTGATCGGCGGCAATCATTCCGGCGACATAGTCCGCATTTCACCAAACGGACAGAGCCGTGTGGTGAAAGCAGCCGACAATTACATAAAGACCCTCATGCGGATGCCTGACGGCGACGTTCTCGTCACCACAACCACCGATGCGTGGATCTGGCACGTCAACGACGATTCCTTCACACCCATATCAATCCCCGATTCTCCCCACCCCTACATCGACAACGCCACACTCGCCGCCGACGGTACCGTATATTTCGGCACTGCAGGCTGCGGAGTCTACGTCCTCGAACCCGGATCATTCGAACTCGTGCCGTTCAAGGATCTCACCAATCCTTCCGTCGACATCAACAGAGCGCGCATTTCATCCGTATTTGAGGATACCGAGGGCAACCTTTGGCTCGGATGCTCCCACCAGGGCGTCATAATGGCACCGCAGAACGAAGGGCTCTTCAATTTCACCAATATGGATCGCGCCTATCAGGGATTCATCCCCGGCGCCACCGTCATCACCGTCACCCCGTCGGCAGCCGGACCTGACGACGTATGGGTCGGACTTGAGGACGGATGGCTGATGCATGTCGACTCTCTCGGCACATCTTCCTTAGTCCATCATTTCCCCGGAAGGGTCCACGCTCTCCACGTCACGCCGTCAGGACGTGTGGCTGTGGCGGTCGACAACAGCGGGCTTTACGAATTTGATCCGACCACACGCGCCGTCCGCAATCTCGCCGCCGTCAAAGGCAACTACATTGCCCCCGCACTCACCTCCGATTCCTCAGGTACCATATATATAGGTATCCACGGAGAGGGCGTGATGGCGGTCGACCCCGCCACGCTCGCCACGTCATGGATCACTGATTCCAACGCCGGATTCACCCCGCGCTGGATTTCGTCGCTGTTCTTCGATTCGCGCGGTCAGCTTTGGCTCGGACTGTTCGGTGGTCTCAGCGTATTCGATCCCGTCAACCGCATCCACACCTCCATCTCCGACCTCCATCCCGCCCTCGTCAAGGGCGTCCACAACGACATAGCCGAAGATCCGCAAGGCAGAATATGGGTCGCGTCAAGCCACGGAATCTACATTATCGACCCCTCGGATCCATCCTTCCCGTTCACCCGACTCACCACATCGGAAGGACTGTCCGACAACTATGTGTCGACCATTTCCATTGACGACAACGGCTATGCCTGGGCTGCAACGCACGACGGCATCAACCGCATATCCCCCGACTTCACGGTGACGACATTCAACACCCGGCCGCACGTCTCCGATTCCGGCTACTTCTCTTCAGTCTACTCCCCTGCCGACCGCCGCGTCTATTTCAGCGGCGAGAACGGCATAGCTTCCGTCAATCCCGAAGTCGCCGAAAAATCCGTCGGCAAAGATGCTCCTGGCATAAAGGTATCAGCCATCTACCTCAACGATGCCCGCGTGACGGGCGAGACACTGTCGGCTGGCGGCAAGCACGTGCTCCGATGGCCCGACATGGACCGTCTGCGCATCTCCCACCGCGACAACTCCGTGACCCTGTTCGTCACAACCGACGGAATCACCGACGACGGTAACGCCATTTTCCAGTGGCGCATTCCCGGCGTTATCGACCAATGGCTCACCACACCTCCGGGCACGGGCAGAATCCCTCTCCCCCACCTCCATCCCGGCACCCACAAGGTCGAACTCCGCATCATCGACAACGGCGCCATCTCCCCCGTCAAGATCGTCACAATCAGCGTTGACGCGCCCTGGTACCTCACGCTCCCCGCACGCATTCTCTACCTCGTCATATTCCTGGCACTGATCTTCCTCACTCTCCGACTTATGCGTCAGAAGAACGCCGACCGGATCAACGAGGAAAAAATCAAATTCTTCATCAACATCTCCCACGAGATCCGATCCCCGCTCACCCTTATCCTCGGTCCGCTTGAGCAGCTTCTGCGACGCGAGGACAACGACCCCGAGACATCACGCCGTCTCAACTCCATCCACCGCAACGCCAACCGTATTCTCGCGCTCATCAACCAGCTCCTCGACATCCGCAAGATCGAAAAGGGACGCATGGAGATCGAGTACTCACCCACCGAGATCGTCGGATTCACCCGCGATCTTGTTGACATCTTCCGTCCGCAAGCCGACGAAAAGCACATCGGACTGTCGTTCTCCTCACCACTCGAATCCGGGCTCGAAGCTTGGATAGACCGCAACAACTTCGACAAAGTGCTTGTCAATCTCATCTCCAACGCCATCAAGTACACCCCCGACGGCGGTAACATCGAGGTGGCAGTGAGCCGCGGCGAGTCGCAGGAAATGGGAGAATATGCCGAGATCACTGTCACCGACGACGGTATCGGACTCGACGCCAACCATCTCCCACACCTCTTCGACCGTTTCTATCAGGGAAAATTCAACAAGGACAGCGTTCCGCTCGGATTCGGCATCGGACTCGACTTCTGCCGCCTGCTCGTCGATCTCCACCGAGGCACCATTTCCGCCAACAACCGCACCGACGCCCGAGGCTCCGTATTCACCGTCCGCATCCCCCTGCGCCCCGCCAACCCCGACGGCAAGATACTGACAACGGTTCCTGCATCCACGCACTCCGAAAAGGCAGCTGCAGATACACTTCCGGCGCGTCAGCACTCCACTTTCGTCATTCCCTCCTCGCCGATGCCCGACGCCCCCCGTCAGCGTCCGCGCCGTGCTTCCGTCAGAATCCTCGTGGTCGACGACGATCCGGAGATACGCGCCTATCTCCGCGAAGTCCTTGCTCCGCAAGGACGCGTCGACGAAGCCGTCAACGGCGAAGACGCTCTCCACAAAATCGCCGATACCCCCTACGACCTCATTCTCTCCGACGTCGTGATGCCCGGAATGGACGGGCTGCACCTGCTGCGCAACCTCAAGTCACGCATCGACACCAACCACATTCCCGTCATCCTCCTCAGTTCGAAGAACGAAGTGGCTGACCGCATGGCTGCATGGGACAAGGGTGCTGACGGCTATCTGGGCAAACCGTTCGACCTCAACGAACTGCAGGCTCTGATTGACAGCGCGCTCGACAATCGTCTGCGTCTGCGAGGTAAGTTCTCGGGCGTTCAGCAGCAGGACGACAAGATCGAAACTCCCGTCCTCAAGGGCAATGACGCAGCACTCATCGAGCGCATCACACAGGAAATCTCGCGCCACCTCGACAATCCGGATCTCAATGTGGAGAAGCTCTGCGAACTCGTCGGAATGTCGCGCGCGCATCTCAACCGCAAGATGAAGGACCTCTTCGGAGTCACCCCATCTGAATTTATCCGCAACATGCGTCTGCGTAAAGCCGCCGAACTCCTTCGTCAGCCCGACATCGACATCTCCCAGATCGCCTATAGCGTCGGTTTCGTGTCACAGCCCCACTTCTCCACGGCATTCAAGCGATTCTCCGGATTCTCACCATCCGAATTCCGCCAGCGCGATTCCGACATCCCGTCAGCACCCGTCTCATCACCCGACGCCGGCACAACAGACGATTGATCCTCATCTCCTCCACCCGCTCTGCAAGCCCCCTTTTGCTGATGCATGTCTTTTTATCCGACAAAATCATTGTGGATTCCAATTATTTATCTTATCTTTGCACCCGGAATTTCGTAATCTCTGGCGGGACAAGCAGCCCGTGAATATTGCGATTATTGTTAACATTTTAAATATCAATTAAAAATGGATCTCATTAAGATTGCCGAAGAAGCATTTGCCACCGGCAAGCAGCACCCCGAGTTTGGTCCCGGCGACACTATCACCGTCGCTTACCGTATCAAGGAAGGTAACAAAGAGCGTATCCAGCAGTATCGCGGCGTAGTTATCCGCATCTCGGGCGAAGGCAACAAGAAGCGTTTCACTGTCCGCAAGATTTCCGACAACATCGGTGTTGAGCGTATCTTCCCCATCGAGTCGCCGTTCATCGACTCCATCACCGTCAACAAGTACGGTAAGGTACGTCGCGCCAAGCTCTACTACCTCCGCAACCTCACCGGTAAGAAGGCACGCATCAAAGAGCGTCGCGTAATCAACAAGTAATTCCGCGCTTCTTAAATTTTAAGTTCGAAAAAAAGTCGGCTGACATTTTCACAATGTCAGCCCTTTTTTTGTTCTGTTTCAAGAGTCCGGCACAAAAAGACCGCCGGAACATTTCTCATATTTCGGATTCGCCTCGCTTCCACTCTCCTTCCCCCCGCGACGCCGTCCTTTCAATCTCCCCGATCCTAAGGTTGCGACTCAACTCCACCTGTCGTCGAAACTCCACACTCAACTCTTCCTTCCCGTCAGCCACCCGACCGTCCGCACTCCTCCGGAGCCGCTCCATTCATGCCTTCAAAAGGCATGAAAAAGGGAATTTTACCCCCCCCCCGTTAAAATATGTTAATTCGATAAATCTCAATATGATACGACATAATAAGTGTAATTCATACAACTATAATGGAATCAACCTTTTAAAGCTCAATCAATCTCTTTTTAGCCATTCACACCTTATAATTCATAAGATACGCAGGACTTGTGTATCTCAAAAAAAATGATTTCCTTTGTATGTGTGTTTTTCATAGTATTAGATTAAGATAAAGGTTTTAATGATGCAGCCCCGTTGTGAAACGAGGCTGTTTTTTTGTATCTTTGTCAAAAATTAGTCGACGCGATGCGTCGTTTTTTCCACAACTGAATCAAAAAAACCACCGCTCCGGTATATGTTCTTGTTCCCGTCACGTCGGCACGATCCGCTGCCGCTACCCTATTCCACCGAAGTCCATTGCCACATCCTCCCCGGAATCGACGACGGTGCGCCCGATCCCTCATCATCCCTCGCCCTTATCAGCCGCTTGCAGGAAATGGGCGTCAGACGAATCATAGCCACCTCTCACATCACTGAGGGCACCTTCCCCAACCGACGCGCCACAATAGCCGACGCCTACAGCCGCCTAAAGGCGGAAGCCGACGCACAGAGCGTCATCCTGCCACCCGTATCACTCGCAGCCGAGCATCGTATCGACGACGATTTCCTGCGCCTCGACAGTCAGGACATCATGCCCCTTGTCGGACCGGGATCCGAACCTACCGACTCCCCACTGCTGCTTGTCGAAAACTCCTACGCCGTGCAGCGTGCCGACCTCGATTCCATTCTTTTCGACCTCCGCCTCAAAGGCTACCGACCCGTCCTCGCCCATCCGGAGCGATATCTCTACTACCATTCCCACCGCGACCGCTACGAAGCGCTCCACGCCTCCGGCACGCTCTTCCAGGTCAATCTCCTTTCCCTCGCCGGCTACAACGGTAAGGACGTACGCAAAGTAGCCGAATGGCTGCTTGAGCATGACTACATCGATCTGCTTGGTTCCGACATGCACCATCTCCGCCACGCCGACGCACTGAAGGAATATCTCACCTCAAGCGCAAGCAAGCGCCACTTCAATCATCTTGAAGGGCGCCTGCTCAACGACTCGCTCTGAAAGCTGGCGGCGGAATGAATCCCGCTCTCGGGCTGCTTTCAGAAGTCTGCGTCATTATAAATTTTCCCGTACCTCCGCCAGATATTTCTTCATCGCCTCGGAGTCACGTTGTTCCACGATCTCCTGAAGTCGGCTCAGCTGCTGCTGTATGCCTTCGAGCTGCCTCGACGTCAGAGGGTTGAAGAGGATTTCGCTCAGCAGATAGTCATCCTCCGACATCAGCCCGTGAGCAATCGCCAGGTGTCGCTTGAACGTCGTGCCCGGCGCATCCTGATGCTTCATCATCGAAGCAAACACAAGCGTAGAGGCAAACGGCGTCGACAGCGAATAAGCCACCGTCTCGTCATGCTCCGCAAACGTGTATTCCTCTATGTGCAGATGCAGCCGGTTGTAGAGATCCCTGAAAAACACTTTTCCCAGATGATCACCCTCCTTGATTATGATGGCGTTCTCGTTCTGCAGATTGTTGAGTGAAGCGAATGTCGGTCCAAACATCGGGTGTGTCGATACGAACGGATGACCGCACGTGGCATAAAACTCCGGCAGATCCGTTTTCACCGAGGCGATGTCGCTGAGGATCGCACTTTTGCTGAGCGCAGGCATCACCGCGCGGAATGCATCGAGCGTGTAGCGCACCGTCGCCGCATTGATCACGAGCTGAGGATCAAACTCACGGATTTCGTCAATCGTCGTGAAGCGTCGGCAGTTGAACGTGAACCGCAGACGTTCGGGATCCACATCATAAATCGCCACATCGTGGTCAAACGACAGCAGGTCGCAGAAAAACGACCCCATTTTGCCGGCGCCAAGTATCAGTATCTTCATTTTTCAGTCATTTATCGCTGGTTGAGCACATTGATCTGTTGCCTCACTGACTCCTCATGGATTGCGGCAAGCACCGTACGCATGAATTCAGCGCTCATCCCCATTTCTTCGGCAAGCTTCACGCGTGTCTGCATGATGTCGTCGTAGCGTGCCGCCTGCAGCACGGGCATCCGGTGCTCCTTTTTGTACTGACCGATCTCGCGGCTCACGCGCATTCGCTTGTTGAGCGTCTCCAGCAGCTCGTTGTCTATCGTGTCGATCTGCTGGCGCAGAAGCGTCAGATTCTCCGTCGACTGTGATTCGGAGCGGAGCACGAGCGTGTTGAGAATATAGTTGAGCACGTCGGGCGTCACTTGCTGGCTCTTGTCGCTCCACGCCGAGTCAGGCTCGCAGTGCGATTCGATGATCAGGCCGTCAAATCCCATGTCCATCGCCTGCTGCGACAGCGGAGCCACCAGCTCGCGCTTACCGCCGATATGGCTCGGATCGCAGATGATAGGCAGATTGGGCATACGGCGGCGTAGCTCGATGGGAATATGCCACTGCGGCAGATTGCGGTAGAGATGCTTGCCGTAGGCGCTGAATCCGCGGTGGATCGCACCGAGACGGCGTATTCCCGCATTGTAGATGCGCTGCAGGGCGCCGATCCACAGTTCCAGATCGGGGTTAACCGGATTCTTGACGAGCACCGGCACGTCGGCTTTGGCATCAGCGAGAGCATCGGCTATCTCCTGCATCGCAAACGGGTTGGCTGACGTGCGTGCGCCGATCCAGAGCAGATCCACACCGGCGGCGAGTGCAGCCTCCACGTGAGCGCGGGTTGCCACCTCCGTCGATGTTGCCATGCCGGTCTCTTCCTTCACTTTCTTGAGCCATTCAAGTCCGGGGACACCAACACCCTCGAAGCCACCCGGCTTCGTACGCGGCTTCCAGATGCCCGCGCGGAATATCTTGATTCCGTTCTGGCTAAGTTCGTGAGCCGTGGTCAGCACCTGTTCTTCTGTTTCGGCGCTGCACGGACCGCTGATGATTATCGGACGGTCCAGATCCTGTCCGTTGAGTTGAAGGGGGAGAATATCTTCCATTTTCGTGATTTTTTACCTTTATATATAATATAGTTATTTTATTATTTCTTTTTCCATTCTTTGATACGCCTCAGAGCCTCTTCCATCCTCTCGCGGGTGGCGCAGAGCGATATGCGAAGGTATCGCTCGCCGTTGCTTCCGAAGATGAAGCCGGGGGTGACAAACACACGTGCGCCGTAGAGCACATCATCGGCAAGCCGCTCGCTCGACTCTGCTCCTTCCGGGATTCTGCCCCAGAGGAAGAGTCCACGCTGACGGGGATCATAAGTGCAGCCGAGAGCAGTCATTATCTCTTCAGCCACCTTGCGGCGGTCGGCGTACACTTCATTCACCGAGTCATACCATTCCTGATCGGCTCCCAAAGCCTTCACCGCGGCAAGCATCATCGGCTTGAACTGCCCTGAGTCGATATTGCTCTTCACTTTCAGCACCCACTGCACGAATGTAGGGTTCGACGCCAACATGCCTATGCGCCACCCTGCCATATTGTGGCTCTTGCTCAGAGAGTTCATCTCGATCGCCACATCCTTCGCCCCCTCCACCTGCAGCAGACTCAGCGGGCAGTCATTAAGGATAAAGCTGTAGGGATTGTCGTGCGCTATCACAATGCCGTGCCGACGCCCGAAAGCCACTATCTTCTCCAGCAGTTCCATGCTCGCCGGAGTGCCCGTGGGCATGTGCGGATAGTTCACCCACATCAGTTTTATCCTGTCGAGGGGCAGACGCTCCAGAGCCTCGAAGTCAGGCATCCAGCCGTTTTCCTCCTTCAGGTCGTAGTTGAATATCTCGGCTCCGGCGAGACGGCTCACCGACGTGTAAGTCGGATAACCCGGATTCGGCACGAGCACTCCGTCGCCGGGATTGAGGAAAGCCAGCGAGATGTGCAGTATTCCCTCTTTCGATCCGATGAGGGGCTGCACCTCGGTCTTCGGATCAAGCTTCACGCCGTATGTGCGGTCATACCAGTCAGCCATCGCCTTCCTGAGTTCCGCTATTCCCACGTATGGCTGGTAGCTGTGGTTGCCGGGCTGACGCGCTGCATCGCAGAGGGTGTCGATCACCTCGGGAGCAGGCATCCGGTCAGGACCGCCGATGCCGAGCGACACGATGTCGAGCCCGCGGGCGTTGAGTTCCGCCACTTCTTTCAGCTTGCGCGAGAAGTAGTATTCCTTCACCTCATTCACGCGCTCAGCCGGCACTATCTTTTTCGCTATTTCGTTCATTATTATTACTCTATTTAATATGTTTGTCAGCTATGCTTCTACACTTCGTTATTGCACTCCATGTATTCGCCGAGCACCTTGAAATCATTCATTAGTGGCCTGACGGCATCTATTGCCTGACGGTAACGCACGAAGCTGTCAAACGTCAGATCCACGTAAAACCGGTATTCCCACTCGCGCCCCAGTATCGGCATCGACTGGATTTTCGACAGATTGATATCGTAGAATGAGAATATCGTCAGCACCTTCGAGAGTGCGCCGTGGGTGTGTGGGAGCGTGAACACCACCGACGCCTTGTTCAGTTCCTCGTCGCGTGGTTTTAGTTCGGGCGCGGTCAGAGGATCGGCAAGCACGAGGAAACGCGTGAAATTTCGCTTGTTCGTCTCTATTCCGCGCTCCAGGATGTCGAGTCCGTAGAGTTCGGCGGCAAGTTCCCCGCACACTGCTCCATGCCCTTCCAGCTGCTTCTCGGCTATCTCACGGGCGCTTCCCGCTGTGTCAAATTTCTCCACCATCCTCATGTTGGGATGACGGCGCAGGTACTGTTCGCACTGCATCAGAGCCATAGGATGCGAATTCACTTCCGTCAGATCATCTATCGTCTGGCCCTTAAGCGCGCAGAGCACGTGCGAGATCCGCTTTTTGTATTCACCCACTATCACGTGATTGCCGAGCCTCAGCAGTTCGTGATTCGGCAGAAGGCTGCCGGCTATCGTATTCTCGATCGCCACAATGCCTAAGAGCGACGCATCGGCTTGAAGTTGCTCGAAAAGCTCAGGGAAAGAGTCGCAAGGCACCGTTTCCACCTCTTCGCCTTCAAAGTAGCCACGGGCTGCTGCATCATGGAAGCACCCTGCCACACCCTGGATTGTCACTCTTCGTTTCATGTCGTTATTTTCGTTTCGTTTTTTGCTTTTATAAAAAAAATTTCCCGTCGGAGGTTGCTCACCGCGGGAACTGCTTTTTTCGTCTTGTCGACTTTGCCTTTCGGCTGTCGTGGATTCTCACGCACACTCATTCCCGCTCTTATTCCCTGCGAAATAAAAGTAAAAATAATAGTATGCGAAAAATCGTGTCATTCTCTGTTTCTTGTTTGTTTAGTCCCGCCGTTTGTCATCTGGCGCATGGCAGGATTAAAGATTTCGATGCAAAGTTACGTCTTTATTTTTAAATCGCAACAATTTTCAGCCACATTTTTCATTTTTTCTACCACAGGGACTCTTTCCGGCTTTTCATTTTTCGTCAGGAGCCACGAGTCGGCGCCTCGCGTTACGGCAACAAAGAAGGGAGTGACGGTGGGCAATCCATGCCCGGTGTCCTCCCTTGCTTTATTTAACCCGTTTTATCTTAATCGTCGGCGCGGCTTACTTATGCACCACGCGGTCGTTGAGTTCTGCAAGTTTCGCGGCATTCCAGCGGTCGGTCGTGCCCACCAGATAGCCCGTGATGCGTTGCAGCTTGTCTATGTGCTTGCCGCCGCACTTCGGGCACGTCTCCAGATTCTCCTGCGCATCCTCGTATCCGCAGTCCATGCAGCGGTTACGGTTATGGTTCACCGAACTGTAGCCCATGTTATGCTTGTCCATCAGTGCCACGATGTCCATGATGGCTTCCGGATTGTGCGTGGCGTCGCCGTCGATCTCCACGTAGAAGATATGACCGCCGCGCGTCAGCTCGTGGTAGGGAGCCTCCACCTTTGCTTTGTGGGTCGGCGAGCATTTGTATCCCACGGGCACGTGATTGGAGTTGGTGTAGTAGATTTTGTCGGTAATTCCTGGAAGTATGCCGAACGACTTGCGGTCCTTAGTCGTGAACTTGCCGGAAAGTCCCTCTGCCGGAGTGGCGAGCACCGAGTAGTTGTGTCCGTATGTCTCAGAGAATTCGTTCACGCGGCTACGCATGTGCGACACGATGCGGAGTCCGAGTTTCTGCGACTCCTCGCTTTCTCCGTGATGCTTGCCGGTGAGTGCTGTCAGACATTCGGCAAGTCCGATGAACCCGATGCCGAGCGTTCCCTGGTTGATCACGCTCTCGATCGTGTCGGTCGGCTTCAAGGTTTCGGAGCCGTTCCAGAGGCGCGACATCAGCAGCGGAAACTGCTTGGCGAGAGCCGTTTTCTGGAATTCATATCTGTCATGAAGCTGGCGGGCTGTCAGGTCAAGCACCTCGTCAAGCTTATTGAAGAAGCGGCGGATTCTCTCCTCCTGATCCACTATCGCCATGCACTCGATGGCTATTCTCACGATGTTGATGGTCGAGAAACTTAGATTGCCGCGTCCTATCGAGGTCTTTTCGCCGTAACGGTTCTCGAACACTCTCGTGCGGCAACCCATCGTCGCCACCTCGTATTCGTAGCGTTTCGGATCGTCGGCGCGCCATTTCTCGTGACGGTTGAACGTCGCGTCAAGATTCACGAAATTGGGGAAAAATCGGCGTGCGGTCACCTTGCAGGCATATTCGAAGAGGTCGCGGTTGCGGTCACCCTTCTCGTAGTTCACGCCTCTCTTCTTTTTCCAGATCTGAATGGGGAAGATCGCGGTTGCACCGTTACCCACGCCTTCGTATGTCGACTTGAGGAGTTCGCGGATGATGCACCGTCCTTCCGCGGAAGTGTCCGTACCGTAGTTGATCGAGCTGAACACCACCTGATTGCCTCCGCGCGAGTGGATAGTATTCATGTTGTGGATAAATGCTTCCATCGCCTGATGCACCCTGCTCACCGTGCGGTTCATGGCATGCTGCAGTGCGCGTTCTTTTCCTTTTAGTCCATTGAGCGGGCGCGTCACGTAGTCGTCGAGTTCGATGTCATGGTATTCGCTCATGTCCTCGCCCATGATCTGACCCACGTAATCAAGCTCCTCCTTGAACGATGAACGTACGAAGGGAGCCAGATAGAAGTCAAACGCCGGGATTGCCTGTCCGCCATGCATTTCATTCTGGGCGGTTTCAAGCGAGATACAGCCTATGATGCTCGCGGTCTCGATGCGTTTGGCGGGGCGCGACTCACCATGTCCGGCTATGAAGCCGTATTCAAGGATGCGGTCGAGCGGATGCTGCACGCAAGTCAGGCTCTTGGTCGGGTAATAATCTTTGTCATGGATATGCAGATATCCGTTCCTCACTGCTTCACGAGCTTCCTCGCTCAGCAGATAGTCATCGACGAACGGTTTTGTCGTCTCGCTCGCAAATTTCATCATCATGCCTGCGGGCGAATCGGTGTTCATATTGGCGTTTTCGCGCGTGATCTCGTTATTTTTTGCCTCGATGATTTCCAGGAACATGTCGCGGGTCTTGCTCCGGCGGGCTATGTTGCGCTGGTCGCG
The DNA here is from genome assembly GCA_947176235.1 of uncultured Bacteroidales bacterium. Classification (GTDB taxonomy): domain Bacteria; phylum Bacteroidota; class Bacteroidia; order Bacteroidales; family Muribaculaceae; genus CAMWPM01. The sequence goes on along the minus strand of CAMWPM010000006.1, from coordinate 25,001 downwards.
GTAGGCTATGTAGCGTTTCGCCACCTCCTTGCGGGGGCTTTTCATCAGCTCTATCTCCACGCGGTCCTGAATGTCCTCCACGGTCATCTGCTCCTTGCCTGTAGTGCCCACTCGGTCTGAGATGCGCTGAATCAGCGATTCATCTTCGCCAAGGGCGGTCTGCAGCATTGCTTTGCGTATCGCTGCCTTGATTTTCTCTTCGTTGTACCCGACGATTCGGCCGTCGCGCTTGATGACTGTCTGGATCATTGGTTGTTGGGGATTTTTACCCTGAGGTTGGTTTTAAGGTAGTTGGTTTTGGTGATTCTTTTTGACACCGCAAAGCTAAACACTATTCCGCAAACCACCAACTTTTATCGTATCTTTTTATCGTCGATTCACCATTTTGGACAACTTTTTAACATCGCAATTTTCACATACCCCTGATTTTCAATGATATAACAGTTGGTTTTGGATAACTTTACGAATTCCCCGTTTTCCTTTTATTCCTATTTTTGAAAGTAATGCTTTCAAAAAAGTTTCTATCCGTCTCTGTTTCAGGCGTCACGTGTCAGTCGATGATTTTCCTCGCCCTTAGCGAATCGAGATCGGCTTTTTTTACTCCCGAATCTTCGAGTGCTACAGTGACATTGCGGTCGGTGAGATAGATCGGACGAGGCGATTGAAATGATGGATCCGTCACCGCCTGCTCCCTGTTGAGATAACGGGTGCTTAACCCTCCAAGCTGCAGCAGCGTCGGATACAGACTTTCCGACGGGCTCACTCGCTTTTCGGCATTCTCTTTCAGTGCCGACACCATTTCAGGATAAGTTTCCTCCATTCCTTCCGACATCCACACCACCATAGGCACGTGAAGCTGATAGTAGGTAGGCACCGGAGAAGCGTGAAGGAATCTCTCGCGTTCGTCGTCGTACATATCCTCTCCATGATCGGCGGCATAGACGATCGCCGATTTACCGCCTTGCGTCGTCGTCAGCGTGGCGAGGGAATCAAGAAGCAGGTCAACCTGGAGCGTCGCGTTATCGTAAGCGTTCCACAGAGCCTCGCGGTTGCTCTTCACGGCGTCCATGGGCGAGTCCGGCTTGAATCGGGCTTCGTCTGCTGGATAACGTTCGTTGTATCTGAAGTGATTGCCGTATGTATGGAGCACGATCAGTCGGCGTTGCGCCATCTTCGTCGTATCGAGATAATTCTTTACCTGACCCAGCAGATCCCTGTCAAGTCCGGTCGAACCCTCCACATCCTGCATGAACACCGTCACGTCCGCCTCCTCGCCGAATCGCTGGTTATAGCTTCCGTTTGGCGGCTGATTGGAAAAATAAGCTGTGTGATATCCGGCGTTGTTGAAGGCTTCGATCACGCTGCGGTAGTACATCACGGAGTCGAATGTCTCCGGCACCACTGCCGACATAAGCATCGGCACACTCTTGTGCGTCGTGTTGCTTTCGGTTATCGCTTTTCCGAAATAGGTCACGCCGGCTCTTCGGCTCAGTCGCGGATTGGTCTCCCGCTCATAGCCTCCGAGTTGCCAGCGGCACGAACGACCCGTTTCGCCGATCACAAGCACGAGTGTCGTCGGCAGCGAATCCGTCGCTTCTTTAGTAGTCAGTTCCGCATTATGGCTGAATCCCGCCGATGTTTTAAGATAATTCTTTGACTGCACCGTGCGTTCCACAGCAGTAATCATGTTGCGGGTCACATTCACCGGGAAGATGTTCTCAAGCCATCTATGTTTTATCCCTTCAGCCACAATCGTCAGCAAGATGCACGCGATCACTGACTTTGTGGAGCGGCTTGCGGCGCTCGGCAATTTCCAGCCTTTCACGAGCGCTACGATGCCAAACACTATCGGCGGGAGATAAAGCGCCACCACCACTCCGATTGCTCCCAGCAGATTGGCGAGCAGCGTGCCCGCCTCATCAGCGTCAGTTGTCACAACGTTCAGAAACATATCCACCGCGATTATCGACTCACCGTAGAGATCGAGAAGTACTATCTGAAACGCGGCGAGCACCATCACCGGAATAAGGCAAAGGACGGCTCCGCCGGTCTTCTTCCATCCCATCGTTATGAAATAATACACCGCGAGTGGACCCGCGATGTTAAGTATCTTTTCCCCGGCTGTCATGTAGTAGCCGTCGGTGATGTTGAGCAGTATGTTGGGGACGATAAGCAAAAGCGGCGTGACCAATGCAAGCGCAAGCGCCTTTTTCTCTTTTCCTGTCATTTAATGTCGATTGAATCTCTTGAATGTGATGGTGCGGTCTATCTGGCGGTTAGAAAGCTTCGTTGATGCTGAAAAGGAAGTTGGACTGTTTGCGCCCGAAGCCAAGGTCGATGCGAAGGTTTACGTGCTTCTTGAATTCCCAGCGGTAACCGATACCGTAGTTGGGCAGAAGTTTTTTCCCTGACAGTTTGTCGAACGATGGGAACACTTCTCCCACACCGCCCCAGATTGCGATACCGTTGCGGCGCCAGACCTTCTGACGTAGCTCCACAGTAAAGTCAGCCTCACAGTTATCACGGTAGCGGCCCTTGTAGTAGCCACGGAGGTCGGAACGTCCCCCCACGGTCGGAAGCATCGACCATGGAGCCGTGCCCCAGTAGTTGAACTTGCCGTGCAGACGCATGGCTAAGATGCCGCCCTTCCACACCTTTTCATAATGGCTTGCTGTGAATTCAGTTGATGTGAACGACATCCGGTTCCATAGGAATCGTGGGAAGAATCGCTGTGTAAGTTCCAGGTGCCAGCCGCGGGTCGGGGCGGTCAGATTGTCACGGGTATCGTACGCCACCAATGCACCGAGTCCGTAGGAATGAGTGGTCAGGCGCTCGCCCTGCCATAACGCCACGCCTCCCGGCTCTCCCTCCGCCGGTTCATGAATCTTGCGTGCGGCTGCGTAGTAGAATCTTAGTGTCGGACCGATAAAGATATTGTCGCCCAGGCGCCAGCGGTACTTGATGTCCATGTCCACTCTCTTTTCGAGATATTTCGTCTTATTGGCTGCCGTGTTGCCGTTATCGAATCCGATACCCCAGAAGTATGTCGGCACGGAGTTGAAATAGATCTCGTAGGTGAGGCGTTGCATGTCGTTGGGGCGGATATGGTCGCCGGTCACTCCGATTGTATAGGAGCCTGTGGTGGTGATGTCGAAGAACAGCGAGACGTTGCTCGGTGCCGTGTGCACGTCGGTGTGGTAGTTGCCCGATGCAAGGATGCCGAGACCGAAGCCCACCTCCTTGGAGTAGTGGGGACCACCCACCACACTGAAGTCAAACTTCGTGGGATCCTTCACCTTATTGGAATCGTCGAAATAGCGGAGCACCTTGCCGAAAAAGCCCTTGCCACGCTGACTTCTCACGGTGTCGGTCGGTTCGTCCACCACAAGCTGCGCGCTCGTCCCGACAGCCATCGATGCCGTCAGTATCACAGTTGCAAGCGCCAGAAATCTCTTTATTATCCGTGTCATTTTTGTCGAAACGTTGTGTGGAGGCCGGACTACGTGTGGTCGCGCGCCTCGTCGCTTTGTTAGATAGTTCTTATTCGGTGTTTAACAGTCGTTAGAGCCTTGACCGGTCGGAGCGGATTCGTCCTCGAATCATTTCCGTCTGCAAAATTAACACATTTTTCTCCACTTCTGTTGTCAAAAAAGCACAATTCGACTTTTATCCCACCCTTTTCCCCCTTTCTTCCACCCTCCCTCCAACATTTGCATCCCAAAATTTGCATAACACGGACATATCCCCTAACTTTGCTGTGATGGCAAGCCTCTGATGGCGCGCCTCTATGTTGATATGCCGCAGCGACCTCTCCACATCCTATGGGCTGACGATGAAATCGAACTGCTCAAGCCCCACATCCTTTTCCTCCGGGGAAAGGGTTACGACGTCACGACCGCCAACAACGGGCGCGACGCCCTCGCCGTCGTTTCCGATGCCGGAGCGGATATTGACCTCGTGATCCTTGATGAGAACATGCCGGGACTCACCGGGCTGGAGACCCTTTCCCGCATCAAGGAGATTGCCCCGCTCCTCCCCGTAATCATGATCACCAAGAGCGAGGAGGAGAATATCATGGATCAGGCTGTCGGCAACAAGATCGCCGACTACCTCATCAAGCCGGTAAATCCAAGCCAGATTCTTCTTTCGATCAAGAAGATTCTGCACTCCGGCGACCTTATCTCGCGCCAGACCACCGACTCCTACCGTCAGCAGTTCCCCGAGATATCCGATGCCATCAACTGTGCCGCATCTCTCGCCGACTGGACTGAGATCTACCGTCGGCTCACCCGCCGCGAACTCGAGCTTGCCGACTCTGCCACCGACATGATCGAGATGCTCCAGTTGCAGAAAAACGACGCCAATTCCGAGTTTTTCAAGCACGTTCGCCGCAACTACGAAAGCTGGCTCGACCCCGATGACCCCGACGCGCCTCTTATGAGCCATCGCATCATGCGCGATCGTGTCATTCCCCTTCTCCGTTCCGGTGAAAAGCCGTTCCTTGTGGTTATCGACAATTTCCGACTCGATCAGTGGGAGGCCGTAAAGCCACTCCTTGCCGATTTTTTCAGTTTCGACGAGTCTCTTTACTGCTCCATTCTCCCCACCGCCACCCAGTATGCCCGCAACGCCCTCTTCTCCGGACTCATGCCCGTCGAGATCGAGCGGCTTTTCCCCGATCTGTGGGTCGATGAAGATTCGGAGGAAGGCAAGAATCTCAACGAGTCCCCGCTCATCGAGTCTCTTCTTAAGCGTTTCCGCCTCGACTCCTCCGTCCGCTTCACCTACAATAAGCTCAACGACACGCCCGCTTGCGAGACTCTGATCCGCAATTTCAATTCCCTCCTCGATGCCGACCTCAACGTCATCGTGATCAATTTCATCGACATGCTCTCCCACGCACGCACCGAGTCGCGCATGATCCGCGAGCTGGCGTCGAGCAATGCCGCCTACCGCTCTCTCACCGAGTCATGGTTCCGCCACTCGGCGGCAATCGAACTCTTCCGCCGTATGGCGCTCACCGGACGCCGTGTCATCCTCACCACCGACCATGGCACGATTCGCGTCGAGAATCCCGTAAAGGTGGTAGGCGACCGCAACACCAACACCGCGCTCCGCTACAAGCTCGGCAAGACCCTCTCCTATCCCGCCCGTCAGGTCTACGAAGTCCGCGACCCTCGCCGGTTCGGGCTCCCGGCACCCAACCTTTCCACCACCTACATCATGGCGGGCAACCGCGACTTCTTCGCCTACCCCAACAACTACAATTACTACGTGCAATATTACACCGGGACTTTCCAGCACGGCGGCATTTCTCTCGAAGAAATGCTCGTCCCCCTCATCTCCCTCTCCCCAAAGTCCTGACCGTGACATTTTGACTACTTATTCATCCGCAATGCAACACGTTATCCGCATTTCCTCCGTCGACGATCTCACCCGAGCCGCCTCCGAATTCATCTCCCTCATGGGCGACGAGACCGTCTACGCCTTCTTCGGTCCTATGGGCGCCGGCAAGACCACTTTCATCAATGCCATCTCCCGTGCTCTCGGCGTCGGGCAGGACGCCACCTCCTCCCCCTCCTTCTCCATCATCAATGAGTACCGTTCCGACACCACCGCCGAACTCATCTACCACTTCGACCTCTACCGGCTCGAATCCGTCGAGGAAGCCTACGACATCGGCGTCGAGGACTATTTCGACTCCGGGGCGCTCTGCCTCCTCGAATGGCCCGAACGTATCGAGCCGCTCCTCCCCGACGACACTGTGAAGGTCTCGATATCCGTCGATCCCGCCGACGACGGTGCCCGCATCGTCACCGTCGACATTCCCGAATGATCCGATGATCGCCCCTCCGCTGATTCTGTCCATTCCGTCATGCACGTCCACCAGCTCCTGCCTTCGCCTCGCCATACGCGACGCAGAGCAGGCAGGTGAGCCGTTGCCCCACGGCACTGTCTTTTCAGCGTGGGCGCAGACTGCCGGTCGTGGACAGCGAGGCAACTCCTGGGAATCCGCTCCGGGTGCCAACCTCACATTTTCGATGCTCCTCCGCCCACGCTCGCTCCACGCACGCGAGCAGTTCCGCCTCTCGATGGCTGTGTCAGTGGCTATCGCCCACCGGCTCCGTGACCTCATACCGTCCGACGCCGGCACCGTCGCCATCAAGTGGCCCAACGACATTTATGTCGACGACCGTAAAATCTGCGGAATCCTGATCGAGAACTCCCTCAGCGGTCCCTTCATTTCATGGTCCATAGCCGGCATCGGCATCAACGTCAATCAGGCTCGCTTCATCTCCGATGCCCCCAACCCCGTATCCCTCTCCCTCCTCACCGCCACCGACTATCCCCTGCCTCCCCTCCTCAACCGCTTTGCCTCCGATATCCTCCGCGAGGTCGACGCCCTCTCCGACGAGTCCGCCGAAGCTCTCTCTGCCCGTTATGCCCGACTGCTGTGGCGAGGCGAAGGCTTCCATCCTTATCTCGACGTAGCCACATCCTCCCGGTTCATGGCACGCATTCTTTCAGTCGACACCGACGGCATCCTCAATCTCATCGACACCGACGGCTGTCACCGCCGTTACGCTTTCAAAGAAGTCTCATCAATCCTCACTCCCGACGTTTTATAGTGATATGACCCCACTGCGCGAAAACATCGAACGCGACCGCCGCGTCCTCGAACTCCTTTCTGCCACTTTTCCCAACGCATCCGCAGCCTCCACCGAGATCATCAACCTCGAAGCCATCCTGAGCCTACCGAAAGGCACCGAACATTACGTTGCCGACCTTCACGGCGAGCATCAGGCGTTCCGCCACATCCTCAAGAATGCTTCCGGCAACATCAAGCGAAAAGTCACCGAAGTGTTCGGCAACGCGCTTCGTGAAAGCGAGATTCGCCAGTTATGCTCCCTCATCTACTATCCCGAGGAAAAGCTGCAGCGCATCCATGCCACCGACGAGGATCTTGACGAGTTCTACAACATCACCCTCCATCGTCTCATCCGTGTCTGCCGGTCCGTGTCCTCAAAGTACACCCGCTCCAAGGTCCGCAAGGCGCTCCCTCCCGAGTTCGCCTACATCATCGAAGAGCTGCTTCACGAGTCATCCGAAGTCGCCGACAAGCAGGCTTACTACAATCGCATCATCGAGACAATCATCCTCACCGGACAGGCTGATGCGTTCATCACAGCCATCTGCAACGTCATCCAGCGCCTCTCGATCGACCGCCTCCACATCCTCGGCGACATCTTCGACCGCGGTCCCGGCGCTCACATCATCATGGACACCCTCTGCGACTACGACCGTTTCGACATCCAGTGGGGCAACCACGATGCACTCTGGATGGGAGCCGCCGCCGGCAACGACGCGTGCATCGCCAACGTTCTCCGCCTTTCCCTCCGCTACGGCAACATGGCAACCCTTGAGGATGGCTACGGCATCAACCTCCTCTCCCTCGCCACCTTCGCCATGGAAGTTTACGGCGACGACCCCTGCTCCTACTTCGGTCCCACCCTCGACCCCGACGTCGAACCCGTCCACGACGAAAAATCCCGGCTCCTCATCGCCCGCATGCACAAGGCGATAAGCGTCATCCAGTTCAAGCTCGAAGCCGCGCTCATCGACGCCCACCCCGAATGGGGAATGTCTGACCGCAAGCTCCTTGAGCACATCGACTTCAATCGCGGCGTTTTCACTCTTGACGGCGTCGACTACGAGATGCGCGACACCAATTTCCCCACCGTCGATCCCGCCGACCCCTACCGGCTCACACCCGAGGAGGCGGATCTTGTCAAACGTCTGCATCATTCCTTCCGCGTCTCCGACAAGCTCCGTAAGCACGTCAAGTGCCTCTTCTCCCACGGTTGCCTCTACCTGGTCGCCAACTCCAACCTCCTCTTCCACGCCTCCATGCCCCTCAACCCCGACGGCACCCTAAAGGAAGTCACCATCCCCGGAGGAGGCAGTTATTCCGGACGCGAGCTTTTCAACCGTCTCGGCATGCTCATGCGCTCTGCCTTCAACTCCGACGTCCCTGCCGAGGAGCGACGGGTGGCGCGCGACTACTACTGGTACCTCTGGTGCGGTCCCGATTCCCCCCTCTTCGACAAATCAAAGATGGCTACATTCGAGCGCTACTTCCTCACCGACCCCGCCACCCACCACGAAGAGAAAGGCAACTACTACAAGCTCCGCGACTCTGCCGACGTCTGCAACCGCATCCTCGACGCCTTCTCCGTCACCGGTCCCCACCGCCACATCATCAACGGTCACGTACCCGTCCGAGCAGGCATCGGTGAAAATCCCGTGAAAGCCGACGGTCATCTCATGGTCATCGACGGAGGATTCGCCAAGGCTTATCACAAACGCACCGGAATCGCAGGCTACACCCTCGTCTACCACTCCAAAGGCTTCCAGCTCGTCCAGCACGAGCCATTCACGTCAGCCGACGAAGCCATCGCCAACGGCACCGACATCATCTCCACAATCACCCTCGTCGAGACCTCCGACCATCGCATTCGCGTCCGCGACACCGACATGGGCGCCGTCCTCCAGGCTCAGATCGACGAGCTCACCGAGCTCCTTTGGGCTTACCGTCACGGCTACCTCAAGGAAAATGTCAAAAAATAATCACCCCTTTTTTCGTCCTCTCCCGGATTTTTTTCATAAATTTGTGGACTTTAACGCCTTTTGCCGTCCGATTCTTACTCCCTCCCGCGGCATCGCGGCCCTACGATTTGTGATTAATCCTTACTCTATTCCCGCATGAAGTTCATCGGTGCCCACGTCTCCACTGAAGGTGGTGTTTCCCACTCCCCGCTAGCTGCCGAAGCTATCGGTGCCCGTGCATTTGCACTTTTCACACGCAACCCCTCCCGCTGGAAATCCAAGGAGATCTCTCCCGCCGAAGCCACAGCCTTCCGCGACAACTGTTCCCGACTCGGCTTCGATCCTTCGGTCATTCTCCCCCACGACAGCTACCTGATCAATCTCGGAGCACCCGACCCCGAAAAACTGCAGATGTCACGCGAAGCATTCGCCGACGAGCTCGCGCGTTGTGCCCAGCTTGGACTGACCATGCTCAACTTCCATCCCGGAAGCCACCTCAAGCTCATGGACCCCGACAAATGCCTCGACCTCATCGCCGAGTCAATCAACCTCGCCCTCGACGCCACCCCGGGCGTTAAAGCCGTGATTGAGAACACCGCCGGGCAAGGCTCCAACCTCGGATTCACATGGGAGCAGATCGCCCGCATCATCGCCGGAGTCAACGACAAGAGCCGGGTAGGCGTATGCGTCGACACCTGCCACACCCTCGCCGCCGGCTACGACCTCACCACCCCCGAAGCCTACGAAGCCACCTGGGCTGACTTTGACCGCGTCATCGGTTTCAAATATCTCTCAGGAATGCACATCAACGATTCAAAAAAAGGCGTCGCATCCCACGTCGACCGCCACGCCCCCCTCGGGCAGGGCGAGATCGGCACCGAATTCTTCCGCCTCCTCATGAACGATCCCCGCATCGACGGCATACCCATGATCCTCGAGACCCCCGAGCCCTCCCGCTGGGCTGAGGAGATAGCGTGGCTCTACTCACTCGTCGAATAATCACCTCTCTCCTCCCGTTACGTTCGATTACTCACATTCCAATTTCTTATCTCATACCTTTTCCATGAAACAAAAACCCGATTTGAGCTTCTGGAAGCTCTGGAATCTTAGCTTCGGCTTCTTCGGAGTGCAGATTGCCTACGCTCTCCAGAGCGCCAACGTTTCCCGCATCTTCGCCACACTCGGCGCCGACCCCCACGATTTAAGCTACTTCTGGATCCTCCCCCCGCTTATGGGACTCATCGTCCAGCCCATCGTCGGATCAGCCTCCGATAAGACCTGGACACGCCTCGGGCGCCGTCTCCCCTACCTGATCGTCGGAGCCCTCATCGCAGTAGCCGTGATGTGCCTCCTGCCCAATGCCGGAAGCTTCGGTCTCACCGTATCCTCCGCCATCCTCATCGGACTCTTCGCCCTCATGCTTCTCGACACATCCATCAACATGGCTATGCAGCCATTCAAGATGCTCGTCGGCGACATGGTCAACCAGCGGCAGAAAGGACTTGCCTACTCCATCCAGAGCTTCCTCTGCAATGCCGGAAGCATCGTGGGATTTGTGTTCCCCTTCCTCCTCACATGGCTCGGATTTGAGAACACCGCCGCCGAAGGCGTCATCCCCCCCACCGTCGTCTACTCCTTCTATATCGGAGCCGCCATCCTCCTCCTCTGCGTCCTCTACTCCCTCATCAAGATCAAGGAGTGGCCCCCCCACGTCTACGCCGAATACAACGGCGGACCCGACACCGAATCCGACTCCGCGCCCAAGAAAAGCATGTGGCGTCTGCTCGTCGAAGCCCCCCGCACCTTCTGGACCGTCTCACTCGTCCAGTTCTTCTGCTGGTTCGCATTCCTCTTCATGTGGACCTACACCAACGGCACCGTGGCTAAGAACGCATTCGACACCCCCGCCACACTCACCATCAACGGCATTAACGAAATAGTCGACGGACACGTTGCCGCCACCTACAACGCCAAGTACGTCCTCCTCCCCGACTCCACCCTCATCCTCGCCCACGGCAAAGCCACCGTTGCCGGAATCACACTCCCCGACGGACGCTTCATCCCCGGAACATCAGTCACCGAAGTCAGCCGCAACGTCCCCGAATTCCACATCACCGGACCCGTCAGCATCACAGCACCCGCCCTCGGCATCCCCCTCTCCCGCACCCTCGCCTCCGACGGATTCATAGCCTCGACCAACGGCGTTGCCGACTATTCCTTTGCCACACCAATTCCACTTGAACCCAACCCCGAGATCCTTGTCGATGGAAAACCCGTAGCACTTGACGGCGCAAAATCCATCACACTTGTCGACCATCTCTCCCGCCTATCCGGCAACGTTCCCCTCCAGCTCGTAGGCATCTACACCCACGAGCCATCCACCGGAGCGCTCTTCCTCGACGAAGTGTCCCACGTCACTCTCCGCGACGCCTCCCGAGCCACCTACAAGACCTCAATCGTCCTCAACACCGAGTCACCCCAGTACAACGACGCCGGCAACTGGGTCGGCATCCTCTTCGCCATTCAGGCAATCGGATCCGTCATCTGGGCAGTAATCCTCCCGATGTTCCGAAGCCGCAAATTCTCCTACTCCCTCTCCCTCCTCCTCGGAGCCGTCGGCTTCATCACCGCAGGCATGTTCACCAACCCCTACATGCTCTTCATCTCCTTCGTCCTTATCGGTTGCGCTTGGGCGGCAATGCTTGCATGGCCATTCACCATCCTCACCAACTCCCTCCGCGGCGGCAACATCGGCACCTATCTCGGACTCTTCAACTGCTCCATCTGCGTTCCCCAGATCGTCGGAGCCCTTGCCGGCGGCTGGATTCTCACCCTTCTCGGCAATCCCGCCGAACTTGCACCACAGGCAACCATGATGATCGTGGCAGGCATCTCCCTCATCATCGGCGCATGCTGCGTCACCATCATCAAAGAAGACTGACCATTCACCATTAACACTGAAATTTGAATATGCGACTCCCCCTTATATCCTCCATCGTCCTCGCCGCCATCCTTGCATCATGTGGTGGCGCCACACGCAACTACGATGACTTCGTCTCCACCCTCCAGGAACAGCCCGCCATCATCGACACAATTTCCTCCCCCGCATCCTACGCCGGCTATCTCGTAAGCCTCAACGACATCGTTCAGGCATTCGAGATGGACGACGTAAAGCTTACACCCGAGCGCCGCGAACGCATCGACGACCTCGCCGACAGCATCCAGCAGCTCCTCGAAGCCAAGTACACAGCCCTGATGCAGACAGAAACCGCCGAAGCTGAGCCTTCCGACAGCCTCGCCGGCCCCACCGGCACTGTTAATAATCTATAAAACGCTTGTTCATTTCCGCGCCGTTTCCTACCTTTGCATCCCTTATGTCGCCTTTCGGCGTAAGTCAACACGGGGATGACCGGTTTTGACAGCGTGTAGAAGTGGTGAAGTAAGCATGCAGAGCAATGATGGCTACGCTCTTTAATCTGGGACATCAAAAATTTAAATGGCGAAAACAACTACGCTCTTGCTGCTTGATTGAAGTACAGTAGATCAGCTTAATCTCGGCAACAGTTGCTGAGACAAGACATCACCCGATTGTCAACGTCCCGAGACGGATCGAACAGGTGGTGCAGGTAAATCGGGAATAGGAATCTGAAAGCCTCGCGATGATTCCGAAACTTTAGAGGATAAGGACACCATTGGTCGTCGCTTGCCTGTGGTGCCACGAAAACCAAGTAGTGACTAAGCATGTAGAAAGCTCATTAATTCCGCGTTTGGACGAGGGTTCAACCCCCTCCATCTCCACTATGTACTACCAAACTTCTTCGGACAAAAGAAGTCAAACCTCGGACTATCAGATAGTTCCGAGGTTTTTTCATGTCTTATCCTTTCGGATTAAGGACCGAAAAAAGACCGCAACAGACCGAAATTCGTTATTAACTCGTTACTAAAATTTTGAAAATCAAAATAGTAACGGAATAGTGGCGATTATAAGAATAAAAGCTTGATATAGCGTTAGTTACACATTTTTACGTCTGGAGATTTCTCAGTCGAAAGGCAAAAGAATAGCCCGGCTCCTCACATTTTCAATTACGAGCAAGCAAGGCTTCCTTAGTAGATGGTACGGCAATAAATTGGAGCGTAGAGTCCGCGCCGGTGAAAACGAATCACAACATATTGGCTACTGAAAAACTCACTGAAAATAATTAACTTTGCATTCTAAATTACTATAATATGATACTTAAATATGATACTTAAAAAACTTCCATACAATCTCACCGTCTGCAAAGTTTCATCAGAAATAGATATAGATCTGAATGATAATTTCTATTTCATCGGAAAGACTGATGAAGAGATTTCCTTAGTGTGCCAGACCGAGAAAACGCCCCACAATACTATTGAAAGAGAAGACGGATGGAAAGGATTCAGAATCGAGGGTATTCTTGATTTCTCAATGATTGGAATATTATCCAAAATTTCAAATATTTTGGCTGAAAATAAGATTGGAATATTTGTTATCTCAACTTTTAACACCGATTATGTGCTTGTCAAGTCTGAGAATTTCGATAAAGCACTGGCTATCTTGTCTCAGTCTGATTATGAAATAGAATAATGGCACAAGCCAGTCCCCGAAAGGCGAGTCTGTGATAAGCCGACAAGAAACGAATACGGATTATCACTGTCTCGAACCGTGGACTGCTGATAAACGTAGAGTGGCGCAACGGCTCTGAAAAGATTGAGTATGGAGAGGGCGTTAAGAACACGGAGTGGCTTAAAGGCGAAAGCAGGTACAGCGAAGCTTGCGGAGCAACCTGCAAAGACCGTAAGCCTCTCGGTGTTTAGTCCTCTCAAATATTGCGATGATGCGGTCTGCGGTAGTGTAGCCAGTGGAACGCCGTTGACGGCATCATCACTTAATCGGAGTGTTCGCTTGCGATTACAATGCCTCTGCCGTTGTGCCTCTCGGAGTTTTCTTCGATGTGAATAAAAACAAATAGCCGACTTAACTTTAAGGTGAATTTTTTGTTATATTGGAAAAGAGTTGCTAACTTTGCATAGTTAATTTATAAGTTAAGTATGACGCAGAAATATTCAATAGAACTGATTGAAGAGCACGAGGCCGTGAATTTCTATAGTGTTCGACTCGACGAGGAAGAACTCTCTGAACTTGAAAGGTTCTTTGAGAAGTTTCCAGAAGGTAGCGAATACGATCATGACATTGACACCATAATCGCTTGGCTTGATAGGATTGGTGAAAGTGGTGCCTTAGAAAGATATTTCCGCTATGAGGGTAAGTTTGGCGATGGAGTTAGTGCGATACCTATTGAAACAAGTAATCTACGCCTTTACTGTATTCGTCTTTCAGATAAGATACTTGTTTTTGGCAATGGTGGAGTAAAAGACTGTGCTACTTGGCAAGAAAGCGAGACATTAGCTGAATATGTAGAGATGCTTGTTGATACGAGTCGCTTTATTTCTTCCAGATTGTCAAATGGTACCCTTTATATAGTAGATAAAGAGATTATAGGAAATCTAAATTTTACCCGCGATGAAAAGAAGTAGTATTATAGAAGCTCGCCGGGCTAAAGTTTCGCCTGAAGTCCGTAGAAGCGTATCTCTGTCATTCCTTATTGTAGACAGAATACACGCCATTTTAGAAGCAAGAGGCCTTAAACAAAAGGATCTTGCCAATATGCTTGGTAAGAAGGAGTCTGAAATCAGTAAATGGATGAGAGGTACTCATAACTTTACTATTGATACTATATCATCAATAGAAAACGTGCTGGGTCATCCTATTATTCAGGTTGCTGAGATAAATAGTAATCTTTAAGTACCTTGAATAGAAAGATTATTGCTGTTGGACTCTACAAATCAGCACTTGAACCATCGGAATTTGGATATGTTATACAAATGCACTATCTTTGCATTACAAAATGGTATAACTATGAATACAGCATCAGTAACAAGAAAACAGACCTCGTTTCGATTAAGTGAAAATTTGCTGGAACGTCTCCAGATAGAGGCTAAGAAACATAACCGCAGTCTTAACAATCTTGTTGAGAGTGTGCTCCTCGCTTTTGTTTCGGAAAAGCCGAATAAGACAACCTTAGCTGCGATGAAGGAGGCTGAAACATCTGATAATTTAGAGACACTCGACCTCTCCAACTTCCGCAACTTCGTTGATTCTCTATGAAGACTCTGAAGATAACAACTCAATTTAAGAAGGATCTCAAACGATATAAAAATCGGCCTAAGGTTATCGAGAAATTGGAGTCCATTCTCGGATTGCTTCAATATGAATTGCCAATACCTGAAGAAAACAAACCTCACCCACTGGCGGGCAATTATCGTGGACACATGGAATGCCATGTGGAAAACGACACACTACTGATATGGTGGGATAAGGAATCCGACATAATCAAGTTGGTAAGATTCGGCACACATTCAGAATTGTTTTAAAGGAAGTTCAAGTGCATTTAACAGTTTATAAAAGAATAGCTTAAATGAGCCCTCGGACTTGTGTGGATGGAGAAAATTTTCTTCTTTTGTAACAAGATTAGAACGTGTCTCGGAGTCGTTGAGGATGCAGGCAGAGGTCAGTTTAACACTCGTTACTATTTCAAATTTTGAATTTGTATATAATTGATATAGCGATATTTGGAGTGTTAGGAACAAGTCCATCCACCTCCACTCCACACAAAAAAGCTCGCGGATGCGAGCTTTTTTTACTTCACTCCACAGCCCAGACCCTCAGCACAATCGCACCCGGCTCGAACCCCACAGGTCGGCACACGAAAATACGGTCATTAAGCCACCCGTATTTACTGTCGACATTGCATTCAAATCGAGGCGAAGTCATGAAATACTGATTCCCCTCGCCCCAGCAATTAATCCCCTCATTCCTCACATTAATCAGCGTTGAATCCTCAGTCATTATCGAATAGATTGCACACAGCTCACCGCGAGCCCTACCACCGTCCACAAGCTGATAGTCCACACCCCCGGGGATTATCTTCCCCTTCACATCACCGGTCACCTCACCACCCGTGATCGGGATCACCACACGCTCCCCGTGTGGAGCCTTCCCCCCGTTGTATGCGC
The DNA here is from genome assembly GCA_947176235.1 of uncultured Bacteroidales bacterium. Classification (GTDB taxonomy): domain Bacteria; phylum Bacteroidota; class Bacteroidia; order Bacteroidales; family Muribaculaceae; genus CAMWPM01. The sequence goes on along the minus strand of CAMWPM010000006.1, from coordinate 9,299 downwards.
CGCTGATCTCAGCCCTTATGTCCATCACATGCCTCAGCACCGGAGACTGTCCGTAAGCCACCGCACCATTGATCACACCCGCGATCGCCACCGCAGCCGAAATCACCACCATCTTCATCTGTCTCATTATTTTTATCAATTAGTTAGAAATTTATCAAACGTATATAAGCCTACCGGTCAGAATCAGTCATAAATGCACTACCCGGCACCAACATTATTCATCACAAAGATAACCAAAATCCCCATAACCCAGCATTCCGTACCTCAAAAATCCCAATCCGTCACGAAAATCGCGACACCTCCACCCTACCTTTATCCCCGAAGCCTGTAAAAAAACATGTTGTGCAACATATCCTTCCGTCTCCAAATTATTCGTATATTTGCAGTATAACTCAAATACTTTAACCTACGAAAAAGACATAACAAATAATATCTTGCACACATAACGACTTGCATTGACATGCATTGACTCAACTCGATTCGGTTAAATCTGGTAAATCTGACTGAGGGTCGACAGAAAGGTCAAAGCTTGCCCGGTGCGTCCTCCATACTGGAGGGCACAGGCTTCTTTTTCCTGATCTTGACCCGCGGCTTTACCAGAGCCCAACCGAAAAGATTGCGACTAAGAGTGTTGTGTCCTCTTTTTTGACACAACCACTCTTATTAAATCTATTAATCTAATGATATAAACCCTAAATAAATCTTATAATATGGCAAAATATTATTGTGAATATTGCGGGACATCTTTTTCAAGTGTCTCTTCTCTGACATCAAGCTACTGCTCCCGTCATCCTCTTGGAAATGGGAAGGGCAAGCATTCTCTTTACGATGGTCCTGAATCTTCTAAGTACATTTGTGAATATTGTGGCACCTCATCACCCTCCATTTCATCTTTAACCTCAAGTTATTGCTCACGCCATCCACTTGGGAACGGTAAGGGAAAGCATAAGCCATTCCCTGGAGGAATAAAAAGCAAATACACATGTAGATTTTGCGGCATTAGTTCTTCTACCCTTTCTTCTCTCACTTCAAGTTATTGCTCTCGTCACCCAAATGGAAACGGAAAAGGCAAACACGCTCCCGCAAGATAACAAAGTTACTCACTCTGCTCGACATCCTTTAGAAAATGAACGAAGATATTTATTTTACTACTTCATTGTCTGATATGCCCGAAAAAAAGGATAGCGATTTGGGCATTAACAGATATATCAATGGTCTCGTTAAATTCATTGAAAGTTCTTCAGCGCCTATCACTATTGCTCTGCAAGGCGAATGGGGTAGCGGTAAGACTTCTTTGATGAATAATCTTCACGATAAACTTTGTGGAAAAGAGAAGTCTTTCGTTGGGGTTACGGTAAATACATGGGAATATTCAATGCTCTCCTCCCCTGAAATGACTGTTGTCCGGATTCTTGAGCACATTATCGATTGCATTGCTAAAGACAATCACGATTTGAGAGACAAGGCACGCAAGATTTTGTCAGGGCTTGGAAACTTCGCATTAGGATTTGGTCGTGAAGCTCTGAAAATTTCGGTCGGTGACACTGGCGCTAAAATTATTGAAGGATTTGGAGTCAGGACAAAATTTTCGGAATCCGACACTCCTCCGATTTTCAGTATTTCCGATCTTCGGAAAGAAATCAGTAAGGCAATTGACCATTTGATCAAGCCTAAGAATGAAAATGACAAAAGTTATAGTCGAAAAAAAGGAGTTATTGTTTTTGTAGATGACCTTGATCGTCTTAATCCTCCTCTTGCCGTTGAAATCCTGGAGCTTCTCAAAAATGTTTTCACACTTGAAAATTGCATTTTTGTCCTCGCTATTGATTACGATGTTATTGTAAAAGGGTTGAAACCGAAATTTGGAGAAATGACGGAAAAGAATGAACGAGAATTCCGCTCATTCTTCGACAAAATTATTCAGGTTCCTTTCTCTTTACCGGTAAGTAGTTATCAACCTGACGATTTTGTCATGAAATCTTTAGTGAAGATCCAATTTGTTAATCCGAGCGAAATGGAGGATCCGGTACTGATGAATCCAATTCACGAGATTGTTGAACATTCTGTTGGGAAAAATCCTCGTTCAATCAAGCGGTTGATCAACACATTGTCTCTACTTTCCTGTATTGCTGCTGACGGGAAGGACTCGGATGAAGAATTCTCCAAATCAAGGGAAGGTCGTATATCTACATTTGCAGTTGTTTCAATTCAGATTAGTTATCCTAAAGTTTACAGGATGCTTTCCGAGTCCCCCAATTTCACTTCTTGGAACAAAGCAATAGCTTCAAAATTCAATATTGATATTGAGTCCGACGAAGAGGATGTCGACTGGAGGATGGTCCTTGAAGGTGCCTGTAAACAGGATCCCTTTCTTTCCAGACGACTTAATGATATTATTTTTCTGTTGGAGAAAATTGAGGGTTGTATTGACAAATCTTTGGGTGGTCTCGATGGAGATAAAGCAGAATTTTTCGAGAGACGAATCCGATCGATTATTGACAAGTCATCTATTACTAATGTATCCGACTCATCCTCACTTCCAACTGTCGACGTCAACAGGCTCCTCCATACACTTCAGTCCAAAGTTTCCAGCTACATAAAGGATGTCCGTAACGATATTCCGATGATTAAGCAACGACCGATCACCGATAAAGGGGGTCTTTTTGTCTACTTTCCTGATGGCAAACGTTTCAATGTTGCGTTCCGTCCCGTTGTTCGCCCTGAAAAGATTGCTTTGGAGATTGAGTTGGAAACTAAGGTCCGACGCCCCGATAGGGTTATTGGGTCTGATTGGGAAACATTGTATTCTGAGGTAATTGTGAAAAATGCACTTGACAATTTTGACTCATTCCTGATTCCCTTACTTAGAGATAAATACTTTTTTGAAGGTCGCACCTACCCCGAAACAGAAATTAAGATATTCCCGAGTTTCACCGAAGAACAGGCTTATAGATGCAACAAAGGTTGGCAGAACGACCATCTTAGTGTGATGGTTTCTTACTGGATTAACTTCAAGAGCACATTTCAATTTGAGGATGATAAAGTCATTGAAATAATCGCCCAACTGATTATTCATGCCTATGACTATCACATGGCTCTTATGAATTGGAAATAACAATAAGCCCTGACTTATTAAGAGACTAATCATTAAGAGTACCCCAATATTATGAATATTATCAAGGCAATCCCGGTCAACGAACTTGACCGTCTTATATCAGTTTCCCCCACAGCGGAATCACGCGGAATTGAACGTGAAACTTTTTTAATTCCCGATTATCAGAGAGGTTATCGCTGGGACGCCGACATCCATGTCGAGGCTCTTTTGAATGATATTTTGTCATTCTCAAAAATGCAACGTAATTCATCTGATAGCTACTGTCTCCAACCTATCGTCGTTGCCCCGTCCGTTTCTTTCCCGGGAGCTTGGGAAGTAATTGATGGTCAGCAACGTCTCACCACCCTATATCTGCTTCTTCATGCTCTTGATCCTTCAGGCTCGTTCTATAAGCCATTTGAAATCAAGTTTGAAACACGTACGAAGAGTAATAATTTTATCTCCGATTTAGTTGTGAACGGAAAATTGAATCACGATGACCCGGATTTTCACTACATGAGTGAAGCATGGACTAAGATCAACAATTGGATTTCAGAACAGAAAAAGAAAGACAACGGATTTATTCTGTCATATATCACAGTCCTCCGCAATCATGTCAATATCATTTGGTACAACACTGAGTCAACCGACCGTAATGAGAATATTGATGTTTTCAATCGTCTTAACGTAGGGAAAATTCCCCTGACTAATGCTGAACTCGTCAAGGCCCTGTTACTGACTAAACTCAAGGGGATTTACCAGGGAGAAGAGCTGTCCTTGCGTCAGTCCGAATTGAACAATGAGTGGCATAGAATGGAGATTGAATTGAGGAAACCGTCAAAATGGGGTTTTCTCGCATCCCCCTTGTCCGAAGGTCTCGATAATCACATTGAACTGATTTTCCGCCTGCTCGCCGAAAAAGAGAACAAAGGTCAGTATGGCACATATCTCTACTTTGAAAAAAAGGTTACCGAAAATGACGCATCTACGCTTATTCAGGCTGAAAATGCTATCCGCCTTTGGCTTGAGATAAAACAGGCATTCGCGCGTGTCGACTCATGGTTCTGTGATGCCACCCCCGACACATCCGCTACTATATATCACTATGTAGGATTCCTGCTCGCTTCTCATCGTAAAACAGTTTATGAGATATTTAAGTTAGCAGAAGGAAACGGAAGAGAAGCATTTCGTAAAGCACTGAAAACGGAGATTCTTGAATCTATTCATGATATCGAACTCTCAAAAATCGACTATCAGACGGATAAGGAAGCCGTAAAACGCATTCTCCTCCTATTTAATGTTCTAACATGTGATGCCGTAACGGAAGGTCCCTTCAATCGATTCCCTTTCGACCGCTACAACAGGATTGATAATAAGGAGAAGTGGAGTCTTGAACACATAAATGCTCAGAATTCTCAGGAACCTCTTAAATCCACTGCTGCAATGCGTAAATGGATAGAAGACACTTGGAAATCAGTTCTCAATATCTCTTCAATCCGTAAGACATTCATTGATTATAATGGTAATCAACAGACTGTGACAATTGATATAGAATCTGATAAAAACACTCTCAAGTGTCTTTATGATTTACCTGAAAATGAACTGACAATTGATATTGTTAGTGAGGTTCGAAGTCGATTTGACAATCTTTTCAACGAAGGGGATTATAAGCACGTTCTTGGTAACATGGCTCTACTCTCTAAACCTGATAATTCTGCTCTTAATAATTTTATATTCCCCGTAAAACGCGACCGCATTATTCATCTCGAGAAAAAAGGCAGTTTTATTCCTCCTTGTACACGTAATGTATTTCTCAAATTCTATAGCAATGCTGATACTCAACCATATTATTGGAGCAAAAACGATCAGCAAGCATATTTTGATGAAATTAAACGTATTATTAATGAATTCCGCAATAATTGATTATTATGTGTGACGACTCTCTTGGAAAGAAACGTACTTTGTGGAGCACGTTGGCAGATTACAACCGTATCGAGATTCCGGTTATTCAACGTGATTACGCTCAAGGACGCGATAATGCGACAAAAATCCGTGACGGAATTCTCAATCACATCCTTTCGGCAGCTGTTGACAATTCTCCCGCTCCGCTTGATTTTATTTATGGATACGAACGCAAATACGACGAGAACGACACCGAAAAGACTGCGTTCATTCCTATCGATGGGCAGCAGAGACTGACCACTCTTTGGCTGATCCACTGGTTTCTGGCAAACAAAGCAGGCAGACTGACTCCTGACAGTGAAATAGCTCGGATTCTGCTTCGATTCGTTTATCAGACCCGTCCGTCGAGTGCCGATTTCTTGTTCAGATTATGCACCGAGATCATACCGACTGACAATAACTTTAATCACTTCTTTCTCAAAGAAGCCGACTGGTTTGACGAGAACTGGAAGCTCGACCCATCCGTGATGGGCTTCATCAACGTTCTTGAGGCCATTCGTACTCATCCGCGTCTTGCTGGTAATGATTGTGGTGTACTATTTGAGCGGCTGACCGCTGATCCCGAAATCGCAGCCGTATCATTCTACTTCCTCCCACTCCGCAAGTTTGGACTTGGTGAGGAAATTTACACTCGTATGAATGCTCGCGGTAAGAAGCTTAGTAATTTTGAAATATTCAAATCCAATTTCTATAAGATTATCGATGAATCCGAGTTGAGTGCCGACGTAAAGGGTAAAATTGAATATGACTGGGTAAAGAACCTTTGGAGATTCCGCGAAAAGAATGAGTTTGTCACCGATAAGCAATTCATTGCATGGCTTAGATTCATGACTCAGATGATCTTCATAAGCTCATTGAAGCGACGTGAGACACCCCCTAAGGATTTTGACTACATGGCTCCTCCTGTCCTTCAATTGATATATTCCGACGATTCAAACCTTGCGCTGTTGATTCACTCTTTCGACATCCTGACTGACGATTTTCTTCTGAGTCCCAATATTACAGTCAGCCTTAACTGGGATGAGGCCGAAGGACTGAAAAAGCCCATAGAATGGATTCTGTCCGATTCTTCTGAAAATCATCCCCTGTATCAACTTGGGTTGTTTGCTGCCATTCTATTTATCCGTAAATATGGGTCACTCAATGGTATCTCCGAGTTTCTTAGAGTGGTGAGAAATCTCATTGGTAACACCGCCGATCGTGCTATCCGTGAGTGGCCGGCTATGATAGAATCAATCCGCAGGCTGATTTCTCCCGATGTCTATCAGACTCTTAGGGTCGACAATCCGGTCCTGCAGGGCTTCCGTACCGAACAGCGTGACATCGAGCGCTACAAAGCATTCTTGATCAATTCCGATTCACGATTCAAGGACCTCATAAAACAGATGGACAATGATTCGGCATTGAAAGGACGTATCGGTAATCTCGTTCTGGAACTCGAGCCGGAAATTTTCTCAATCGAGTTCGCTCTGGCTGAAGAGAAGAACATGTTAAAAGACATAACCTTTGAGAATCTCTCTGCCATATTTAAGGCTTACGTGGCAATAAGATGCTTCAACGATAACGATAAAAAAGAATTCAACGGCATTTGGGGAGAGTTCCTCTCTACCGGAATTTATCAATCCAATAGCAACGTTTGTTGGTGGGAAACCGGCGAAAACGATTACGTCGACTACGCCAACCATCCCGTTGTATGCCGTTTTGCCAAGGAAGTTATGAATCTCGGTTGTAACGTTATGGCATGGAGGACTGCGCGTCATAAGGACTTTATTGCTGAAATGATGGCAAAGAATGAGGGCGCACTCGATAAGGTTTCTGACCCCAAGGAACAGCTGTTCATCCTCTACATCATCACCACCGACATTCTCCAATGGCACTGGAACCGCTTCTTTGCTCGTAGCGAATACAACTTTGGATGGGTCAACAGAGAGAAAGGATATAAGACACCGTTTGAATGTCTCCTTTCCTCTCCTAAACAGATTTTCCAGACATATCCATCACGTTTCGTTGGAGATTATATCATCTGGTGGCGCACTCCTCAGGTACTTATGGTCGACGAAGTCCGAAAAGCCGGTCACTCCTGCTCATCCCTGCTCGATGAATTAGCAACCTGGGCATCCAGATAACCCCATATCCCATCCCCCTCCCCCTGTCCACGCCCCCACATCAGGCGTGGACCTCATTTTTCCCGCAATGTCAAATTCCTCTTTCCCTCCCCAACTCCTAACTCCTAACTCCTAACTCCCACACAAAATTACAACCAAAATACCACGCCCCACCTGTCAAAAAAACACAAAAATTATCCCATGTCACGCTTTTTTCGTAAATTTGCATCCCTATAATTGACATCCACCATCCAATCTCTCTTGATGCAGACCAACAGATTCATCCATTGGTGCCACCGCTACTGCAAATGGCCATTCTTCGCCGTCGTCGGAGTTATCGTGTTCCTCACGTTCTTCAACGACAACTCAATGATGAAATACTACGAGTACAACACCGAGATCGAACGCCTCGAAATCGAGATCGAGCACCATCGCGACACATTCCTCTACTACCAGTCACTCAACCGGCGCCTCGCCACCGATCCCGCTACACTCGAAAAAATCGTCCGCGAGCAGTACCACATGCAGCGCACCAACGAAGACGTCTACGTATTTGAAAAATAAATCCCACCCACGCACCCCATGGATCCCCGACAACAAGCCCCCGGCACACCCCAGGCAGTCCTTGGCCGACAGCCCCGCCCCATCTGGCTTTGGCTCACCACCATCGCCATGCTCCTTATCATGACAGGCACCATCCTCCCCGTATTCCGCCTCGGGTCACAAACCTTCCGCTACATCTACGCCGCAGGAGCCCTGCTCCTCATCATCTGCCGCATATTCACCCCCTACACCGGCGAGATTCTACGCCTCCGTCGCCTCTACCGCATCGAATCCTGGAGCGCACTGTTCTTCTGCGTCGCAGCATTCTTCCTATTCTACAACCCAACCACCGCACGCGACTGGCTCGCATTCACCCTCGCCGGAGGAGCCATACAGATCTACACCTCAATCATGATCCCCATCATAGTCCGACGCCACCTGCGATGATCGACCCCACAGCATTCCAATCCGCCAAAGTCCTCTACCACACATTCGGCTGCAAGCTCAACTTCGCCGAGACATCCACCATCGCCACACTCTTCGCCGAGCGAGGGCTACGACGCGTCGCCACAGGCGAGACCCCCGACATCATCGTCATCAACTCCTGCTCCGTCACCGAGATTGCCGACAAAAAATGCCGCCAGACAATCCGCTCATTCCACCGCCGCTACCCCCACGCCCCCATCATCGTCACCGGCTGCTACGCACAGCTTCAGGCACCCCAGATAGCCGCACTACCCGGAGTCGCCATCGTCGCCGGCACCGACCGCAAGCACCAGCTCCTCGCCTACCTCGACCGCTGGCTCCAGTCACGCACCACCCTCCTCGAAGTCACACCCACACCCGCCATCCGCACCTTCACCCCCTCATGCTCACGCGGCGACCGCACACGCTACTTCCTCAAAGTCCAGGACGGATGCAACTACTACTGCACCTACTGCACCATCCCCATGGCACGCGGACGCTCACGCTCCGGCACCATCCCGTCCATCATTGACCAGGCACGCCGCGTCGCCGAGCAAGGCGGAAAAGAAATCGTCATCACAGGCGTCAACATCGGCGACTTCGGCAACGGCACCCCCGACACATTCCTCTCCCTCATCCGCGCCCTCGACACCGTCGACGGCATCCACCGCTACCGCATATCATCCATCGAGCCCAACCTCCTCACCGACGAAATCATCGACTTCGTAGCCACCTCACGCCGCTTCATGCCCCACTTCCACGTCCCCCTCCAGAGCGGCGACGACGAAGTCCTCGCCCTCATGCGCCGCCACTACGACACCACCCTATTCCGCCACAAAATGCAGCGCATCCGCCAGGCAATCCCCCACGCATTCATCGGCGTCGACCTCATCGTCGGAGCCCGGGGAGAGACACCCGAACGCTTCCGCCGCTCCCACGACTTCATCCAGACCCTCCCCATCTCCCGCCTCCACGTCTTCACCTACAGCGAACGCCCCGGCACACGCGCACTCACCATCACCCCCGTCGTACCCCAGGACGAAAAACACCGGCGCACCCGCCGGATGCTCGCCCTCTCCGACCAACTCCTCTCCACCTTCTCCTCCCGATTCCTCGGCACCGTCCGCCCC
>CAMWPM010000005.1 GCA_947176235.1 uncultured Bacteroidales bacterium | reverse complement strand
GTACTCTCAGGAAGCCGGTGGCGACTATCCCGGAGCATCAGATGTCGACGCTGAAATTCATGCTTGGTCAGACGGATTACGCCGTAGAATTCGTTCCCGCGGTATTTCGCGTCAATGATAATGTGCGGGTTATCCGCGGCAAGCTTAAAGGACTCGAGGGTATGATCATGGAAAACGCCGACGGCAGCCACACCCTGACGGTGGGACTTGACCTGCTTGGAGGCGCGACAGTCAAGATCAACCCTCTGGACGTCGAGAAAATCTGATCCCATTAATTATCTCTCCCGGACAGATTTTTTGATTTCACGATAAAACGCTTGCCGTCGACAGATAGTTTATTGAAATTGGAATAGATCCATAGCAAATTGATACACGTATCGGTTACTATACCTATCTTATAATTGCTCTAATGGCGCATCGCCTTTCCCCTCTCACTCAGTCAAATCATTGCTCTCACCTTTGAATACAACAAGCAACTGATTTAACTCCAGTTCATTATCACTTCCAATTTATAACCACTTGTATTTATCAGTCAACGCTATCCAATAATGGGAACCACTGACAATAACAAGCGTATAGCCAAGAACACTCTGCTGCTATACTTCAGGATGTTCTTGATTATGGGAGTAACTCTTTTTTCTTTTAGAATCATACTGAAAGAATTAGGTGAAGATGGTTACGGTATTTATAACGTCGTTGCCGGAGTTGTTGTTTTGTTTTCATTCCTTAGTAGTGCGATGACTCAGTCCACACAACGCTTTCTGTCATATCACATAGGAAGACAAAATTATGCGGAATTACAACGAGTATTTTCGATGTGTGTCAATGTTCACATCGTTATTGCGTGCATAGTATTGTTATTAGCAGAAACTGTTGGGCTTTGGTTTCTCAATACCTTTATGAGTTTCCCAAATGGAATGCTCAATACTGCTAATGGAGTTTATCAGTGCTCAATCCTCACTTTTATCATCCAGATATTAACAGTTCCATATCAGGCCTCAATTATTTCAAATGAGCGAATGTCGTTTTACGCTTATTTTAGTATAATAGAAGCTTTTTTTAAACTTTCGGCAGCCCTGTTTCTGATATTTATCACAGGGAATAAGGTTGTCATCTATGCCGCTGCACTTGCCGGTATCTCCTTCTGTACTTTTTTTTCATACCGAATATTTTGTCGGTCGAATTTTGACCATTGTATATACATATTTTTTTACGATTCTGCGCTTTTCAAAAAAATCATATCCTTTTCAGGGTGGAATATGCTCGGTGGTATCGGCAATGTAGGTGCAACCCAAGGCGTGAATATAATATTGAATATCTTCAAAGGAGTAGCATTGAATGCTGCCATGGGTGTTTCAAATCAAGTTGCGGGAGCAGTGTCGTCGTTCGTGTCGAATATGCAGACGGCATTTAATCCTCAGATCATAAAGTCATACGCTGCTGAAGATAAAGAATATTTCCTTTCCTTATTATTTCGGGCTTCGCGCTTTTCTTTTTTGCTCATTTTTATAATAGGTTTTCCAGTTATATTGTGTTGCTCTGAAATTTTTAATATATGGCTCACCGAAACACCAGAATATGCGGTACCATTCACGCAGCTTATCATCATATTCTGTATGATTGACGCAATTTCAGGACCGTTATGGACGGCCGCCCAGGCTTCAGGTAAAATTAAGACATATATGCTAATTATTGCGACAATGATTTTTACTAACGTACCTGCGGCTTATATCATTCTATATTTGGGATTGTCGCCTATATGGCTTATGGTATATAAAGTACTGATGAATGTAATTATTCATTTTACTCGTATAGGTTACTTGCATTGGCTGATCAACTTTCCATCGTTGACTTACTTGAGGAATGTAATGGTGCCGATATTCTTGTATATTTTATTAGTGATTCCTGTGCCTTTGTTAATATCGCGACATACATATTCAATAGTCGGTAATTTACTGCTCATTAGTTTTACAGTTGGCGAATCGATTATATTAGGCTTATTTATATTAATGAATAAAACTGAACGTCAATTTATTGTGGATAAAACTCGTTCAATATTGCATTTAGCTTAATGGATAGAGACAATATTTCAAAATTTGATCATTGCTATGGCTGTGGCGTATGTGTCGCCGTTTGTCCAGTGAATATAATCGACTTCAAGGAGAATGAGATGGGGTTCTATTCTCCGTATATTGAAAGTCCAGAAAAATGTATAAATTGCGGCTTATGCCTGAAAATCTGTGCGTTTAATCACGCACAGATTGCTACGGAAGATGAAGTTGACATACGTGCATTTGCGGCTTATAGCAAAAATGAGTTGATACGACAACGGTGCTCTTCGGGAGGAATAGGTTTCGAAATTGGCAAACTTATGATTGAACGTGGTTATAAGGCATGCGGTGTAAGGTATAATCCAACTCTGCGTCGTGCAGAGCATTTTATAGCCGAAACAACTGATGAATTCCGACCTTCGGTTGGCAGTAAATACATTCCAAGCTTTTCATCGGAAGCTTTCTCAGAAATAAATAGAAAAGAAAAGAACCTCGTAACAGGCACTCCCTGTCAGATTGATTCTTTTAGAAGAATGATTCAACATTTTAAAGTTGAAGATAAGTTCGTTTTAATGGATTTCTTTTGTCATGGAGTACCATCCCTATTATTATGGAATAAATACCTGTCCGAGATAGAATCAAAAATTGGAGAAGCTACGTTTGTCTCGTGGCGTAATAAAACTACTGGATGGCAGGATTCTTGGTCTATGTGTGCTGATATTGATGCAGAATCATTAGATTGGCACAATTCTTATAACCTGAAAATCAGGGGAAAAAAACATCTATATCAATCTCGGATGTCTGAGGGTGATCTTTTCTACAAATTTTTCCTTGGTAATTATTGCCTCAATGAATGCTGTTACAAGGATTGCAAATATAAGATGTGCATCTCTGCAGCGGATATAAGGATAGGAGACTTATGGGGAAAGACATATTCAAATGAAAATAACGGAACAAGTGCAGTTGTAGCTTTCACGCCTATTGGACTTGAAATCATATCTCATTTAGCAAAATCAACTTGTTCAGTTCAAGAGATCCCAGTTGTCACAGCTACTGAAGGACAAATGAAAGCTCCTGCAAATGAACCGTGGGTAAAGGACTCGATATTAAAATCTTTAAAAACGGATAAAACGCTCAGTTCAATTGCAATGAAATGGTGCAGGATATACCAAACATCTATCATTCCCAAGCGAGCGTTTAACAAATTCAGGCGAATTATTAAGAAGTAAATTGTAATATGGCAAAACCTACAGTCGGAATACTCTCCATGCAGCGAGTCATTAACTACGGCTCGTTCCTTCAGGCATATGCCTTACGTGAATTATTGAAAATGCACGGAGCTGGAGAGGTTTATTTCGTAGACATCATACCAGGGCGGATTTTGGTTGATAACCCGGTTGCAAAAAAAAATAGGTGGACAAGATATTGGATACGCCTGAGAGAGCTCAAAGCCTCTGGCATGCTCATATCAGGATTGAAAACTTTCATTTTCTTTCGGAAAGTTGAAAGATCTATAAAGAAAGCATGGCCAGAATTGAAAATTGGAGAACATCCAGATAAACCCTATGATCTCGTTGTTATTGGCAGTGATGAAGTTTTTAATTGCACCCAAGATGTAAAATGGGGATATTCAAGGCAATTATTTGGCGATATTCCGTATTCAGTTGCTCGGAAAATATTTTCGTATGCGGGATCTTTCGGATATACCGATTTAGATAAACTAAAAAAATATAAGATTGACTCAGAGATTGGAGAAAACCTCAAAAAAATTTCAGCAATATCTGTTCGCGATGAAAATTCTGCCTCAATTGTTGAGTCTCTAACTGGTATTAGTCCCGCCATACACATCGATCCTGTCCTTGCTTATGGATATCAGGAAGAAATTGAATCTTTTACGACTTCTCCTTATACGAAACCGTATATGATAGTTTATTCCTATCAAGATAGGATTAATGACAAGAATGAAATTGATGCTATTTGTAATTACGCAAGACAGAACAAGCTATTGTTAATCAGTATATTTTGTAGGTATGACTGGTGTGATAAGGATGTTGTTCCACGCCATCCTATAGAAGTCCTGCGATGGTTCAAATATGCGAAATGTGTTATAACAGACACATTCCATGGAACAATATTTTCGATAATTACAAAATCGAATTTCGCCACTCTTATCAGGCCTTCAAATCTGAATAAACTAAGTTATATGCTTGAAACATTTGCACTCGGTAACAGAGAAACGACTTCTGCATTGATGGAGAAAACATTGTCTACTCATCCCGATTTTTCAGAGTGCAATTCAATTCTTGATACTAAAAGGCATGAGACTAAACAGTATATATCAAGGATTTTAGAGAAGTAATTTTGAGTTACAGTGCAAAAAAGAATAAAACACTCGAAAAAGATTATCTGGAGTTTACTGTTGTTGTATGGTTTATGTCTTTTCATATTCGCACCTACATATTATCAACTGTATTTTAATATAATATGTACCATTTCATATTTTGCTGTTATTTTCCTTTATTATAAGGAAGAACCAAAAACGAATTATTTTGATTTCGATACGTTATTCCTTATATCATATTTTTTTGTAAGCTTCTTTTATCCAACCTTTATATATCCAGTTAACCCAGAAATATTCTGGATGTTTCAGTACCATACGGATGAAGCAATTATTTCAAAAGCATCTGCCCTAAGTTTAGTCGGTATAATTGCTTATATGTATGGGAGCATTACTTATCATGGAAACATAAAGATTGTAAAATTGAATGAATACTCCAAAAACATAAAGACAAATGGATTATTCATTACTAGTGTCATTTCATTTATTATATATATTCTATTAGGAGGCTATTCAGCATTAAAAAATACATATTCAAGTGGAGAACGTGATGAAGGCGGCTTGTATACCTATTTTTCCATCATTGTTTATGTATGTATTTTTTGTATGATAACCATTTGGTTTATGAATTCCTACCGAATTTCAAAAAAAAAATTGCAAATGAATTGCTTCCCAGTAATTCAGATTGCTTATATTATTATTTATATATTTTTTTTAATCTGCGCCGGAAGTCGAGGTAAAGTTTTAAACATCATACTACTAACTTTTGGGTTATACTCATACTTATATAAACCGTTTTCTTTTCGAAAGGTTATTGTTTTATGCGCAATTGGAATGGTTGGGATGTTCTCAATTATGATCTATCGATCGGGTGGAGTCTTCTCTTTCGGGTCACTTGCTGAAATTGCAATGGATCTTATCATAAATAACCACAACACCTATGAAAGCATGACAATAGTGGATACGTCTGGACTTTCTTACGGACGTTCGATGCTTTCTTATATACTCGGCATAATTCCTTTTTTTCAAGGTCTTTTTTTTGGGGTAACTGGGATTGACCCGGATACAGCCAATTCTGCTATGATAATAACACAGTCAACACTAGGTACAACAGACGGAACCGGTACTGGCACTACAATTATTGCAGATATATATCTTGCTTTTGGTAGCATCGGAGTTATTTTATTTATGGGAACACTTGGAAGAGTTGTGCGGAAATTATTGATATATGCAAAAAATAATATATACTATCTTTTAATATATGGGGTTTTAACAGGAATGTCTGTGTATTTAGCAAGAGCCGAATTTTTTTACCCTGCAAAAACTGTTGTTTGGTGCTGTTTCCTTTTATATATAGTTAAGCACCATAAAAGGGATTCCTTATTTCGACATAAAGTTGATATCCAATGAAAATCGTTTATTGCCTTGCCGGTACTTATAACTCCGGTGGAATGGAGAGGATTGTAATTAATAAAGCAAATTGGTTGGCATTGCAAGGATATGATGTTACTATAGTTACCACTGAGCAGGATGGTCGTCTTGACTTTTTCCCTCTGCACAAAAATGTTAAAAGAATAGATTTGAACATATTATATTCAAAAACAAATTCTTTCAAGGTTATAAAAAAAGGTGTTTCACGTTATCGACTTCAAAAAAAACATAAGACAAAACTTACGGATTTGCTCTTGTCGATTAAGCCAAATATCGTGATCTCAACTTTTGGCAATGAAGTTGGATTTTTGCCTTCAATCAAAGATGGAAGTATAAAGATAGCAGAAATACATTTTTCACGATGGTATAGACTACAATTAAACCGTACTGGTATATGGAAGTTAATTGATAAATATTTAACTTATACAGACTTTAAAATCCTAAAAAAATACAATCGATTTGTTTGTCTAACTAACGAAGACAAGCAAAACTGGAGTGGGATCACCAATATCGAGGTTATACCAAACTTTATTGACTCGAGAGCGATGAGTCCTGCACCACTTAGAGCGAAATCAATGATTGCTGTAGGGCGACTTAGTTATCAGAAAGGATATGATAGACTGATACGCGCTTGGAGTATAGTTGCTATGAATTATCCTGATTGGAGGCTCAACATATTTGGAGGAGGAGAACTTAAGGATAAATTGATAAGACAAATATCAGAATTAGATCTTTCAAAACAAATACAGATTCATAATCCAACAAATGAAATAATTAAGGAATATTATAGAAATTCGGGACTAATTCTATCGTCTCGTTACGAAGGATTACCGATGGTGATCCTCGAAGGAATGAGCGTTGGATTACCAATAATCTCGTTTGATTGTCAATGCGGTCCAAAAGACCTTATCAAAGATGGTGTAAACGGGCTTTTGGTTGAAGAAGGAAACATAACCGATATGGCCAATGCCATAAAAAGCATAATAAATAATGCTGATTTGAGGGAAAACATGGGGGCAAACGCGTTTGAGGATGCCAAAAATTTTGATATGGATTCAGTCATGGAGAAATGGACCGCTCTTTTCAATTCTTTAGCAGTTGAATTAACTAATTCTAATCTCCAATAGAACACGGTAAGATGTCACTAACCTCCCTCGAGAATATGAAATCAAAAGGAAGAAATTTATATATAGATGCTTTGACTTATCAAAAAAAGAAGGCTTATGGGTATAATGAATATCTCTTTAACCTATTGAACTACTTCTTGGAAAAAAGAGACGAGATTAAGTTTGAAAAAATTATCATAGTCTGCGAAAAGTCTCAAAAAGAGGATTTCGTTAGATTTTCAGACAAAATGGAAATTCTCACATTTTCTTTCTCGAATATCCTCAAGCGTATGTGGGTGCAAGGTCTATGGAATTTTTTTATTCCAGTACGTAGGAATGACGTTATCCTGTCAACAGCTAATTACTCCACTTTTTTTAAACGAAGCAAACATCTGTTGGTCATCCATGACCTCTTGTATCTCCATAGTGACTGGTTGAAATCAAAGAAAATCAGATACCAGCGCAGACTGATGATTCCCAGATCAATTAGAATGGCTGATAAGATTATCGCAATATCGGATTTTACGAAAGACCAAGTGATAGACAGCTTTCCGTACTCTCAAGAAAAAATAGAAACTGTTTATAACTATTTTAATTTTGAAAAATTCGGTGACATCGAGTTTAAACTAAAAAAAGAGAATAACATAATATCAGTCGCATCAAAAGACTTCCATAAAAATACTATCACTATACTAAGGGGGTTCTATCAATATAAGATTAGGGGAGGTAGGATGAACCTTGTAATGATCGGTGGTTTGCGAGTAGGATCCGAAGAGCAATACTTGTTTGACAGGGTAATTCAGGAGTTCCCAGGAAGCATCGAATGCAAGTCTGGAATCTCAAATAGTGAGCTGGCTATGGAATACGGCAAGAGTTCAGTCTATGTCTCTGCTTCCTTTTTTGAAGGTTTAGGAATGCCGATCGTTGAAGCTATGTTTTTTGGACTGATTTTAGTTTTACCAAAGGAGCCAGCTGTTTTTAAAGAGGTTTCTTCAAACATGGCAATTTATTTCGACTCAAGGGATCCAGATGAACTGACTTCGATATTTTTATCATGCGAGAAGAAAATGGACTCTAAACCTCAGTATGATACAGACCGATTTAATGCCTCCAAGACTTCCGGGAAATATGTGTCAATCTTGAATGATATTTGATAAATCTATATATATGTCAATTTTTAAAGACAAGACCCTCCTGATAACTGGAGGTACAGGATCGTTTGGTAATGCGGTTCTGCGTCGTTTCCTTGACTCGGAAATCAAGGAAATACGTATTCTCAGCCGCGATGAGAAGAAGCAGGATGACATGAGGCATAGGCTTCAGAATCCTAAGGTTAAGTATTTCATTGGGGATGTCCGCAATAAGGAATCGGTTGATATTGCGATGCGTGGTGTTGACTATGTATTCTCTGCGGCGGCTCTTAAACAGGTTCCAAGCTGTGAGTTTTTCCCGATGGAGGCGACACGTACCAACGTCGAGGGTACCAACAATGTACTACTCTCTGCTATCGAGCACGGTGTCAAGAATGTGGTTGTGCTTTCTACTGATAAAGCCGCATATCCCATAAATGCAATGGGTATTTCGAAGGCCCTGATGGAGAAGGTCGCTATCGCAAAGGGTCGTGAACTCGGAGAAGGAGCACCTACCACTATCTGTTGCACCCGCTACGGCAACGTAATGGCAAGTCGTGGTTCTGTAATTCCTCTTTGGGTCGAGCAGATGATGAATGGAAAACCTATTACAATCACGGACCCGGAGATGACACGCTTTATGATGACGCTCGATGATGCTGTTGACCTCGTGATCTACGCCTTCACTCATGGCCATAATGGTGACCTTTTTGTTCAGAAAGCTCCGGCAGCAACGCTGTCTACTCTTGCAGAAGCATTGAAGCAGATTTATTCAAAGGTTGATCCGAAATATGGTGAAACTGAAGTAAAGGTTATCGGCACTCGTCATGGGGAAAAGCTTTATGAAACTCTTGTAACCCGTGAAGAGATGGCAAAGGCAGTTGATATGGGTAATTATTATCGTATCCCATGTGATACACGCGACCTTAATTACGACAAATTTTTCTCGGAAGGAAACGAGAAGGTCAGTAAGATCGAGGATTATCACAGTCATAATACCCGACGTCTAAATGTCGAAGGGATGAAAGAACAACTGATGCGTCTACGTTTTATAAAGGCTGACCTTGGAATGATTGAAGCCGATACTAAACGTGAAATTAGAAGTGAGTGATAATGGATGAAATAAATGTTATCGAAGGCGAGATCTTCAGAGATTACCGCGGTCAAATAAGTTCATTAAACACGTTTTATTTCGATGGCATAAGACGTGCTTACATTATTCACCATCCAGATGCGTCGATTATTAGAGGATGGCATGCTCATAAAAATGAAAGAAAATGGTTCTACTGTCTAAAAGGTAGTTTTACAGTTGCCTTAGTAAGGATCGACGATTGGGACAGTCCTTCAAAAGACTTAATTCCAGAAATTTTCCATCTATCTGATGAAAAGAGTCAGTTAGTATGTGTACCAGCAGGATATGCAAATTGTCTAAAAGCACATTCTCCTGGATCAATCATGCTAGTTCTATCTGATAAAACCATAAAAGAGGCAAAAAATGATAGTTGGCGCTATAATAATAATTTATGGGTTGACTGGAACAATATCGTTATTTGAATGAAAATATTAGTAACTGGGGCAAAAGGTTTTGTTGGTAAGAATCTTTGTGCTCAGCTCAAAAATATAAAAGAGGGGAAGGCGCGAAATTATCCTGTCAAAATTGACGAGGTTTTAGAATACGACATCGAATCGACACCGGAAGAACTCGACCGCTATTGCAACGAAGCCAACTTCGTCTTTAACCTTGCCGGAGTCAATCGCCCTGAAAATCCTGAGGATTTCAAAAAAGGGAATTTCGGATTTGCGTCTACATTGCTCGAAACACTGAAGAAGCACAATAACAAGTGTCCGGTGATGTTGTCAAGCTCAATTCAGGCAACTCTTATAGGTCGTTATGCCGGACATCCTTACGGCGAGAGCAAGAAAGCCGGGGAGGAACTATTCTTCGACTACGCAAAAGAAACGGGAGCGAGGGTGCTCGTTTATCGCTTCCCAAATCTTTTCGGTAAATGGTGCCGACCAAATTACAACTCAGCTGTCGCAACCTTCTGTAACAACATCGCCAATGACCTTCCGATTCAGGTCAATGACCCCACAGTCGAGCTCGAACTTCTTTACATAGATGACCTTGTAGAGGAAATGATTCTTGCTCTGCAAGGCAATGAGCATCACTGCGAGTTTGAGGGGGTAGAAACTGTATTGAAAGAAGACGGCCGTTACTGCGTTGTTCCAACGACATTCCATATAACTCTTGGAGAGATTGTTGATCTCTTGTATCAGTTTGCAGAAATGCCGAAGACGCTGATGATACCAGCGATACCGGCTGATAGTTTTGCGAAGCGCCTCTACTCGACTTATCTTTCATATTTGCCAAAGGAGAAAGCAATATTTGACCTGAAGATGAATTGTGATGACCGGGGTAGTTTTACTGAACTTGTCCATACGCCCAATTGTGGACAGGTTAGTATAAACATCTCAAAGCCAGGAATAACTAAAGGTCAACACTGGCACAACACAAAATGGGAACAGTTCATTGTAGTGAAAGGTCACGGACTTATCCAGATGCGCAAGGAAGGAACAGATGAGGTACTCAACTTTGAGGTTTCCGGAGACAAAATCCAGTCTGTAATTATGCTTCCTGGTTATACCCACAATATCATAAATCTTTCTGACACTGAAGACCTCGTTACAGTGATGCACTGCAACGAAATCTTCGATCCCAATCATCCCGACACATATTTTGACCCGGTAGAAAAGAAATGAAAACTGATTATTCTGATATAAAATTTGCAGACAACGGTAAGCTAAAGTTGCTTATAATCGTTGGTACAAGGCCGGAGATAATCCGTCTGGCAGCAACAATAAACAAATGCCGTAAATATTTTGATGTAATCCTTGCCCATACCGGCCAGAACTACGACTATAACCTCAACGGCGTATTCTTTAAAGACCTGAAGCTCGCAGACCCGGAAGTGTATATGGATGCTGTTGGAGATGATCTTGGCGCAACCATTGGCAATATCATCAATTGTTCATATAAATTGATGGCAGCTATCAAACCAGATGCATTGCTAATTCTTGGCGATACTAACTCTTGCCTGTCGGCTATTCCAGCAAAACGACTTCATATCCCCATTTTCCATATGGAGGCAGGAAACCGTTGCAAAGACGAGTGTTTGCCTGAAGAAACAAACCGCCGAATCGTTGATATAATTTCCGACGTGAACCTATGTTACTCGGAACATGCTCGTCGTTATTTGGCGGATAACGGACTTCCGAAAGAACGAACATATGTCACCGGTTCACCGATGGCTGAGGTTCTTCATGCAAACCTCAAGGACATCGAGGCCAGCGATATCCACCAACGTCTTGGCCTTGAAAAGAGTAAATACATTCTTCTCTCTGCTCACCGCGAAGAAAACATCGACACAGAGAAGAACTTCCTCAGCCTTTTCAATGCAATTAACGCTATTGCAGTGAAATACGATATGCCTATCCTCTACAGCTGCCATCCTCGCAGCCGCAAACGTCTTGAACAATCCGGATTCAAACTTGACAAAAGAGTTATCCAGCATGAGCCCCTCGGCTTCCACGATTATAACTGTCTTCAGATGAATGCAGCGGCAGTCATTTCCGATTCCGGTACTTTACCCGAGGAATCAAGTTTCTTCACGTCAGTGGGTCATCCCTTCCCGGCTGTATGTATCCGCACCTCGACTGAACGTCCCGAATCGCTTGATAATGCAGGCTTTATCCTTGCCGGAATAGACGAAAAATCCCTCCTTCAAGCCGTAGAAACCGCCATAGCCATGAATGACAACCACGACAACGGCACACCTGTAGACGTCTACATTGGTGAAAACGTGAGTAACATCGTCGTCAAAATCATACAGTCCTACGTCACCGTTGTCAACAAAATGGTTTGGAGAAAGTGATGAGAATATTGCTTGTAACTACACACTTTTTCCCTGAATCTTTTAAGGCAAACGATATGGCTTTTGAACTTGGTCGAAGAGGCCATGACGTGACTGTATTAACACCAATACCAGATTATCCGCATGGAAAATTTTATGATGGCTATGGACTCTTTAAACGTCGCAGAGAAATCGTTAATGGAGTAAAAGTTATCAGAACTTTAGTTTCGCCTCGCCGCAGTGGTTCTGCAAAATGGCTGGGACTTAATTATTTAACGTACACTATATTCTCATGTATTAAAGCATTATGGCTTGGACTCACAAAGAAATATGATGTAGTTTTGGTTCACGAAACTTCGCCAGTGATGGTTGGTATTCCCGCTGTCATCATAAAAAAATTAAATAAAGTCCAGTCTCATTTTTGGGTACTAGATTTATGGCCTGAAAGTTTGTCAGCAGCCGGAGGCATCAACAATAGACTCATATTAGGATGTTTTAATAAACTTACTCGTTGGATTTACAATAATTCAGATTCTATACTTATTAGTTCAAAAGGCTTTGTTTCATCAATTACCAAAATGGGAGATTTTCAAAAAAAAATTAAGTATTTCCCGAATTGGATTGATAATATCGAAAACAAGGAATTTAACTATGAGTTTAATTTCCCCGAAGGTTTTAATGTAGTATTTACAGGTAATATTGGAGAAGCTCAAGATATCGAACATATATTGGAAGCCGCGAAAATTCTGATAAATGCAAAGGTGAATATTATTTTAATTGGTAATGGGCGGAAACGAGATTTTGCCAAAGAATTTGTTAATAAAAATAGACTATCAAATGTCTATCTACCAGGCGCGTTCCCTCGGGAAGTGATGCATTACTTCTATGAACATGCAGATGTTCTGTTTCTATCATTAAAAAATTCTCCAATTTTTGCGCTAACTGTGCCTGCAAAACTACAAGCATATATGGCGTCAGGCAAAGCAATCGTAGCAATGATTAATGGAGAAGGAGCTGACTTGATAAAAGAGGCTGATTGTGGATGGAGCGTACCCGCCGAGAATTCAGACGCACTCGCCAAATTATTATTACAGCTCTCAAAAACTGAACAAACGATATTATTTCGAAAGGGTGAAAATGGCAAGAAATATTGTCAAGAACATTTTGATTTCAGAAAATGTATTGACAACCTTGAAGAAATTATTAATCCAACAGGTATAAAAGCGATCAGGACCTCAAAATCAGGACAATAATCTGTGCGTATTAATTATCACAACAAGATCATATTAGTTCTATTTTTCATAGAGGAGAGCTTCTTGCTTGAAATGGTTAAGAAATCTCTATTTGTTTTGAGCAGTCGTATTATTTACATTTCACCCAGAAATTACGTGCTTATAGTATCCAACTGGCGACGTATTGACGAAGCCAACAACGACCTCCTCGACTCCGATGGCGACCACATCTACTACGATCGACGTCACATCGCACGCAAATAAAAAATCAGAGGTAACATACTTCTGGTCAAATTCACATACGATTCCTTTATATTTTGATTCCGGCTTTGACGCGATGTCAGGCCGGAATTTTTGTATATAAGGCACTCACTCGCCAATCTCCCTGGCAGGACGCCCCTGCCAATTACTCATGACCGACCATCATTCCTGTCACCGGTGCCAAACTTTCCTGCCATTAACGATGTAGATGCCCGAAGGAAGAGATACCATAGCGTCGAGAGAAAACACATTCCCATTCAAGTCATAGACGCGACGGCAATCGGCGGCATTATCAAAAATCACATCGCTTAGAGCTGAGTTGCGGAAGGAGAGCAGGAATCGCAAGGGGCGGTCGACACGTTGCTGCCAAAACCATTCATTGTGTCCTGCTCCTTTGGCATCATAAATCAGCAGAGAGCCTTCTGATTCCGAGTAGCCATGCGCACGGGCTATCCTGCGCGCTTCTGCCTCGTAGACGAGATAGGAAGCGTCCCATCCCGTGGTGCCCTGATCCAAATAGAGGCGATGGCTCCCGGCCGAAGGCAAGGCATCACGCAGATAATCAAGAATAGCCGTGGCGCAGACCTCATCATCATTCATCGAATAGTCAGGGTTGAGATCGAGCGACCCTATCCAGTGTGTGGATAAACATGCTGCGCCCCCAAACGTCTCGGGATACTCACACATGAGGTAAAGCGACGCGAGAGCACCCATACTCGACCCCATCGCGAAGGTACGGGAGGGAGCGGGGTTCGTGCGGTAGAGAGCATCGATCATCGGCTTAAGCTCCTCAGCCACAAACCGCGCATACTCATCGCCGAGAAAGGCGCCTCCACACGTCGTGTAAATATGAGTATACGGCATTTCTGATTCAGGAATGTACTCCAACGACTTCTCCGGGAAATAATCTGACGGTCGCAGACCTTCCGAACCACGATTATTAATTCCAACGATAATAGGCTGAATGTCAATATCACCACTGGCATACAAACGATCGCATGTCTGGTCCAGCTCCCATGCCACCCCCGCAAACGTGTAGTCCGGATCAAAAAGATTCTGACCGTCCTGGGCATAGATCACCGGATAGCGCACAGCTTCGCTGCTTCCATAGCCTTCCGGTAGCCATACGTCTACAACAATGTCGGCTCCAAGCGACTCCGACGTCACTGTGTAGCGCGACAGCGAACCGAACCCCGGCTTTGGAGTGGCATCCGCAGGTGCCATCACGTAGGCAGGAAGCTGCCCGAAGGCGTTGAGTGTCAGCATCATCCACGCCACCACCGCAACTGCTCTCCTAAGTCCTTTTATTGTCATCAATTATTCTTTTCCCCAAATTTACACAATTCGTCGCATCCGCCAATCATTTCTTCTCCTTTTTTTAGCTTGAAAAAAATCGTAATCTCTCTCCGAACATTTCACCTCACCCACTCGTTTCATAAGTAAATCAATAATTTTACTAACAACTTAATAAACTTTGCTCTATGGACAAGAAATACATTTGCGACGTTTGCGACTGGGTATATGACCCGGCAGTAGGTGACCCTGATGGCGGAATCGCCCCCGGCACTGCATTTGAAGATATTCCCGACGATTGGGTATGCCCGATTTGTGGAGTCGGCAAGGATCAGTTCTCCGAAGTCAAGGATTGACTCCCGGCACCCTCAACAAAAAATACCCGTCCCCATTTACGAGGTCGTTTCTGCCAGAGTGCAGAAACGACCTCGAATCTTTATTTTACAACGAATATTTACCCTTTATAAGTTAAATAGTGTTAATACTATGCATTTTTATGCCCCAAAATTATGCTGTAAAACATAAAAACACTACTTTTGCATCAGTTTTTCATGGTATTAGATTTAAGGTAAGAAGATTATTCGTCGTGATGACGAGTAATTTTTTTTTGCCCGTTGCGGAGCCAAGCCAACCACAGTCTCATACTGAAGCCATAATCAGCGAATTGGCACGGTCGACAACGGAAGTGTCAAGCGATGCCAGATAGATCTGGGTTGTCGCCTCCGAGTCATGCCCCATCCCCTCGCTTATCACGCTCAGAGGTATCCCCTTAGTCCGTGCAGCCGAAGCCCAGCTGTGGCGTGCGACGTAGAGCGTCAGCGGCATATCCACCCCCACCAGTTCCGCAATTTTCTTTAAGCTCCGGTTGATGTTATAGCCCACGTTACGATAGGTGCATCGCTCGTTCCCGCTTCGGCTGCGGATAATCGGAAGCAGATAATCCGTAGGATTTTCAGGATACTTGTCGAGAATATTCTGCATCTCCTTCGTCCACCCTATCATGAGCTGCTGTCCCGTCTTCCTTCGGCGGTAGATCACGTGACCATTCTTTAAGTCCGACTTCCTCAGGTAAGCCATGTCCACAAAACTCATCCCTCTCAGAAAAAAACTTAGTATAAACATGTCACGGGCATAATCAAGCGACGGAGCACTATGCAGATCAAGCTGGCGGATCCGTTTTATAGTATGAATCGGCAGCGCGCGCTTCACCGTTTTGTCAATCCCGGTGTACACATGACGGAAAGGATGGCAGTTCTCCACAGCCCCGCTCTCAACGGCGCGGTTATACACCGCCCGTAGTATTCTCAGATAGAACGATGTCGTGTTTGGGGTCACTCCTCTCGCCCTCTGCCAACCCTCGTATTCCTCCATCATTTCCCCGTCCAGATCATCTATCATGAGTTCCGACCATCCCGTCCCATTCATTCCGGTTTGACTATCCCCTAACCTACACTCCATAAACTTTCGGAAACTGCTCATCGTCACCCTGTATGTCTCGGCAGTTCGGACTTTTCCGTTTATCCTCAGCTTTCCGATGATCCTGCTCATGAAATTATGCAGCGAATAGTCGTGGACATAGCGGCTGTATTCTTCCATCACGTCATCAGCCGTGTACTCCGTCCCCTCGTCATCAAGCCGTCTGACGATTCTCCACAGGCGCTCCACATCCCGCCTGACCATCTCCCTGACCTGACGGACCTTTCTCTGACGAACTCCAAGCTTCGGAATCTTCAACCCCGACCGTCGCTCATCCCATTCTTCCGGAAGCGCTTTGTGGACTGTCATCAACTGTCGTGCACATCTGTTATGTATAATCTGATAATAGATCGTACCTTCGCGGCCGGTTTCTGCCGCGGCTCTGAATTTTACTTTTATCGATGTCATAGTTTATAAAGAATTTCCCCCGAAATTAACTCAACCTATCCACATCGCCAACCCCCTCCCCCATCTTTCACCTTATTTCTCCCCTCCAATCTCCTCACCGGCGTGACTATGAATACAAAAAGAGCCAAATCAAATAATTGATTTAGCTCTTTCATTGTGTTGCCTTGGAAGGATTCGAACCCTCACAGGCGGAACCAGAATCCGACGTGCTACCATTACACCACAAGGCAATCTTCATTCGTTAATCTCGTGAACATCGTTGGTCTCTCACGACCTTGGATATGTTTGTCCCGTTTTAACGTGTGCAAAGGTAATATCTTTTTTTCATTCTGCAAAGTCTTTTGCCATCTTTTTTCAATTTTCAGGGAAAATCTGCTCTTAGGAGAATTTCAGTAGAGATCCCGGCTACCGACAGCCACTGCAGTTCAACCTTCATCGCGTCCTGTAAAAGAAAAAAAAACTTCACGGAGGTCACAGTGTCACTGCGTCCACAGCATCCTCATCCGTTATGGCAAGTTCTATCACCTCCATAGCTGAAGTGACGTAATGGAACGTCATGCCATCTATGTATCTTGCAGGAATTTCCTCAATATCTTTCCGGTTGTCCTTCGACAGAATTATTTCGTTGATACCCACACGGCGTGCCGCAAGGATCTTTTCCTTTATGCCACCTACGGGTAGCACCTTTCCCCTGAGCGTCATCTCTCCAGTCATGGCTATCGCAGATTTCACCCGCTTTTGCCTGAATGTCGAGACGATTGAAGTCACCATCGTAATGCCCGCCGACGGACCATCCTTCGGCACCGCGCCTTCCGGAAAATGTATGTGCAGGTTGTAGCGCTCGAAAAGCCCGGGATCAATTCCAAGCAACGATGCATGGCTTTTCACCCATTGCAGTGCGATCGTAGCCGATTCCTTCATCACGTCTCCCAGATTACCGGTGAGCGTGACTCTGTCGCCCTTACCGGCGGATAGTGATGACTCCACTGCAAGAATCTCACCACCCACCTGTGTCCACGCAAGTCCCGTGACAAGTCCGGCAAACTCATTACCCTCGTATTTGTCACGCTGGAATTTCTCCACGCCCAGTAGCTCGGACAGATGCGACGGCATCACCTTCTTAGGATATTTTTTGCCGCTCAGACGTCGTGTGATCAGCTTACGCATCACTGATGAAATCGTTTTTTCAAGCTGACGCACTCCGCTCTCCGAAGTATATTTGTCAATTATTGCCTCTATCGCCTCACGCGAAATCGTCATTTCACTACGCTTCACATTCAGTTCCTTGCACACCTTTGGCAATAGATGACGCACGGCAATCTCCACCTTCTCTTCTCGCAGATATCCGGGAATCTCTATTATTTCCATACGGTCGAGCAGAGGCTGTTGCAGCGTCGAGAGCGTATTGGCTGTGGCTATGAACAGCACGTCCGAGAGATCATAATCCACATCGATATAGTTGTCATGGAAATGACTGTTCTGTTCCGGGTCAAGCACCTCAAGCAAAGCTGCCGAGGGATCCCCCTTATAGTCCTGCCCCATCTTGTCCACCTCATCCAGGAGCAGGACCGGATTTGACGTTCCTGCCCTGCGCATTGCCTCGATGATTCGTCCGGGCATGGAGCCCAGATACGTGCGGCGGTGACCGCGTATCTCGCTCTCATCGTGTACACCGCCCAGCGACACTCTTTCATATTTCCTTCCCAAAGCAGCCGCCACCGAGCGTCCGAGCGAAGTCTTGCCCACACCGGGTGCGCCTACCAGACAGATTATCGGTGACTTTCCTTCAGGATTGTGTATCATGACGGCAAGCTGCTCCAGTATGCGCTCCTTCACCTTCTCAAGTCCGTAGTGATCTTCATCAAGCTGACGTTCAGCCTGAAGAAAGTCATTGTTGACAGGTGTGGGATTGTTCCAGGGCAACTGGAGCATCGTGTCGAGATAAGTGTATTGCACCGCATAGTCAGGGCTTTGAGGTGCCAGACGGCGCAGTTTATCAAGTTCGCGGTTAAATATTTTTCGCGCTCCCTCAGTGAAAGCCGTTGAGTTGGCACGCTCCTCCAGATTATCGGCATCGTCACTGTCTCCGTAGATCTCACGACGCAGTTCCTCCATCTGATGCTGCATGAATGCCGTACGCTGATTTTCCGTCATTGACTCGCGGGCACGCTCACGAATAGTGTTGACGAGCACCATCTTCTCCGTCTCCTTGAACAAGGCGGTGGCAAGGCTGTAGGCACGCGAGAGCAGATGATTCTCTGCAAGCATCTCCATCTTCGTTTCCACAGGAATCGGCAGATTCGTGGCGAGGAAATTCACGAACAGTTCAGGATTTTCATGGCAGTCAAGTCCGCTCCCCTGCTTCATCGCTTCCGAGAGTGCGTCATTGGTCTGCTGCGCCAGAATTTTTCTGGCAGTCTCGTCAATAGTCTCAAGCACGGTGATGAAGTCAAAATCCTTGGCGCGGGGTTTTACATCCCTTACAGCCTTCACCATTGCCGACAGGCGCGAAGCCGGTATCGTCGCACCTTCGCCCTTGCCGGTTATTCTCATTTTGCCACGGGCTGACAATAAAGCCGTATAGGAATCGTCAGGGAGCTTGAACACATTGAGCACATCCGCAATCACCCCATAGCCATATAAATCCTGAAGTTCGGGAAACTCGTCGTCAGGATTCTTCTGACACACTATTCCTACAGGTATATGTTTCTCGGCAGCCTCACGCGCCACCTCTATTGAAGTCTGACGTCCGAGTGACAGCGGGATAGTCACGCCCGGAAACAGCACGAGATTCCGCGTCGGAATAATTGGAAGATCCTTAAGGTTTGGCTCAGCCTCCTTGGCTTTCGAGCCGTCCACAGCTATATGGGCAAATGAAAACATTCTTTACGTCGTTACGTCAATTGTTGGATTCTACATTAGGACGTCACACGGCTTGTCCCGATTCTGTCCCGGTAAATTTAAGAAAAGCGGTGTAACTTGTTGAGTTACACCGCTTTGGCTTTCTCTTTGTCGGGGTGACTAGACTCGAACTAGCGACCTCACGCCCCCCAGACGCGTACTCTAACCAACTGAGCTACACCCCGATTATTTCTGAAAAGCGATGCAAAGGTAGGCGTTTTTTTTGAACACACCAAATATTTTCGCAACTTTTTTCACAAAAAGCCTTTTTTGACCATTATTATGGCAATTTACGACTCGGAGTTTGATTTTGGGGATAGCTACATGCCTGATTCTTCTCTGGCTGTAGTTTCTTTAAGCCGTTCGATCACCTCAAGGCACATTCGCGTGTTGTGATACGGACATTTCCAGAATCCGGCTTTATCATCTTTGCGGTTGATGCTTCCGTCTCGCCCTTTCCGGCTCCAGTGCCATTCTCCCCCCTCATGATCCACGATATTGTCGCGTATATATTCCCACGTTTTGTAAGAGGCATCAAGCATCTCAGGCATGTTGTGATACCGGTAAAGATAGAGCTGTCCGATCACATTCTCTGCCTGCACCCACCAGTGCTTGTCATCATCGTAACGTCCAGAACCATGACGCTCGTACACCATGGATCCGTCGTAGCATCTTCCCTCAAGCGCGGCGACTGCTATCCTGCGGGTATGCTCAAGCGCCATGTCGATTAGATCCTCGCCACCCAGCACCTGTGCCGTCTCAAGCAACAGCCACGAAGCCTCTATGTCATGTCCGTAACTGATTTCAGAATCCTGACGATGCCAGTCGTCATCGAAAAAAAGTCCGAGATGGTGGCTTCTCGGATCTTCCATCCGATTAAAGAATATCTTCAGCAATTCTTCTGTCGCATCACGAAGTTCTTTATTCTCTGGTACCACGCGGAGCAGATTCGTGTACGGCTCAATGATGTGCAGATGGGTGTTCATCGTCTTGGATGAATTTTCATCCTTCTCGCTCAGGCGCATATCGGCTATCGGCTGCCAGTCGCGCGTCATGGCCTCCACATAGCCGCCTTTTTCATGATCACGGCTGTGACTTTCTATGTCATGAAAAAGACGCAATGCGTATTCAAGAGCCATCTTGTCGCCGGTGGCACGCGCAAGTTCCGATAGTCCGTATATGGCGAATCCTATGGCGTAAAACTGTTTTTTTGTGTCGAGGGGAGTTCCGTCAGGGTTTAGCGACCAATAGATTCCTCCGTATTCTTTATCGTAGAATTTGTCGATGATAAAGTCACGGGCACGCTCAGCAATCTCAAGATAACGCTCGTCGCCTAACACACGGTACGCGGCAGCAAACGTCCACAGGAGTCTTGCATTTAGTATCGCACCCTTGGGAGCTGACGGATCAAGTATGTCATTTCCGTCACGGCGTCCGTAGAATCCTCCCTCCGGATCCACCATCCGGTTCATCCAGTAGGGCAAAATGTTGGAGGTGGCGCAATCCGCCACCTCCTGCATGAATTTTTCTTTATCGATCATAGTTGACAGGTTTTCTTACATCTGATTGGCAAAGTCTGTCATCTCGTCCTGTTCGGGAGAATCGGGAGCCGGCTTTCCCCGCGCAGAGTATTGAGCTCTGCCACGATAGCATCCACACGTTCGGTAGTGAGGGGATAAAGCCATACTATCAGCATCGAAAGAAGCGCCACACCGGCGGGAATGAACGTCATGAGATACCACAGGCAGCTTATAGCACCCTCCGGCTGAATTACAGCGGCACTGGCATCGCTATCTCCGCGTGCGATATAACCGACTCCGTCGAGGAGCCACATCACCGCAGCCCCACCGATAGCTCCGCCGAATTTCTGTGCCATCGAAGCCGACGAGAAGATCAGACCTGTCGAGGCTGTGCGGTATTTAAGTTCCGAATAATCGCTCACGTCGGCATACATCGACCAGACGAGAGGCGACATCACTCCGGTCAGGATCGAGATGACCACCTGAAGCAGAAGCATCATCCAGAAGCCGGTCGGGTTGACAGGACACATGAAGAATATGATGCTGAACACGATCAGCAAAGCATCCACCATGATGAACGTCGATTTCTTGCCAAGGCGTGCGGTAATGGGTACGGCAAGTGCCACACCGAGCATGTTGGCGACTTCGCCTACGCCGAGGAACAGACCGGAATAGAAAAGCAGTGACAGCCCGAAGAGCATGATGTGATCATCGGGAGTTCTCTGGATGATGTCAACGAAGAAGTAAGCCACCGTAGCGCCACGCACCGTGTTGAAAAGGTTGAAGCAGAGCGATGCGCCATTCAGCAGCCACCAGGGTTTGTTGGTCACCAGAGCTTTAAGATCTTTCCCGAGCGATGCATCCGACACTGTCTGTATTCTTTCGCGTGTCATCTTGAAGCAGAGCAGGAAGAGTACGAAGCAGCATGATGCGATCACCACCATGGACATTTGCCAGCTTGTTGAAGGCGACATTCCCATCTTTTCGCCGAACATTGCGCACAGAGGATCCCAGAGGAAGAGCGCGATGAACGATCCTCCGTAGGCGAAGAACATGCGGAACGACGAAAAAACCGTCTTTTCCTTCGAGTTGTCAGTCATCACTCCGAGCATTGCACCGTAGGGCACATTGATGCCGGTGTAGACTGTCATCATCAGGATATAGGTCACGTATGCCCAGACAAGTTTGGCGGCATAGCCCCAGTCAGGAGTGGTGAACAGAAGGATTCCGCAGATCGAGAAAGGTGCCGCCACCCAAAGCAGATAAGGGCGGTACTTACCCCACCGCGTGCGGGTGCGGTCAGCCACTGCCCCCATCATCGGATCCGACACGGCGTCCCAGATGCGGGTCACCAGAAGAAGCACGCCGGTATCGACAAGGCTTAGTCCGAAAATATTTGAGTAGAAGAAGGGCAGATAATAGCTGAACACCTTCCAGAACATCGACGATGCCATGTCGCCGAAACCGTAGCCGATTTTCTCTTTAAGCAGAGCCATTTTCCTGATGATTAGATTTGTTTTGCGATTATTTATTGAAATATTCCCTGTTGCGGTCGATGAGTGCGTTGATTGTCTCCACGCTCTTCACCGTGGTGAGCCCGTCGGAAGGGGTGTTGAGGCAATAATCCACAAGACGGTCGACTGTCGATGTGGCTACGTGCATGCGCGTGTCGCTCGAAGCATAGTAGATGTAGACGGTTCCGTCATCGTCGCAGATCCAGCCGTTGCTGAATAGCACGTTCATCACGTCGCCCATGTATTCCTCTCCCACCGGAGCCATGAAGTAGCCGCCGGGAGTCGCCACCGGCTTCCAGGGTTCGTCGAGTGCCGTCATGTAGAGGTAGAGCACGTAGCGGAGACCGGAGGCACACCCGCGCACACCGTGTGCGAGATGCAGCCATCCACGGGGTGTTTTGATGGGATGTGGACCCTCGCCGTTCTTCACTTCCTTAATGGTATGGTAATAGCGGGCGTCAATTATCTGCTCGTCCTTCACCTCGGCACAGGTCATGTCATCCACGTATCCCCAGCCGATTCCGCCGCCGCTGCCTGCGTCGATAAATCCGTCTTGCGGGCGTGTGTAAAGGGCATATTTGCCGTTGACGAATTCGGGATGAAGCACTACGTTACGCTGCTGCGACTTGCTTTTAAGGTCAGGCAGGCGCTCCCACGTTTCAAGGTCCTTGGTGCGGGCGATTCCACACGTCGCAGTGGCGGCGGAGAGATTGCCCGGACAGGTGTCGTCATGGCGCTCCACGCAGAACAGACCGTAGATCCAACCATCCTCATGCGCAGTAAGTCGCATGTCGTAGACGTTCGTTCCGGGGATTGCGTCATCCGGCATCGTGATCGGGCGTTCGCGGAATTTGAAGCCGTCCACGCCGTTGTCACTCTCGGCTACAGCGAAGAATGATTTGCGGTCATTACCCTCCACGCGCACTACGAGCACATATTTACCGTTGATTTTTATAGCTCCGGAATTCAGCGTGGCGTTCACGCCGATACGCTCCATGAAGTAAGGATTGGTGGCAGGGTTGAAGTCATATCGCCATTCGAGCGGAACCATCTCGGCTGTGACGACAGGGTTGGCATAACGCTCATACACGCCGTTACCCTCGAGCTTCACGTTCGGGCGCGTGATAAGGGCTGTGTAGCGTCCCTCCACAAGTTTCTTTCTTGTCTCGAATGTATCGTTTTTTGTCATGATGCTTATTAGTGATAAAGATTGGGTTAGTTGGTATTGATAATTGCGGTAAATGGTATTCCGATTCAATTGGTGCCGGCAGTCTTCGTAGTGTCGTTCATGGATTTGCGCAGGGCGGCTACATCTGATGCCAGCATGGGGCTCGATCCTGCTGTCCACTCCGCAAACGACTTTTCTGACGGATGTCCTTTGTATGGAGCATAGAAATGCTCATGCTTGCTGTTCTTCTCAGCATTGCGCCATAGCGTCACGGACGTTATGGGATAAGCGTCGCAGAGCGGGCCGAGCACTTCCGTAAACCATCCATCCATCGGAAGAGCCTCAAGCCCTGTCTCACTGAGTGCTATCAATTTACCTCGCTCGTCGGCAAGTTTCTTTGCTATGCCGAGAGTATTGTTCACGTTCATGCGGTAGTCGTCGGTAGCAGGCTCTCCACCGTAGTGATAGATATCGCATCCGAGCACGTCCACATATTCGTCACCGGGATAACGCTCCAGATATTCTGCCTCATCTGTTATCTGACCGGGAGAGTAGACCCATACCACATTGTCAATGCCTTTTTCATCAAACACTTTCCGGGTGAGAGCCCACAGTGCCTTGTAGTCCTCCGGGGAGCACAGATCCTTGCCCCACCAGAACCAGCTGCCGGTGTGTTCATGCCAGGGACGGAACAGCACGCCGATGCGGTTGCCATCCGCATCGCGCAGACTGCCGATGAAATCGGCGGCGCGTCCTATCCACGTCACCATCGTGTCATTCATCGCTGTCCCTTCGGTCACGATTTCGGCTACTACCGGAGGTTGTACGTCCCACGAGGTTGCACGTGTACCAGGATGACGGAGATGCCAGCTGAAGGAGTTGACACCGCCGCGTGCGTTCTGCTTCGCCACCTCTTCGGCAATAAACTCAAACGGCACGCCGTCAAGCTCTTTCGCCGAGTCAAGCTCTATCAGACCCAGATCCCAGTTGATCACGCCCGGGTAGTCACCGGCCGTCTCTTTGACGTCGCTGCGACCCTCCTCGTATTGCCATTCATATCCATAGGCAGTGTCATCGTGATGACCTACCATATATTTGCCCTGCTTGGCAGCCTCACTCATCAGGGCGAGGAGGGCGGACGCGGGTGTAGCGGTTTCTTCAGCCGTCTCGACCGCCTTATTGCCTGTTTTCGTGCCGCACGACATAAGCATCAGTGCCGCGACAGCCGAAATTGCATATCTTTTCATTCGTTTTATTTTTCTTCAAGTGTGACTTCCACAGTGTTCACGCTTCCGGCGGGAGCCATCGGCACGATATTGCCCTCGACACGTTCGCCGTTGACTGTCAGGTGTGTGACGCCACTGTTGAGATGATGGGGATTTTTCACTTTGATGATGTACTCGGCGCCTCGGAATTCGCGTTTCACTTCGTATCCGTCCCAGTCGCGGGGAATGCAGGGATCGATTTCGAGCCCGTCATATCCCGGCTTCACACCAAGGATAAACTGCGTGATCGCATACCAGTTCCACGCCGCGGTGCCCGTAAGCCATGAGTTTTTGGCTTCTCCGGGTCGGAAAGCATCCTTGCCGGCTGTCATCTGGCAGTAGACGTAAGGCTCCACTTTGTGCAGATGGGAGTTGCGCTCCTCTACGTAGGCGGGGCAGATCTTCTCATAGTAGCGCCAGGCTTCGTCACCTCTGCCAAGCACAGTTTCACCTATGATTATCCACGGATTGTTGTGGGCGAAAATTCCGGCATTTTCCTTGTAGCCTGCCGGATACGACGAGATTTCGCCATAATCCACCACATATTCGGTGAACGCCGGATTGTTGAGTACGATTCCATGCTCCGAGTCAAGATATTTCTTCACCGAGTCAAGCGACTTCTCCACCATGCCGTCCTCAAGACCGATTCCTGCCATAGTGCACCAGCCCTGACTTTCGATGAAGATCTTACCCTCTTTGTTGACGTGGCTGCCAACCGGGCGTCCGTAATAGTCGTAAGCACGCAAGTACCAGTCGCCGTCCCAGCCGTCACGCTTCACAGCTTCGCGCATCGCCTCCACATGGGATTCGGCGCGGTCCGCCTCCTCGTTCATGCCCAGCTGACGGCAGAGTTTAACGTACTCTTCGCCGTAGATCACAAACTGACCTGCAATCATCAGCGACTCCGCCTTCGATCCCTCGGTCTTGTTCTCCGTCGTCTGATAACTTTCGTTGGGATCGGTCGAGAAGCAATTGAGATTCAGACAGTCGTTCCAGTCGGCACGTCCGATCAGCGGTAGCCCGTGCGGACCCAGATTCTCTATCACGTGGTTGAACGACACGCGCAGATGCTCCATCAGCGGCACTTCCGTGCCCGGCTCGTTGTCAAACGGCACCGGCTCGTCGAGTATCGACATGTCGCCGGTCTCCTTGATATAGGCGATCGTGCCGAATATCAGCCACATCGGATCATCATTGAAGCCGCCGCCTATGTCGTTGTTGCCGCGCTTCGTAAGCGGCTGATACTGGTGGTAGCAGCCGCCGTCCGGAAATTGCGTCGAAGCGATGTCGATGATTCGCTCCCGCGCACGCTCCGGGATCTGATGCACGAAGCCAATCAGATCCTGGTTTGAATCTCGGAATCCCATTCCACGCCCGATGCCGCTCTCGAAGAACGATGCCGAACGTGAGAAGCAGAACGTTATCATGCACTGGTACTGATTCCAGATGTTCACCATGCGGTCAAGCCGCTCGTCACCGCTTTTCACCGTGTACTTGTCAAGCAGGCGGTCCCAGTAAGCCTTAAGATCGCCGAAAGCCTCCTCCACCTGCTCCTTCGTCGAGAATCGGGCTATCAGTTCGCGGGCTTTGGTCTTGTTCACCACGCCCTTGCTCTCCCACTTCTCCTCCGGAGCGTTCTCCACATATCCGAGCACAAAAACCATATTGGTCGATTCGCCCGGTTGCAGGGTGAGTTCCATGAAATGCGACGCTATCGGACTCCACCCGTGAGCCACCGAGCCAAACGCATGTCCGGCTCTGACGGCATCCGGATCGTCAAATCCGTTATACAGTCCCAGGAAAGTCTCGCGGTCAGTGTCGAAGCCCTGAATCTCGCGGTTAACGTGATAGAACGCATAGTGATCGCGGCGCTCCTTGTATTCTGTCTTATGGTAGAGCGTCGACCCGTCTATCTCCACCTCGCCGGTTGAGAAATTTCGCTGGAAGTTCTCCATATCGGTCTGCGCGTTCCACAGACACCATTCCTGGAACGACCACAGCTTCACGCTCTTCACCTCATCGGTCTTGTTGGTCAGCGTCAGCAGCGTCACCTCAGCATGCGTGTCGAGCGGAACGAAGAAGAGCGTTCGGGCTTCCAGACCATCCTTTTCTCCCGTGATCTCCGTGTAGTTCATGCCGTGACGGCACTCATAGCGGTCAAGCTCGGTCTTACATGGTTTCCAACCGGGATTCCATGCCTTCCCATCGCCATCCTTGATGTAGAAGTAACGACCACCAGCATCCATCGGCACCCCGTTGTAGCGGTAGCGCGTGATGCGGCGGAACTTAGCGTCCTTGTAGAACGAGTAGCCGCCTGCCGTATTCGATATCAGCGAGAAAAAGTCTTTCGTTCCCAGATAATTGATCCAGGGCCACGGTGTGCGGGGCTCCGTGATGACGTATTCGCGGCGCGCGTCATCAAAGTATCCGTATTTCTCCATTTCTGCTCTTTCCTTGTCTATGTTGAAGCTGTCGTTATGTCAGTGCGTAGTCATCTCACGCCCTTTTCATCTGGCGTTGATCACTATCGGCTCGCTCATCACGTCTTTCCACGTTTTAAGCGTGTTGAAGTCACTCACGCCCGGCTGGTAACCGTCCTGATTTGCGTCGTCGTCATACCACTGCATGAAGTACGACCACAGGCAACCGTCCTTCTCGGCGAGTTCAAAGCTTGGGAACAGCCCGACCTCGCTCAGCGTCAGCATCTTCTTGCCGTTGATTGCCTCATTCATCAGATTGAACTGTGCGTTGGTCGACTCTCCCACCTTCTGCGGGTAGATATCGGCACCGACGATGTCCACGTATTCGTCGCCCGGATATGCGCCTCTGAGCTTGTCAATGCTTGCCGGACGTCCTTCGTCCGAGCACTGCATCGTCCACACCCAGATCAGGTTATTGATGCCATACTCATTCGTGAGCTTGTTATACATGTACTTCCATAGATCCTTCGTAGCCTCAACGCCTTCGAATCCCCACCAGAACCATGCGCCCCACTTGTAGTCGCCGGCTGCTTCATGCAGCGGACGCCACAGAATCGGGATACCTGAGTCCTGATACATTTTCAGCGTCTCAGCCACCTTCTCCAGATCCTTGTTGATGAAGTCGTTCTCCCACGTTCCGGGAGTCACGGCATTCTTGGCGCTGAACTTGTTGCGGGCATTGTAATTGCTCGGATTCCCCACGTTGGCTTCGCTGTCGGGCACATTCCAGTGCCAGCAGAACGATATGATGCGCCCTTTGTCCCACGATTCCTTCACCACATTGATTTTCGTATAGTCGATCCAGTTGGCGGGCGACCATCCTAAGTGAATGAAGTCAAATCCGATGATTGCCGGATTCAGCCCTGTTCCGTTTGCCACCATGTCATAGTAGCCCGTCTCCAGAGCCACACCGCCCATCGTACCCGAGAAGATCTTCTTCCCGTAGTTCTCGAGCAGCAGATTGTAGAGGTTCACTGTCTCCTTCGTGGCTTTGCTGTTCACAAGCGTCTTTGCCACCGTTGCCGTCGGGTCGGCATTCGGGTCCTTGCCGTATTTTGTGTCAAATATGATGGTCTTGCTCTCCGACACGGCTTTGTCATTGCCCTTCACGGCGATGGCTCCGGCTTTGAGTTCAAGCGAATATTCCTTCCAGGGTTCCAGATTCAGATCTATTGTCAGATCCATGCCGCTGGCTGAGGCATCTGCTTTTGCGCCGTTCAGGGTGATTCCTGCGGCATCCTTGATTTCTATGAGATTGTTGTACGAGAGGACGATCGACTTTGTGCTCGCAGCGTCCACTGATGAATTGTCGGCTATCGACTGTGTCCGCAGCGTCAGCTTCTGCTGAGGTCCTACGGGTTCGTCGTCTTTACTGTCGCTGCCGCACGACGTGATGGTCAGCGCACAGGCAATGGCTATCAGGCACTTGCCAAATGTTTTCTTAATGCTTTCCATTGATGTGAATTGGTAGTGTTATAGTAAAAAAATCACAGGGGATTTACATGAGAGAAAATCCCCTGTGATGTATTGGTGAATTTATTTCAGCGTCACCTTATTAATAAGGATATTATTACCCTGGAAGATAATGCAGTATCCCCAGTCTGTCAGAGTAGTGAACTTCTCGTAAAGTTCGTCAGTAACCTTGATTTCGATTTTGCTCATATCACCCCAAGTGGCTTCATTAAACTGACCTCCACCATTAATTTCAGGGAAAGTAAGAGCACCCCAGTGACCATCAAAAATCTGAATATGGACTTGAGGATCTGCTGTGTTATAATCAGCGGTAGGCGTACAGTAAATAGTGAGTGTCTGTCCCTTCTTGACACCTGCATCAATTAAGGCAGATCCGGGCTTACCCTCAAGATTGATACTGTAATTACCCATGTCTACCGGATAATCCCAGTCAAACATGACCTGAGTCTCAAGCGAAATCTCCCACTCTGCGGTAATCTTCGTCATGATATAGCCCGTACCGCTCACCACAAATCCGTTGTTGGCGATAATATCGGCTTTCACTTCCTCGGTCAGTTCAAACTGTACCATGCCGTCTGCCGGATTGTCATACTGACCGGGTATCGGTGCGGGTAGGTTACCCCAGTCGTTGCCGTGGCGCAGCGATACGCACCACCATTCACCGTCGGCTACCGTCGGAGTTACATACAGCGTGATGATAGCTCCCGCGGGGATATTCGACCAGTCGTAGCCGCCCCATGCGAGATCCTGCATACCGGCCCAGCCTCCGTTCTCAAACATTCCTTCCCAAAGCGTGATGCCCACGTGGGTCTGAGGAATAAAGTCAAACACATAGTCGAGCGATTCGTCGCCTGACACGAGCGTTACGGTTGTTCCGCTGCCGCACGTTTCGGGAAGATTGATGTAGAGCGTTGTGCCATTGAGGATGTACTGCACGTCTTCGCCGTTCACCTTCACGCCTGTGAGGAGTTTCTCATTGGCGATCTGCACGCTGAACACTGTTCCTGCATGGATTTCAGCATCCTCTGCGGGCATCTCGGTGATGTAAGCGATCGTCGGGAGGGCGATTTCAAGTTCGGGAGCCTCTACGCTCTCGCCGTTTGCCATCTTGATAACGGGTGCGCCCGACTGTGCGCTCAGCGGAACCATTACCTTGAACTCTGTAGCCGTCGGATTCTCGATAGCCACTTCTACGTCGCCGCCGAACACGATTGCCGAAGCAACGTCAAGATTGCTGCCCTTCACGGTCAGTTCGCCGCCTGAAGGTACGGGAGCGGGAGCGTATGAGATATTCATGGGCTTCGCCGTTGCAAGCTCCACATTAGCATTTGTCTTGCCGCTCTTGAGATTAAGGGTGATGGCACCCGACTGTGCCTTTTCGGGGAATGCTACCGTAAGTTCGCCGTTGCTGATGGTTGCGGGTTCCACTGCGTCAGCTACGCCGGGGAATACGATGCTCACAACCTGATCGAGGTTCAGACCCTTGATTGTCACGATGTCACCGCCGCGGAGTTCGGTAGCGGGGGTTGCTACCATCTCGGTCGGTTCTACCATGCCGATATTGGCGATCACCACCTTCACGCCCGATGCGGCGATAGCCACGATAGCGCCGTCCACTGCATTTTCGGGAAGCGTGAACACCAGCTTGCCGTCCTCAGTGAGTTCGAAGGGAAGACTTTCGCCGTTAGCCATCTGCACGTCTACCGTAAGGTCAAGGTTCTGACCGCTGATTGTCACCACGTCGCCGGGCTTCGCATTAGTCAGGTCGAGAGGCTCTGCCACCGTGGGAAGTGCCACCACGAGTTCCTCGTCCGAGTAAACCCAGTTGGGCATTTCCTCGTCAGCGTCGCTGAGGATGATCTTGCCGGTCTGTGCCTCTGCGGGGACTGCCACCTTGATTTCATAGCGGCTGTGGCTCGTGAAGTCAGCCTCACCCACTGTCACATCATCTGCGAAGATGATCTCATGGATAAGATTCAGATAGTCACCTTTGAGAGTGATCACGTCGCCCGGTTTCACGCTCAGCGGAGTCATCGATTCAAGCACGATCGGCTCGGTGAAGGTAAGTTCGGTGATTGTGGTGATGTCTCCCTTCGGAGTGTGGAGGGTGACATAGCCCGGTTCGGCATTCTGAGGGACGGTGATCTGGATCTCCTCGGGGCTTACCACCATAATGTCGGTGATTTCACCCGCGCCGGGAAGAGTGATGCCTGTCACCTGATCCAGACCCGAACCAAGGAAGCGGAGCTGACCTCCGCGCATCACGGGTGAGGGTCCCCACACATTGAGGTTGATGCCTCCTTTGTATTGCTCGGTGCCGAAGTCGTCATCGTCGTTGCACGATGTCAAC
This sequence comes from uncultured Bacteroidales bacterium, assembly GCA_947176235.1. Lineage (GTDB taxonomy): Bacteria > Bacteroidota > Bacteroidia > Bacteroidales > Muribaculaceae > CAMWPM01. The sequence continues at coordinate 53,003 of CAMWPM010000005.1, read as the reverse complement.
ACGACTGCCGGAGCTATCATGATGACTGCTAATAACGCAGCAATCAGTTTTTGTACATATTTCATTGTTGGATAAGTTTACTGTTTATTATTCAACTGGTACTACTCGTATGTTGTCAAGGAGTATGACAGGCGTACAATCGGTTCCTGACACACCGCCGCTCCACACGAAGAAAGTCAGACCGGTGAGCATGTTCTGATTCAGCTTGTTGCCACAGACACCGCCGTCAGGCTTGAACGTGAACTGGCTGAGCGGCATCGACACTGTGGTCCAATTGCCTCCGGTGTCGTAGGATCCTACTGCCTTCCAGGGATTATAAAGGCCTCGCGGAACGTTTTCATCGCTTATGTAAGTGTTGTTGGCTGTATCGTAAGTCACGGCATCATCACCTGTGAAGATTATCTGCATGGCGCAGGAACTCCAGGGATTGGAAGCCGGAATGCACATCTCGAACTTAATCTGAAGTCCGTCTACACCATAATCCGAAATCAGATCTGCAAACTCCGGACGGCTGCTCAGAGGACCGAATTCTCCCGACGCGTCAGGCCAGTAGTTGAAGGAGAATCCATCTTCTGCCCAGGTTGCTCCGGCTTCGCCGCTGAGATCTGCCGAGAAGAAGAGGTAGCCGCCATCAAGTGCTTCAACGCCTTCATCATCACCGTCCTGATGGATGACGCCGCCGCGCCAGCCGTGACCGGTTGCGAGTCCACCGTTATTGCCATCCCAGTCGAAGAGGATGTTGGTCGTGTCGTGGAACTTGAACGATGAGCGCGACGTACCGTAGAGTGTGGTGACGTTCATGTAGCCCTCGGTCCAGTTCTCAGGCACTTCGAATGTGATGGCTGTCTTTGTGATTTTCTTGATGTTCTCGTAAGGAAGTTCCACATTGCCGGAGAAAGTGATCTTCAGCGGTTTGTTGGGATCGTCGATGAAATAGTCACCGTAGATGGTGGCTTCATTGCCCGGTTTGGTCCACTCACAGGAGATGGAGCGTACCGCCGGTCCCGGTACAAGCACGTTGAAGTCGTAAGTCACGATTTCACCGTCGCGGGTGTGCATGTAGATCTTGTCAGTCACATCTTCAGGGATGTTCTTCGGCACGTCCACGATAAGCGTGTGGTCAGTGATCAGTGAGGTGTTGAGGATTGCCTTCTGGTCGTTGAAGTACATCTCGTGGATCGAACGAAGATTGTCACCCACCAGGCAGATCGTATTCTCCATATAGGCGCCCGTGATGAGCGAGTCGCCTGACTCCGGCGTCGTCACGCGCACATACTTGATCGTAGGCACGCCGCCGGTCATCTCAAATTTGTCGGGCTGGTCATCGCAGCTCACTGCAGTGATCCCGAGCACCGCTACTGCGACGCCAAGTGCCCATTTCGTGTATCTTGAGTTGTTCATTGTCTCGTTGTTATTAGCTTTTCACTGGTGGGAAAATCAATATGCATAGAGTTCGCGCACTTCCTCGTGGATTGGCTCGGCGAGGAGGTTGGGGTTGAACACTACATCCTCCGTCGGGAAGGGAAGTGTGAACGATGCTGCGGTCACGTTCGGCACGGGCTGATCCGTATTGTATTTCGTGGTGTTGGGATCTACCGTCCACTGTCCTGACTCATAATATCTGCTTGCCACGTCATCAAAGCCGTCGTAACCTGCACGACGTTGACCTTTCAGTTCGTCGATACATGACTGTACGTCGTAGTAGCTGCGGCGTACGAAGTCGTACCAGCGGTCACCCTCCATGGCAAGTTCCAGACGACGCTCTTTCCAGATGTCATCGAAAGTGATGGAGGTCTTTGTGGAGACATGGGCGCGCTCGCGAACTGCATTGAAGGCTGCAAGGATGCTGGCGTCCGAAGTCGATGCATTGTTGCCGAGGGCAGCTTCTGCATAGATCAGATAGACGTCGGCAAGACGGAGAATATGGGTGGCGAGACCGTAAGCCATGTTCTCTGGCGAAGTGCCGAGAGCCTGCTCGTGGTCGTATGTGTCACCGTAGAGGTGCTTCACGTGCTGTGCGCCGGTACCGCACTGCCATGTGCCGCCGGGGCCCCCCTTGCCATATTCGGGATCGTAGACAAATTTCAGGAGGTCGAAGCCGCCCTTGTCAGTCCAGAAGTATTCATAGACGTCACCGGGGAGCATCATCGTCGCTTTGCGGCGGGTATCTACGTCGATGCGCGTAGCAGGATTGTCAAGCGAGCTTACCCCGAATGCGTCCTGAAGGTCAACCGACGGTCCGCGCCAGCCGCCCCATGTGTCACCGAATTCCGAGAAGCCACCCATTGCGAGGTCACTCTGAAGGGTATTCTGCTGAGTCCAGGGTGAGCGGCCTGCGCTCCAGCGCCATGCGATAAGAGACTCTTCGCACTCGTTGTTCTGCATGCGGAAGATGTCGGAGTAATTCTCCATCAGGCTGCGACCTGAGTTGTCGATCACGTCCTTTGCAAGTTTTGCAGCTTCAGCGAGATCAGCATCATTGCGGGAGCCTGACATCCCGAGACCCGAACGGGTCAGGTACACCTTGGCAAGCAGACCTTCGGCGCAGTAGTAGTCGATACGTCCCTTCTGGGTGGTCGACTTCGGAAGAAGCTCGAGTGCCTTTTCAAGGGTCATGATGATGTACTCGTACACGTCAGCCTTCTGCACCTTGAACACACTGTTGTAGTTACCCGAGCCGAGCACCTCCGAGTTGTCGTGGATGATGGGCACATCGCCGAAGGTACGCACCAGATAGAAATATGCCATTGCCTTCCAGGTCAGGCACTCGCCCATGCAGGCGTTCTTCACCGTCTCCGATGCTGTGCCGCTCGCGCCCTTGAGGCTGTTATAGACGGTGTTGGCGTGACCGATCACTGCCCACAGCGAGTACGACATGTTGATCAGGTCCTCGTTCGTGCCGTTCACCGAGAAGTTCATATAGGGATTCTGGCTTTCGAACTCGTTGCCCGACATTGTTTCAGCCACGCGGATGAAGCCGCGCTGGAAGTCATACCAGGGTGAATTGTAGAGGTAGTTCACTCCCTGATAGCACTGTTCGTCGTTCTGATAGAAGTTGTCGGTGTTGTAGTTGTCTTCGGCAGGACGGTCGAGGAAGTCCTCACACGATGCCATCGACACCCCGAGGGCTCCGATCAGGATGAAATTCTTGATATTGTTGATTTTCATGACTTTGTTTCCTGTTGATTGAGTTTAGAAAGAGAGATTGAGGCCGAACGTGCAGCTGAAAGGCGAAGGATAGCGACCGAAGTCAAGTCCGTAGGTCAGACCGGTCGAATCCTGTGTGTTGGCGCCTACTTCGGGATCGTAACCGCTGTAGCCGGTGATGGTCCATACATTCTGCATGTTGCAGTAGAGACGGAGATTCTCGATGTGAAGCTTGTTGGTGATCTTCTTCGGGAAGGTATAGCCAAGTGAGATGTTCTTAAGGCGGATATAGCTGCCGTCCTCTATGTAGCGGCTCGACATGCGGTCGTTGTCGTTCGGGTCATTGGTCGTCGCGCGGGGAAGACGGGCATCCGGATTGGCAACGCGCACGTTGTTGATGTCGCTATACCACCAGTAGCCGTCACCGGTCTTATTCGGGTCGATAGGCTCAAGCTGTGCGCGGTAGTTCACCTTGCTCAGCTGGTTAGCCCATGCCGAGTTCATGTGGGTGATCTTCATGTCGAGGTAGTTCATCACGTCGTTGCCGTAGCTGCCGTTGATGAAGATGTTGAGGTCGAAGTTCTTGTAGCGGAAAGTATTGTTCCAGCCGAAGGTGAAGTCGGGAAGCGGGTTACCGATCACCGTGCGGTCGTTTTCGTCGATCTTGCCGTCGCCATTTACGTCCTTGAACTTAAGGTCGCCGGGCCATACGGTGTTGTAGGCGTTGAACACGCCGTCTGCCGGATATTTGTCGCTCTTCGGAGAGTTCATGATATCTTCGAGATCCTGATATACGCCTTCCACTACGTAGCCGTAGAAGTTGTAGAGAGGCTGACCGATATTGGTCACCGACACTACGTCGCTCCACTGGCCGTAGCCCACGAGACTTGCGTTTGCGGTACCGCTCAGAGCTTTCAGTTTGTTGCGGTTGAAGGAGATCTGGAAGCTCGACTCCCACTCGAACGCTCCTACGAACGGACGTCCCGTGAGTTCGAATTCCAGACCCTTGTTCTGGATTTCACCATAGTTGCCCTTCGGTGCTGCCAGTGCAGATGAGCCGTTACCCTGTGTACCCATGTAGGAGGGAAGCTGCATTGCCATAAGCATGTCTTTCGAGGTCTTGACGTAGGCGTCAAACACGAAGTTCAGTCGGTTGTTCAGGAAGTTGAGATCGAGACCAACGTTCCACTGCTCTTGAGTTTCCCACTTGATGGCGGTGTTGGCGATGTTGGCGGGACGGTAGCCGTTACCGAGTGCAGAAGGCATACGGGAGATAGCCGAACCCCAGGCGTAGCCGCCGATATTGGCGTTACCCGTCTGACCCCAGCCGAGACGAAGCTTACCGTTGTCAAACCATTCTGCCGTCGACTTCAGGAACTTCTCGTTGGTGAAGCGCCATGCGCCTGCCAGTGAGTGGAAGCCTGCCCAGCGGTTCTTCGGACCGAAGTTCGACGAGCCGTCGTAGCGATAGGTATAGGTGAGAAGATAACGGTTATCCCAGTTAAGGGTTTCACGGGTGAAGAAAGAAGCCATTGCCGAAGAGCCCCAGCCCACGTTGATGGTCGGAGTGCCGGAGCCAAGCGTCGGGTTGTGCACCTCGTTGGAGGGGAGGTTGGTGTTGCTGACGCCTTCGTAGTTGTAGTTCGACTCCCAGCATTCCTGACCCACCATGGCATTGAAGTTGAGCTTGCTCACCTGACCGGTGTAGGTCACGTAATTCTTGAGAGCCCAGAACCATGAAGAGTTCTTCTGGACAGAAGAGTCATTAGTACCGCGCACCCAGCCGCCGAGGTCGACGGTCGGTTTGAAGCGGTCAGATTTTGCGGCGCTGACATCGTAGTCGAATTCAGCGTGCCATGTAAGGTTCTTGATGGGGGTTACGTCGAAGAAGATGTTGCCCGTCAGCTTCTGGCGACCGAGCTTGATCTCATCGAGCATGGCGAGTGCCACGGGGTTCGGGTTGGTGTAACCCTCACGCACTACAGTCGAATAGTTACCGTCGATATCATAGATAGGTATATCGGGAACAGTGGTCAGCGAGTAGTTGATGATACCGGCCTCACCGTCGGCGAGCTTCAGGTTTTCATTGATGTCGCTGTAGGTGGCGCTGAGTCCGAGTTTCAGCCAGCTCTTAAGTTGGGCGTCAAGGTTGGCGCGTACACTGAATCGCTCGAAGTCCGATCCGATAAGTGTACCTTCCTGGTTCATGTAGCTGCCCGATACGTAGTACTGCACTTTGTCCGTACCGCCCTGAGCCGACACCTGATGCTGGGTCTGGAGTGCTGTGCGGAAGATGGCGTCCTGCCAGTTCGTGCCCTTGCCGAGAAGCGAAGGATCTGCGTAGTAGTTGTTGTTCTGTTGCTGACCGGTGGCAACCAGATCATTGTAATAGTATGCAAACTCACGGAGGTTCATCATGTCGAGGCGCTTCTGCTGGTGCTGTACTGCCACCATACCGTCGTAGGTGAACTTGGCTTCGCCTGCCTTACCACGCTTTGTGGTGATGAGCACTACGCCGTTGGCACCCTGCGCACCGTAGATGGCGGTGGCGGATGCGTCCTTCAGCACTTCCATCGACACGATGTCGGAGGGGTTGATAGTCGAAAGCGGCGACACCGTCGAGGTGCGGCCGTTACCGAGGGCATCACCCAGACCGAAGTCGGCACCGGAGTTACCGCCACCCTGCACGATCACACCGTCGATTACGTAGAGAGGTTCGGCGTTGGCGTTGATGGTAGCCTGACCGCGCACGCGGATTGATGAGGAGGAACCGGGAGCACCCGAAGTGGTGAGAGCCTGCACACCGGTGGCACGGCCCTGAAGAGCCTGATCCATATTCGTGATGATCGTACCCTTCATCGCTTCTTCATTAAGTGACGAAGATGCGCCTGCAAGGTCGCTCTTCTTCATCACGCCGTAACCAACCACCACTACTTCGTCGAGGTTGAGGCTCGACTCCTTCATGTTGATGGTAACGTCACTGCGCCCGTTCAGGGGTACTTCAGCTGTCTCGAGGCCCACGAAGGACACTACGAGAGTGGCATTGAGGTTCTTGACCTTGAGCGTGAAATTGCCGTCAAAGTCAGTGGCCGCTGCTGCCTGAGTTCCTTTCTCACGTACGGTAGCTCCGATTACGGGCTCACCTTCCGGATCCAGGACGACACCTTTTACTTGTGTCTGTGCCGACAGTCCTAAAGCTATCGTTGCAAAGATAGCTAAAAAGAATGTCTTGAGGTTCAAGCATTTACTTGTCATCATTAGCAATTGTTAAGGTTTAATAGATTGGTTTTGTTTATTTTAGCTTTAAGGTTGTTTGCCTCGGCGGATCAATAGCCTTGGCGGGTTACGCGCATCCGGTCGCTTTACCGGCTACGTTGAGAGAGAGAGTTACGTGGGGATTTTTCAAGATTGGTCCCTTACGGGGACTTCAGTTTCAGGTTAGCTTTGTTTGATGTTCTTTTTTGACAATGATTGGAATGTTTTTATGTTAAAATTTATTCGTTTTAAGGTCAAGATTCAAGTAGTGACTCGCTATTTTTATCACGTAAGTGATCGGTAGGTCTACAATAAGTTTTTCAATCATTAGGTCTCAGGATTAACACCACTCTTTCAATCGCGTTGTTTTTCAATTAGTTGCAATTGGTAAAAAGGATATTTCGTCCTTCAAATACTCATAATTAAAAATCTCATTTGCAAAAGTAGTGAGATATTTCTATTTATTATAATACTTTTTTATCTTTAACTAATCTTTTAAGTATTTTTTAAAGAAATTTTCTCTACGGGGGTTCCAGTCTTCATATATTACTGTATGCCCGCACTCCGGATAGATCACGAATTCCTTATCGCTGTCAATCAGATTGAACGATGAGAAGTTGATATGCGGGGGACATGTCGGATCCTGCAATCCTACGCCCATCAGAACAGGTATGTTAATGCGGCGTGCCAGATTTTTGATGTCAAAATAGCTCAGGTTACGGTAAAGTTGATCTTCGCTCATGCCAAGCTCCTTTGCTTTAGCGAGGTATGTCTGTCCTGGCCAGTGTGCCACCTTAAAATAGTCAGGGAAGTCGCTCAGGAAAGGCACGTAGGGGGCGATAGCTTTCAGGCGGTGCTTGGGATCGAGAGCGGCGGCGGCAAGTGTGAACGCGCCTCCCTGACTTCCTCCCTCTGCAAAGATATTGTTCTTGTCCGTCTTTTCAAGCTGTTCGATAAAATCTATCGTTCTCACACAATCCATATAAGCTCCTTTGTAGTAATAAGTTGCAGGATCATTAAGATTCCACTGCAACCAGTCTCCGAAGCGGTTGTAAGGGGTGTTAAGCCCCTGACCTCTACCGAATTGAAGAAATTCTATCCAATCCGGGCGCCCGTCCGCGTCAAATTCCCACGCCCCCGCGCCGTACCCGTTATAATATATGTGGGCGGGATATTTGCCCGGCTTCACAGGCATCGCCAGATAGCCTTTTACGGTATCGCCCTCAAGCGAGAGATATTCACACAGATAAATCCTGCGCTTCTTCCCGCTTTTCTCCTTGAGCTCGGTCATCCTGTATTCCGGAGCCACGGCTTCAAGCTCCTGCAGCGCCTGCGCCCAGAACTCATTGAAATCCGGCTGATAATCAGGCAATGACACCACATTTTCGGGCTCGTAGCCGATATTCACCTTTGCTGCTTCCACGCCGTCGTCCCAAAGCGTGACCGTATAGAATCCGGGATCGGCTATCGGAGGCATGATTGTGATATATGCCGTGTCGCCGGCTGCCACATTCACCGTCTGTGTGAAGTCCGCGAGATAACGGGATGGCTCACGGTCGGTTGCAAGCGTGAACCTCAGGTTGCTGTTGCCAGCAGTCCCCAGAGTATCCGTGACAAGAACCGTCATAGAGGGCTTCTCCGGGGCATTCCACCACCAGTCATGTTCCACAGGTACCGTCACCTTCATGTCGCGCGCCGTCATAGGCATCATTGCAGTCACCGTAAGAGCTGCACTGAGTGCGATTCCAAGTTTATTCATTGATATTTAACGATTTAAAACGATATATTCTATCAGCGGGTAATCTTCTGAGTCATCTCACTGATTATTGCGAGAGTGGTGGAATCGGCTGCGAACACAGAATTAAGTCCCTGTTCTTCCTGTGCGGGATCACACACGTACGGGTCCCAACGCTCCCACATCTCATGCTGCGGCTCGGCATATCCTCCCCAGCCCCAGAAGTTGCAGCCGGCTATCATGCCGCTTTCGGCTATCATGTTGAACACATAACGGTAGAACTCGTCGCGGCCTGTCGTGGGACTGCCCGGTGTGAACACAAAACCGTCGCGGGGATAGCCGAATTCCTCAAGCACAAGGGGCTTCCCGATCTTTGCCATCAGCTCATAGTGCGGGCGGATGTACTGGGATGTGAATTCGCACGCCTGCCCCACTGAGTCAGTCAGCGTCTCCTTATGCACCCAGCTCCAGTTGTAAGGCCAGAGATGCACGATTCCGTAGTCGATTTCAGGGAAAGAATGTATTTCGTTCCAGAGATCCATGTCCTGCTCGCATCCGTGGCGACCCTCGCTTCCGGTCGACACAAGGTGATTCGGATCAATGGCTTTGATGGTGCGGGCTGTCTCGTGGATCCACTCGCTGAACGCACGTTTTGCCTCCGGATCCTCGCTGAACACGCGCGGCTCGTTAGCCACCTGCCACGACATGATTGCGGGTGACTCGCTGTAAGGCTTGCCGGTGTAGCGGTTGGTGCGGCTCACGATGTTTTTCACATGATTCAGCGCCATCGCCTTCGCGCTGTCATTCGTCACGAAGCGCGACACGTAGTTCATATATGCGGGCCAGCTGTCCACCGACGGAACAGGAGCCTTGCCCTCTCCCGCCCACTGCAGGTAGCTGCCGTAGCCTCCGCTCCACTCCCATGCATTGTTGAGGAAGAGCACTGCTTTCATGTCGCGGCGTTCAAGCTCAGCCATGAGATAGTCAAGACCGTCCAGGATTGTATCGTTATAGACACCGGGCGCCGTCTGCAGCACCGGCTCGATGTGGCTCGGAATGCCTTCATCGCCGTCTCCGCCTACCAAAACACGCAGATTATCGATGCCAATCGACTGAAGCAGATCGAGTTCCTTAGCCAGACGCGCTCTATCTCCCCCGCGCCCCTCACTTGCAAGGATCGCTCCGTACCAGAAATTCGTGCCTACATACTTGTACACGGAGTCGCCTATGTAGAATTGTCCGTCCTTCACCGTTACGAAGTCAGCCGGAGTTTCAGCCTCCGTTTTCGTTTTGGATTGACCGCAAGCCGAAAGTAATAAAAGTGTAACTACTACACTTAATGCCGCATGATAGCCGTTTATTTTCATTATGGTATTGAAAGGTAAGATTTTAAGTGCATTATATCCGGATTTCAGTCCGTTTTTGGTTGGTTTACACCTGCAAAATTACACAAATCCCCCACTCCCCCACACATATATTTTACCCTATTATAATACTATTTTATCCATGGGAATTTCATATCATCACAATCTTGTGCGAAAATTATCCGCGGAAAGTCATTTTATGACAATCCTGCTCTAAAAATGCGGGATCGTATACCCCAGACAGAGATTCGGTAGAAGCACGACACCATCTATAGGCGAGCACCTCAGATCTCCCACATGAAGCGCCAGACCCAGCTTCATGAAGAATCCGCTTTTCCTTTGCAGACGGTATCCCACGCTTATTGTGCCCACTATGTTGGGACGGAAGACACTCCTATGGGTGGAAGTTTGCAGATAACCGAAAAGTATATGACGGTCAGAAGGCAATTCGACCGTATTCACCGTAGTCTCATCTCGATTTATCAGGTACGCCGTTATCCCGAGTCCGAATTCAAGTTTGCTGGCTCGTTTACCGAGGATTGCATTCACCTCAAAAGGAACACAGACACCTTTACTGTCAACATCCCTGTACGATCTGCCATAGCTCAGGTCGTCGCTCCACGAAATACTCGTGTAGGCAAGCCCCACGGAATATCCTAAGACACCCCCGCTCCTGAACCGTGAGTCAAAACCGACTCCCGCACCGATCGCTGTCCCGAACAATTGCCCGTAAAGATTGTAACCGTGTTCCGAATGATCGATCTCCGTCTGTGCGATAGTATCAGCACCGGTCTTGACACCTTTCCCCGGTTGACCTAAAGCGACCTCGGCTGAGATCAAGAACATCAACATCACCGATGTCACATTCTTCAACCACCAGCAGCCAAATGCAGGGAAACGTCTCTCCCCCGCGTTACATGAAATAGATTTGCTACACATAATATTCTTGTTTTGGTTTAAAAATTATAGTATCGATAAATCACCGATTTCTCGTTAACATATTTTACGTCGGAATTTAACAATTTCCAATCGACTGTCAATCAAACGATTCCGCATCCATCACTGCAAGCTCCCATACACTCATCGCATTCTCAAGTTGCTTCGTAAGTGCCTGATGCTGAGCATAGATGTCATTATCACCGGCTACGTCACCCGCGGCAATTTTGTCTTCTATTGCCTTGATTTCCTGCTCGATACGGGCAATTCCCGCCTCAGCCTCTTCCACCCGCTTCCGCGCCCTCCGCGCCATCTTCTCCCTCTCGCGCTGCTCCGCATAGCTTAGCCGCGGTTTTTCACTTCCCTGATTACCAGCAGTTTTCATCCCGCTATCTGCCGCCATTTCACCTTTTCCTGACGATTTTCCACCCCTTTCCGGAGCCGGCGCACACTTTTCCGAAACGGTCCCATTCTGCCCCTTCGAAACAGCAGAATTTGACTTTAACGATTCTTTAACAGATGTTATTTTGTTGCGTTCCAGTTCATTAAGCGAAGAAATGCGCTTTTTCTCCAGAAATTCGTAGATTCCTCCCAGACATTCCTTCACTTCCCCCCCACCAAACTCATAAACCTTATCTACCAGTCCGTCAAGGAATTCGCGGTCATGGCTAACTACGATAACAGTGCCGGTGAAGTCTTTAATCGCCTGTTTAAGAATATCTTTGGTGGTCATGTCGAGGTGATTGGTTGGCTCGTCAAGTATGAGCAGATTGACGGGCTCGAGCAGCAGACGGATCATGGCAAGGCGTGAGCGTTCTCCCCCCGACAGCACTTTCACTTTCTTGTCCGACGCTTCTCCGCCAAACATGAATGCGCCGAGAATATCGCGGATCTTGGTGCGGATATCCCCTACCGCCACATGGTCGATAGTGTCAAACACCGTAAGTTCCCCGTCAAGCAGATCAGCCTGATTTTGTGCGAAATATCCAATTTTGACGTTATGCCCGATTTTCAGCATACCATCAAACGGTATCTCGTTCATGATACACTTGACGAGAGTGGATTTTCCCTCACCGTTTTTCCCGACAAATGCCACCTTCTCGCCACGTTTCAATGTGAAAGTCACATCCTTGAACACCTGATGATCACCGTAAGCCTTTGCCACTCCGTCAGCTATCACGGGATAGTCGCCGGAGCGGGGCGCGGGGGGGAATTTCAGCGATAGGTGCGAGCGATCCACCTCATCCACCTCGATGCGCTCGATTTTTGCAAGCTGCTTTATGCGGCTCTGCACCTGCACCGACTTAGTGGCTTTATAGCGGAAACGCTCGATAAAATCCTCCGTATCCTGAATCTGCTTCTGCTGGTTCTGATAGGCTCGCATCTGCTGTTCGAGCCTCTCCTTGCGCAATTCCACGTAGCGGGAATAGTTGACGTTGTAGTCGTAGATCTTGCCGAGGGAGATTTCGATCGTTCGGGTGGTGACATTATCGATAAATGCGCGGTCATGACTGACGAGCACGACTACGTTGGCTTTTGTGGCAAGGAAATTTTCAAGCCATTGGATCGACTCGATGTCAAGGTGGTTGGTCGGTTCGTCGAGCAGCAGAACGTCAGGACGACGTAACAGAAGTTTCGCAAGCTCAATACGCATTCGCCATCCGCCACTGAACTCAGCGGTGGGACGGTCAAAGTCACTACGCTTGAATCCGAGTCCGAGAAGCGTTTTCTCCATCTCGGCATCACGGTTATCCGTCTCCAGCATGGCGAGATGCTCTGTCAGATTACTCAGTTGCTCAATTAAAGCCTGATAGGAACCGCTTTCATAGTCAGTGCGTTCCAGAAGCTCTGCATTAAGCCTGTCTATCTCCGATTTCATCTCGTCAAACTGGCTGAACGCAAGCGCAACCTCCTGACGGACAGAGCGCGTGTCATCGAGCACCATCTGTTGGGGCAGATAAGCTATGGTGACGTCGGGGGGAACGGCAACCGACCCGTGGGTCGGTTGCTGAAGCCCGGCGATGATCTTGAGCATCGTCGACTTCCCCGCGCCGTTTTTACCCACAAGAGCTATGCGGTCCTTGCGGTTGATTACATAGTTGATATTGTCAAACAGCGACTTGGCGCTGAACTCTACGGAAAGATTCTGTATTGAGATCATTTTGAAGTTTCGGCAGTCGTGGCGTCGGTCTTAAGCCAGCGGTCAAGCCAGCGGAAGAAGAGTCGCTGCCACATCACTGCATTCTGGGGCTTTAATATCCAATGATTTTCATCGGGGAAGATCACCATCTCGGCAGGAACGCCACGCAGACGGGCTGCGTTAAACGCCATTTCACCCTGTGACGACAGGATGCGGAAATCGTATTCGCCGTGAGTGATCATGATGGGAGTGTCCCACTTGTCCACTGCACGGTGGGGAGAAAGTGCAAACGAACGCTGAGCTACAGCGTTGTCTTTGTCCCAGAAGGGACCGCCGAGGTCCCAGTTGGCAAACCACATCTCTTCCGTCTCAAGATACTGTGCCTCGGTGTTGAAGATTCCTGCGTGGGCGATAAACGCTGCGAAGCGCCCGTCATGGTGTCCTGCAAGCCAGTAGACGGAGAATCCGCCATAGCTTGCGCCTACTGCACCAATATGATCGGCATCGACATAACTCTCGCGCTTCATGTCGTCGACAGCGCTAAGATAGTCACGCATGTTCTGTCCGGGATAGTCTCCCGAGATCTGGGCATTCCATTCCGTTCCGAAGCCGGGAAGACCGCGACGGTTGGGGGCAATTACAATATAACCCTGCGAAGCCATGAGTGCGAAATTCCAGCGATAGCTCCAGAACTGGCTTACAGCCTGCTGAGGACCACCCTGACAGTAAAGAATGGCAGGATAGGTCTTGGCGGGATCGAAGTGAGGAGGATAGATCACCCATGTCGTCATCTCCTTGCCGTCAGTGGTCTTTACCATGCGCTTCTCCACTTTGGGCATATCGACCTGCGAAAGCACGTCGGCGTTAACGTCGGTCAGTCGTTTCTGCTCGCCAGCGGGACTGATGGAATAAATGTCGTTGGGGGCGATCATCGAGTGGCACATGGTGACGAGTGTGCCGTCAGGAGCCACGGAGAGGTCTGCATAGTCAGCCTGAGCTTCTGCCACCACTTTCACTTCATGGCTCTCGACGTCGATACTGAACACGGGAATCACACCCCCGAGTGGAGCGAGGAAGAAAAGCGACTTACAGGAAGGATGCCATGCTATGGCGTCGACCGTATAGTCCCAGTCGGCTGTAAGGTCAGTCTTTTCTCCCGTAGCGAGATCAAGGACAAAAATTCGGTTTTTGTCACTCTCGTATCCGTCATGCTCCATGCTGAGCCATGCCAGCTTGGTGCCGTCGGGGGAGAATACGGGGGCAGTGTCATAGCCCATCATTCCCTCGGTTAGATTATCCGTCTTTCCGGTGGCGAGGTCGTAGCGGTAGAGATCACTGTTGGTGGAGAGCGCGTATTCCATGCCGGTCTTCTTGCGCGACACGTAGACCAGACTCTTCGAGTCAGGCGCCCACGCAAGCGACTCGATGCCGCCGAACGGCTTCATGGGAGCCTCGTAAGGCTCATCCTGCATTATGTCACGGATATTGATGAGTTCATTGCCATCGATGTCCGCCACGAAGGGATGCGGAACGGTGGTGACCCATTCATCCCAGTGCTTGTACATGAGATCGTCGATCACACGCCCCGTAGCCTTGGGCAGATCAGGGTAAATCTCCTGAGCCGTCCGGCCATACTTCACCTGCTTTATCATCACTACGTGGAGTCCGTCGGGGGAGATCCGGAATCCGTCGATGCCTCCCTCGATATTGCCGATCTGCTGGGCGGCTGTGCCGTCGGCGTTCATGATCCAGAGCTGTCCACCCGAAAGGTAAGCTATTCGCTTGCCCTCGTCGAGCCAGCATGCATTGTTCTCGCTTGAGGGGGTGCTGGTGATGCGGACGGGATCTGTGCCGTCGATATTTATCACATAGAGATCGCGGTTGGAACGATTTTCGTCCACGCTCTCGTACGAGATACCGTAGAGCACCTTCTTGCCGTCGGGCGACACCTGCGGTTCGGTGACACGTCCGAGAGCTTCGAGAGCCTCAACGCCAAACACACGGTCCACCGAGGTAAAATCGGGCTTATCAATCATCGTCAGGTCGGTCGACTCGGTCGACGCTCCCCCGCACGACGCCAAAGCTGTCATTGCAGCTGCTGTCATAGCTGTCGCAATATATTTGTTCATGATTTTTTCTTTATGGATTGAATGAGAGAAATCAAAGCAGACCATGCTTGCGTAGCACAGCATCGGGAGTCGGCTCCTGACCGCGGAATCTGACATAGAGCGTCATGGGATCCTCGCTACCGCCCGTCTCAAGAATATTCTCCTTAAACGACTTGGCGGTGGCGGGATCAAAGATACCACGCTCCTTAAAGAGCTCGAAGCCGTCGCAGTCAAGCACCTCAGCCCACATGTAGGTGTAGTAGCCTGAAGAATACTCGTCGCTGCCGAAGATATGCTTGAAGTAAGGCGAGCGATAGCGATAAGTAAGTTCGGCAGGAAGTCCGAGCTTCGCGCCCACCTCGTTCTCAAATGCCTCGATGTCGATTTCCTCTCCGTCGGCAGGCTTCAGATGTCCGTAGGCAAGGTCAAGAAGGGCCGCACTCACGCGCTCAGCCATTGCAAAGCCCTGACCGTGTGTGGAAGCACGTTCCATCTTTTCGACGAGTGCATCGGGAATAACCTCGCCGGTGACGTAGTGGCGGGCATAATTGCGGAGCATCTCAGGTTCGAACGCCCAGTGCTCGTGAATCTGGCTGGGAAGCTCTACGAAGTCGCGGTCGACTGCCGTGCCGCTCTGACCCTGATATTTTGCCTTAGTCAGCATACCATGCAGACCGTGACCAAACTCATGGAACATCGTCTCGACCTCATCGATAGTGAGGAGGGAGGGAGCGTCGGCAGTGGGCTTGGAGAAGTTACCGACGTTATAGACAACCGGACGCACGGAATTGCCGTCGGCATCCTCATAAGCGTTGCTGAACTGGAACATCCATGCACCCTGTCGCTTGGAGGCGCGCGGGAAATAATCGGTCATGAACACCGCAAGATGATTGCCCAGCGAATCGGTAACGTCATAGACATTGACATCGGGATGGTACTTGGGTGCATCAGGCATCTCCTTGAAGTTAACTCCATAAAGGCGGTTAGCCATGTAGAAAATTCCGTTGCGCACGCTGTCCACGCTAAGATAGGGGCGCACTTCGCTCTCGTCAAAGTCATATTTGTCCTTACGCACCTTCTCTGCATAGTAGTAATAGTCCCAGGGCGCAATCTTGAAGTCACCGCCTTCGCGGTCGGCGATAGCCTGCATCTCAGCCACTTCCTCGTGGACACGTTTTACAGAGGGCTCCCACAGCTTCATCAGCAGGGCTTCGGCTGCTTCAGGAGTCTTAGCCATAACATTGTCAGTCTGATAAGCGGCGAAATCCTTGAATCCGAGGAGATCAGCTTTCTCGGCACGAGCACGGAGAATCTTGTTGATGACGGGACGGTTGTCAGTGTCGCCGCTTGATGCCAGCGACGCATAGCCTTCGTACATCTGACGGCGAAGATCACGGTCGGCAGCGTACTGGAGGAGGGGAAGGCGGCTGGGAGCATGGAGAGTGAACACCCACTTGCCGTCCAGCCCGCGTGCCGATGCTTCCTCGGCAGCTACAGCCACGCTTGATGCGGGGAGTCCGGCAAGGCGTGCGGAATCCTCCACCACGATCTCAAATGCATTGGTGGCAGTGAGCAGATTCTTGTTAAACTTCAGATAGAGGTCGGTCAGAGTGGTGTTAAGCTCCTTCAGACGCGCTTTCTTGTCGGCATCCAGAAGGGCACCGTTGCGCGTGAACGATTTGTAGCTCTCTTCGATCATGCGGCGTTCGGGTGTGCCGAGCCCAAGACTGTCGATGTTGTCATGGAGGTATTTCACACGCTGGAAAAGCGCGTCATTCATCGCTATTTCGTCAGAGTGAGCCGAAGTCATGGGGTAGATCTTTTCGGCAAGCTCGACCATTTCGGGCGAAGAAAGTGATTCGTCGAGACCGCTGAACACGAGCATAACCTTCTGCAAAAGGTCGCCGGAATGGTCCATGGCGAGAATTGTATTTTCGAAGGTGGGAGTGTCCGGGTTAGCCACGATTGAGTCAATAGCAGCTTTCTGAGCGGCGATGCCTGCCTCTACTGCGGGGAGATAGTCGTCAAAAGTGATCTGCTCGAACGGCGGGATTTCATACGGAGTGCCAAAGCTTTCGGCGAGGAAAGGATTGACATGCTCTTTCTGGGAGCAACCACCTGCCAGACATGCTACTGCGGCGAGGGCGATAAATGGGATTTTCATCATCGTAAAGTGTAATGATTGGAGGTTTATGTTGTTATTTCTTAAAGTCAGGCAATAAAAGCATGAATACGAGCCACAAAGTTACGAATTTTTCAACAAAAACCACGCGCGTGCGCCTACGGGCTATTCCACAAAAAATGTTAACACACGCGTAATTGAACGAAAGCAGGAGAATCAGCCGATCCTCCTGCCATAATTAATTCAAATTTGGTTCGGCAAAAGTCTGCCGCCTTGGACAATCAATATTTTCCTTCGTAGACGGAGGTATTGCCGCATGCATCGGTCACTACCACGCGAACGTCGTGAGGTCGGTTGCGGTCATGTCTGCCGTCAGCGAAGTCGTAGGAAAGCGTGGCGGTCTTACCATCAAGCTCGAAGAGTGCGAACTTACCATCGAGTGTACCCGCAAACGTCTGAACCCCGCTGAGATTATCAGTGATTTTCAGAGAGATTTTCCCCGCCTTTCGCCATCCGGCAGGACGCTGTGGAGTGATGACGGGAGGACGGCGGTCGGTGGTTACGGCGTAATTGCCCCATGAGGTGACTTTCCCGACAATGCTTCCACGCGAGTAGTTGGATCCTACCGCCGACATTTTGCCTGCGGGATTAACGCTGACCAGACAATAATGACGCTTATGGAGGAGTGTGTCCGACGGCAATTTTATGCGCAGCTCCACACCCTTGGCAAGAGGTACACCCGGATCACCCACCGAATAGAGAGGCGTCACGAAGCGCGAGTCATCCGCCACCTCGAAGTCAAATCGTATGTCGTCATATAGAGCGCCATTGGGAATGTCAACCACAATATCCTCATCGGGCGAACTGACCACGTGATGCTCATTCCATTCGAGTAGGGCTCCTTTCGGGTCCTCTCCATGCACCACTTCCCCCTTGACCCCGACAATAGTGAATGGCTGAATGGCACGATTGCCATGCTCGTCCTCCATCACCCACTCACCGCGATAGGTCTTGCCCGGCTCAATGTCAAGAATTCCGTCGGGGAGGGAACTCCACTCCATGTCGCCGAGGGGACGTGAGGGAGGAATATGTGTGGTCATGACCCATGAATTTGAGTTGACGAGATCAGGGTAATCGACAAGGGTGTGAACTCCGCGTGTGTAGTCGAATCCGAAACGGTCAATTGTGCGGCGGTACACTTCCTTACCGTCGATCTTCAGCGACAGATGCTTGATCCCGTAAATGTTGGAAGTCCCCGACATACGGTCGTAAGCCTTAATCCCCGGGATCACACGTCCCGAAGCATGGAAGGTGGGGGCGGGGGATTTCGGATCGAGGGTGACGCGCGAGGGGAAAACTGCACTGCCTTCCACTTCTCCTCCCGCCGGATAGAGGGCGAGGAGGCGTGCGGAGGGAGCCACTTTGTCAGCCACGCGGTCACGATAATAAGCAAGTGGATCGAGCGGATCCTCGGATGCCGTGTCGCGCACGTCAAAGTGCAGATGCGGACCGCCGGATGATCCTGCATTACCGCTGCGTGCTATTACGTCACCTCGCTTCACCGGAATCTCGTCGGGTCCGAACTCAAGGTCGATCGTGAACGTCTCACGCCTGTACTGCTCATCGCGCACACGCTTGTCAATCTCAGGATTGAATGCTTCAAGATGACCGTAGACAGTGGTCAGTCCGGTAGAGGGATGGACAACGTAGACGGCTCTGCCGAATCCCCATGGCGAGACGGATGCTCGCGCCACATAGCCATCGTCCACAGCATGGACCGGAAGCCCGGTACGTCCCTGTGTCTTAAAGTCGACACCTGAATGAAAATGGTTGCGTCGAAGTTCGCCGAAGTTACCGCTGAGTGTGAGGGGGATATCGAGGGGAGAGCGCAAAAAAGGTTTTTCGGCACCCGCAGGGATGCCGAAAAACAATAGGGAGGCTACGGAAGCCGCAAGGGCGAGAGGTTTTCCGATCATTTCATAGCCATGAGAGGATTAGCCACCACAGCCTGATAGGCGTAGAGACCCGCCTGAGAAAGCTCTACTACGGTCGATCCGCCGTCCGGGGTGGGAAGAGCCACGTGAGTGTCGTCGACGAATGTCATGAGCTTATATGATTCTCCTTCGGGGAGTGCCACATTCCAGGACTTGTCGGTAGCGTCGAAATCCAGACGCATCGAGCGGCCTTCGGTCATCGCCGTGATGGTGTAGCCCTTGCCGTCGCATTCCACGAGATAGCGGTCATTCTCACCCTGAATCATCTTCTTGCCTTTTGCCATAGGATTCTCGTTGGTCCAGAATTCAATGGAGTTGAACACCACAAGGTCGGCAAGAGTTGCCACTTCATAAACAGGGATAATCCAGAACACGAAGAACACGAGTTCGTTGACAAACTTGTTGCCTACGGTCTGGTTCCAGTCCTTAAGCTTGTTGAACGTGGTGAAGCTACCGATACAGGACGTGCACATGAACGATGCCGTAATAGCCAGAATCATGCTGACTTTGAAGATTCTCTTTTTCATCCTTGGAATGGGAATTAAAGGGGTTTGACAAAATAATTAGCAGTTTACGCTACAAATTTAACAATATTTTTTGGCTTTCATAACAACTCCTCAATAAAAAGCAATCCCCGGGTAATAAAAAAAACCGGCGCGATCCTCATCGGATTGTGCCAGCCATGAAACAAAAAAAAGAAAAAGGGGGACTCTCACGAGCACCCCTCTCTCCATTCATCACATTATGCTTACAATTAAGTGCTAAAAATCGTTGTAATTACTGTGTTTTTGTATGGTAGTAGGTGTTAAATCTTAAAAAGGGGATGCTGCCCGACGTGGATGCGGCGCGCGATCAATAGCGGGCGCTCACGATATCCCAGTCGACGATATCCCATAGTCGGTGGAGATACTCAGCCCTGCGGTTCTGATAGTCAAGATAGTAGGCATGCTCCCAGACATCAAATGTAAAGATCGGAGTGAGACCCTGTGTCAACGGGTTCTCTGCATTCGATCCCTGAGTGATATAGAGCTTACCATCCTCATCACGCGAGAGCCATACCCAACCGGATCCGAAAAGCTTTGTGCCTGCTTCCTCGAAAAGGCGCTTGAACTCCTCGAACGATCCGAACTGCTGACGTATAGCGTCCGCAAGTTCGCCTTCAGGTTCACCGCCGCCATCGGGCGAGAATGAGAAGAAATAGAGGATATGATTCCATGCCTGTGAAGCGTTGTTGAACAGCGGACCCTTAGCCGAGCGGATGATTTCCTCAAGAGGCTCATCCTCCATGTCGGTGCCACGCAGGAGCGAATTGAGATTGTCGATGTAGGCCTTCTCATGCTTTCCATAGTGGTAGTCAACGGTCTCGCGGCTGATCACTGGTTCGAGGGCATCGTTGGCGTAAGGTAACTTGGGCTGGGTGTATTCCATAATTCTTTTAAAAGGTTGAAGTGGTTAACGAGGGATTGAAAATCTCTTGGAATCGCCCTTCCTTCGGGCTAAATTCACCATTAAAACGCCTCCGGAGCGCCGAGTGTTCAGCATTCCGGAGGCATTTAACAAATTTAACGGCTGTTTATAATTCAGCTTAATCGGGCAGGTAAAATTCATAGGCAGTCAATAGCACGTCCACTGATTCATTCGGTGAGATTATTGACATCTATACCACTGAGTGCCAGCTTATCGGCATAATATGACCGCAGATCTTTCCATGAATAGAACGAGAGAGCCACCTGCTCGAGAGGTAAAACAACTTCCTCCTCATTGAGCAGAACTTTCACAATTACGTCATCGGGATTGACGGATCCGTCCGGACGGTAAAACACCATCTGGAGATTACATGCCATAGGGAAAATCTCATAATTGCGCCACTGGTCAGCGACAAGCTCGAGATTTCCGAATGAGCGGGAGTAATCATTGAGATCCATGTAGACAGCGAGGGGGATAAGGACCGATTCATGACCGAACCTCATGTTGGCGCCATGCCCCGGCTGAGCAATGGCTGTATCGGCACTTGCGATAATGTTGGCGAGCAGATAGCGCTGAGCCTTGGGCGTCTGATAGTGAGTGATGGGGGAATTACCGGCACGCAAGTACCAGTTGGCATTATCACCGAGCCATCGCTGCTCAAGATCCTCGTCGGTGAACAACGCAAGAAGATCAGGCTGGTCATAATGACTCTGCGTGTTGGCTGCGACCTCGAAGAGAGTGCTCTTGAATGCCGGAATATCCATGTTGCGCTTCGCCCAGACAGTGTCGGTGACAAGCTCCGCCACCACCGCATTGCTCATGGGATGAGCCTCCCGGAAGTCGGCAAGCAGCTTCTGCGCGGCATTAATCTCGGCATTGGCAGCGGAATCCGTGTCAGTGTTATTCATGTAGTACATCGTCGCGTAGGAGGCGTCGGACGTGATGTTGAGATCGGGGTTATAAGCTTTTATTTCCTGAAGTTCATTGTCCATGGAGAGGATGCAACGGATCACTATCGTAGAACGGGCATCGATCCTGCCGCTATCCGCAAACACTTCCGGAAAGTTTGAGGTCATGCGGCGTGCTATGCCACGATGCTGATCGGCACCGACGGGTGTAAGCTCTCCCACCCTCTTCTGCGAAGCGTCGTTGATGGCGCGTAGCTGTGACAGTACTTCCACACCCTTTGGAGTAAGCTTTCCGGCAGCCTCTGCCTTTTCCAGTTCGCTGACGGGAGTGGCGTAAGTGGCAGGATCCATGATCCATCGGCTTCCATGACGTCCGTAATGCTCGATGTGGAAGGGATGATAGCCTGCGGGAGCGGGGGTGAGGACAGGAAGAGGATTTTCGGGATAAGGATAAGCGTAATAGTTGCTTGCCGCCTGCCGGCGGTCAGTGAAATGAGTGCGGGCGTCAGCCTGCGGGAAACAGATGACTGCGATTACTGCAGCGGCGAGACAACGCAATGTTCCTAAGCGTTTCATAGTATCAGTGTTTTTTCGGTGAATTTATCAGTTAATCAGCTTATAATCAATACGAGAATTTTTTACAAAATCAGAACAGGATCTGAATGCGCGCCTCGACAGTGTTGAGATGAATCGGATCGACCATCTTCCCCTCCTCATCCATGCGGTTCCAGGCATAGGTGTAGGAGTAACGGAGGCGGCACATCATGTACTTGTTGATGTAATAATTGACGCAGACCGCCACGTCGTTGAGGCGTCCGCCGAAGATAGCCGCACCTGCATCGGTGAGGTTAGTGTAATTGTAGCTGCCTACGATTTCAAGTGATTTGGGGCGGGGAGTTGCCAGACCACCGTCGAGTGGGGAATAAGCGTAGGAGCCGCCCATCACGAGTCCACGCACCAGAGCATAAGCCCCCGAGCCGGTATAACCGGGCTGTGACCCACGACGCACGGCGTGGTAGTAGAAATACTGAGATTCGAGCGCTACGGGACCTCGGGCAAGGAGCAATTCAGGGGTGAAACGCCACATGCATCTGACATCGGACACTGACGCTCCGATAGCCGAAACCTGGGCGACACGTGTGGGGAAATTACCGTTGAGAGTGTAGACATTAGTCTTGTCCGGCTTATCGTAAGCCGCTGATATGCCAACTTGTGCAATGACCGTCGAAGGATCGGTGGAAGGTCGCCACACCTGACGGGTCATGAAGCCGAAACGTTCCTTACCAACGACATTGGATCGATTGAGCAGCGCATCCTGACCTTCGGCGTGAACGCTGAATGTCCCGAGATATTTCTCTCTTGATAACTCAGCCATGGCACCGATCTGGCGGGAATAGTTGAACACTTCATTGCTTGTGGGTTCCTCCATACCTTCCTTCATCGAGGAACTTGTGGCACTCTGGAGTCCGAACTGATGAATGAAATTTCCGACGCGGATGAACGTCGACGGATTGAGATCCGCCTGCAGATAAATATCCTTAAGCCCGATCTTGCCATAGGCAAAACCGATGTCGATCTTGGCTTTCCACATACCATATCCAGCCTTAAGTCCAAGGCGGACATCGGGGATAGCCACACCGTCGGTAAACCGACTGTCATTACTGCCATAGAGAGCGCCGTCCATAAGGACACGGCCAGTGGGAGCGAGGGAAAGTTTGGGCTCGTCCTGAGCAACAGAAGCCAGAGTGCAGAGTCCGGATAAGAGCATTGTGAGAATGCGCGATTTCATGATGATAGAACGCTTGATAAAAAATGAACGGTAATTAGAACAGGTCACGATGAAATGGAGGATAGCTGGGGAGCCTTGCGCAATGACATTCCCGGATATTCTGAATTTTACCTATAACGCCATCCGGAGGGGATTGGTTGGGAGGAAACCGTATGTTTAAAAACATACCGTTCGCCGGACGGGAAGGCAGCTGCACGAGCCAGCCGGGAGAAAGTTGACGTGATAACCCCGACACTATCAAGCCACTACCGAAAGCCCGGTAGAAATGACTTGCAAAAGCATCGAAAATGTATTATCTTTGCACACTATATAACGCGCGGGCGACGGATGCAGTGACATCGCCGGTGCTGGCAACATAAAAGCGAAAAAAACAAGAAAAAAAAATATTCACAGCATGAAATTCAACGTACCTTCCAAGCTTCTCTACAGCCGCGCATCGGCAGTGAGCAAAGTCATCAACTCGAAAAACACGATGACGATCCTCAACAAGTTTCTCTTCTCACTTAAAGGCGACATGCTCACCATCACAGCGAGCGACATCGAAAACACCCTATCCGCGCGCGTGCCTGTCACCGAAGCAGAGGGCAACGGCTCATTCTGTGTCGACGCTCGCCGCCTCGTAGAGCTGCTCAAGGAGCTTCCTGACCAGGGCATCACCTTCGACATTAACGATGACAACTACGCCATCGAAATCTCCTACCTCAGCGGCAAATACAACGTGATCGGCAACAACGGAGCCGAATATCCCGCTGACCGCGAGCAGCCTGCCGAGGGAGAATTCCTGAAATTCGAATGTCCGGCAAAACAGGTGATCCAAGGCATCGACCGCACCATCTTCGCCGTAGGCAATGATGATCTGTGGCCTCAGATGATGGGCATCCTCTGGGACATCCACCAGGACGACATCACATTCGTCGCCACCGATTCCCGCAAGCTCGTGAAATACGTCAACCGCATGTCGGCTCCCGGCACACAGGGCTCATTCATCCTTCCCGTGAAGCCCGCCTCTATTCTCAAGAACATTCTCGGACTTAGCGAATCGGACGTCACCGTGACAATCGAGCCCAAATGCGTAACGTTCGAGACCGACATTTTCTCCTTCAACAGCCGCTTCATCAAAGGGAAATTCCCCGATTACACCCGCGTGATCCCCACCTCCAACCCCTACGAGGTGACGCTTGACCGAGTGGCATTCATCAACGCCCTCCGCCGCGTGGCCATCTTCGTGGAAGAGGGTAGCGGACTCGTCAGATTCCGTCTTACTCCCAGCCAGCTTCAGCTCAAGGCGCTTGACAACGCCCTCTGCACCTCCGGCATGGAAACCCTCGACTGTTCGTTCACAGGCACGGAAATGGTGATCGGATTCAGCGCAGCCTACCTGATCGAGATCGCATCGACAATTTCATCCCCCGACATCATCATCAAGCTCAGCGATCCCTCCCGCCCCGCACTCTTCGTGCCGAGCGAGAACGACGCCGACAGCGACCTGCTGATGCTGCTCAGCCCGATGACCGTGCAGGAATTCTAATCCCCACCAATTTTCCTGAACACAAATCATGAACCTGACAATCCAGCGCCCGATCATATTCTTCGACCTCGAGACCACGGGAACGTCGATCACACGCGACCGCATTGTGGAGATCTCTATGCTCAAGATCGTCCCGGGCGAAGCAGAGCCGCGTGAACGCACGATGCTCATCAACCCCGAAATGCCCATTCCTGCCGAAGCCACCGCCGTCCACCATATCACCGACGCCGACGTGGCCGGCAAGCCCACCTTCCGCGACATCGCCGAAAAACTCCGCATGTCGTTCGAAGGATGCGACATTGGCGGCTTCAACTCCAACAAGTTTGATCTCCCGCTCCTCACCGAGGAATTTCATCGTGCAGGAATTGACTTCGATGTCTCGGCAGCCAACCTCATCGACGTGCAGACGATTTTCCACAAAAAAGAGCAGCGCACACTTGTGGCAGCCTACAAATTCTACTGCGACGCCGACCTGACAGCCGCCCACTCGGCGAAAGCCGACACACGCGCCACCTATGAGGTGCTTCTCGCCCAGCTCGACCGCTACAACGACCTGCCCAACGACGTCAAGGCTCTGTCCGAGTACTCCTCCCAGAACCGCAACGTCGACCTGATGGGACGGATAATACGTAACGAAAAAGGCGAAGAAGTGTTCAACTTCGGAAAGCACAAAGGGAGAACGGTGGAATCGGTACTCGCTTCCGAACCCACCTACTACCGCTGGATGATGGACGGAGACTTCCCTTACAACACCAAGCTCGAGCTCACGAAGATCTACGAGCGATTCAACGCAAAAAAGAAAGCCAACCGCACAGCCAACCGCCAATGAGACCTCTTGAAGGAAAACATATCGTGCTGGGAGTGACCGGCGGAATCGCCGCCTACAAGAGCGCCTACCTCCTCCGCCTGATGATCAAGGCGGGAGCGGAGGTGCAGGTGGTGATGACGCCGGCGGCAAAGCAGTTCATCACTCCCGTGACGATGTCGGCACTCAGCGGGAAACCTGTGGTGAGTGAGTTTTTCTCCGCCAACACCGGCGAATGGCACTCCCACGTCGATCTGGGACTATGGGCTGACGCTATGGTGATTGCCCCCGCCACTGCCTCGACCATCGGAAAAATGGCACACGGCATCGCCGATAATATGCTCGTCACCACTTATCTGTCAGCCAAAGAGCAGGTGCTTCTTGCTCCCGCCATGGACCTTGACATGATGGCGCACCCGTCCACCACCGAAAATATCGAACTTCTGCGCCGTCGTGGCAACATAATCATAGACTCGACCGAAGGAGAGCTTGCAAGTCATCTGACCGGCAAGGGACGGATGGCAGAGCCGGAACAGATAATGGCTGCGCTCGAGGATTATTTTGCCAAGAGCGGACCTCTTGCAGGTAAAAAGATTCTGATCACCGCCGGTCCCACCCGCGAACGCATCGACCCGGTGAGATTCATCGGCAACTATTCGACAGGCAAGATGGGAATAGCCCTCGCCGACGAAGCAGCCCGAAAGGGAGCGGAAGTGACGCTGGTGCTCGGACCGGTCAACACACGCCCGACAATGCCCGGAGTAAGAGTGATCGATGTGGAGTCGGCGCGGGAGATGCACGATGCCTGCGTGGCTGAATTCGGTGCCCAGGATGCCGCCGTGATGTGCGCTGCCGTAGCTGACTATGCCCCCGCCACAGTCGCCGACAGGAAGATCAAGCGCGAGAAGGATGAAATCCCCGAAATCCGCCTCGTGAAAAATCCCGACATAGCCGCCGCGCTCGGCAAAATGAAGCGCGAAGGACAGGTCCTGGCAGGGTTCGCACTTGAGACAAACGACGAAGAAGCCAACGCACTGGGCAAGATGGAGAGAAAGAATCTCGACATGATCGTGATGAACTCACTGAGAGATGCCGGTGCGGGATTCGGCACCGACACTAACAAAGTGACCATCTATCACCGCGACGGAAGCGTGAATGCCTTCGGGCTTAAACCCAAGACCGAAGTTGCCTCCGACATCATAGCCCGGCTCACCACCCTCATCAATTCCGCCAGCCGCTGATCCCATGACACGTCGCCCCATCCACTCCCCCGCCTTCACGCCCGGCGTTGTACGTCGGGCCGCCGCATGGCTTCTGGCGCTGACGGCTTCACTCATCGCACCCGCTCATGCCGAAGCCCAGGAGCTCAACTGCACGGTGGAGGTGAACGGCGACCAGGTGGAGGGAACGACAAAGGACGTGATGGAGAGTCTGCAACAGGCAATAGCCGATTACGTGAACACCACGCGCTTCACTCCGGCGCAGATCGGCACCGGGGAGAAAATCGAATGCAGGATGCTTCTGGTGGTGAAGGAGTGGAACGATGATACGTTCACCGGCGAACTTCAGGTGCAGTCGTCGCGTCCGGTGTTCAATTCCACCTACACCACCACCCTGCTCAACCACCGCGACACCAACGTGAGCTTCACCTGGCGTCCGGGGGAACCTCTGGTGTTCTCGGCGACAAACTACGAGAGCCAGCTGACATCCATTCTCAACTTCTGGGTCTATACGATTCTCGGACTTGACTTCGACTCTTTCTCTCCGCAGGGGGGCAGGCCTTACTTCGAGCAGGCAGCCCAGATAGTGGCAATGGCGCAGGGAGCGGGGCAAGGAGGCTGGAGAGCCTTCGACGATACAAAAAACCGTGCGGCTGTCTCGTCTGTATTCAATGACGGAGTGACTTCAGGCGTCCACAATCTCCTCTACACCTACCACCGTCAGGGTCTCGACGAGATGGCAGGTGCTCCCGACAAGGGACGCGCACGCATCACCGAGGCGCTCAAGGAGCTTGACAAGATAAATCAGGCTGCCCCGATGTCGGTGGCGCTGACACTCTTCCATGATTCGAAGCTCGACGAAGTGCTCAACATCTACTCGCGCGGACAACAGGCTGAGCGTACTGCCGTGGCTAAACAGCTATCAGAAATCTACCCTACTGACGCCGAACGCATCAACGCAATAAAAGAGACAACGACAAAGAAATGATACAATCGCTCCATATATCCAACTACGCCCTTATCGACGAGGTGGAACTCGATCTGTCGGAGGGTCTGAACATCATCACGGGCGAAACGGGTGCCGGCAAATCAATCATGCTGGGCGCACTGTCGCTTCTGCTCGGAGGACGCGCCGACACACGGGTGGTGACCGACCCCGAAAGGAAATCGGTGATCGAAGCCACATTCAACGTCGAGGCCTATCCGCGGCTGAGGTCATTCTGTGCCGACGCCGACATCGAATGGAGTGATGACGGACTTGCAATACTGCGTCGCGAAATCTCACCTAACGGACGTTCGCGCGCGTTCATCAATGATTCCCCGGTCAACCTGACCCAGTTACGTGCGGTGGCGATGCAGCTTGTCGACCTTCATTCCCAGCACCAGAACATGCTCCTCGCCGACCCATCATTCCAACTCCGCATCATCGATTCACTCGCCGACAACGCTAAACTCCTGCAGGAATACGAGGGGAGGTACAACGCCTACCGTCACGCCGCCCGTGCCTATCACAAGGCGAAGCGTGACATCGAGCAGACCCGTGCCGACGAGGAGTTCATGCGATTCCGCCTCTCCCAGCTTGACGATCTGCAGCTCACCGAGGGCGAGGAGGAACAGCTCGAACATGACCGCGAGATACAAGCCAACCTTACTGACATAAAGAGTAATCTGGACACGATCACCGAAGCCCTCCATTCGGGGTCAGCCAATGCAGGGTCCCTTCTCCGCTCAGCTTCTGAAGCAGCCTCCGATCTGGCTGACCTTTCGGACGAGGCGGCAGATCTGGCAGAACGACTCGAAACCGTCAGAATCGAGCTAAATGACATAGCCGAGAGCTACCTCGCCATCGATCATGACCTGAATGCCGATCCCGATGAACTGGAACGCATCGACTCACGGCTCGCAGCATTATCCGACGCTAAGCGACGCAATCAGGCAGAAAGCATCGAGCAACTGATCGACATACGGGAAAATCTTCGCTCACGCCTCGATGGCATCGACAACGCCGATGAGACGATGGCCCAACTCGAACGTGAGGCAAAACGCGCCCGCCATGCAGCCCTGGAACTCGCCCGCACCATCTCCGGGCGCCGCCACGCACAAGCCCAGGAATTTGCCGCGTTGCTTAAGGAGCGCGCCGTGCCACTCGGGATGAAGAACCTTAATCCGGTGATTGACGTAAGCCAGGCTGATATGTCAGCTTCCGGAATCGACTCCGTGGAATTCCGCTTCGCATTCAATAAGAACCAGACGCCCCTTCCCGTGGGCAACACGGCTTCCGGCGGAGAAATATCCCGACTGATGCTCTCCATCAAGTCAATCATCGCCGACAAAATGCAACTCCCTTCGATCATATTTGACGAAGTGGACACCGGCGTGTCGGGCGACGTCGCCAACCGCATGGGCGAGATGATGCGCAACATCGCCGGCAACATTCAGGTGGTGGCTATCACCCATCTGCCCCAGGTGGCAGCGAAAGGCGTCAGTCACTACAAAGTGTACAAGGAAGATGACGAGACGAGCACCCACACCCGTCTGCGCCGACTATCGGATGAAGAGCGCGTGGACGAGCTCGCCCTCATGCTCAGCGGTTCCGCTATCGACGATGCAGCCCGCGCCAATGCACGCTCCCTACTAAATCAAAAGAAAAATTAACGAACACGTATGGACTATATTTTTGGTATTCGCGCCGTAATCGAAGCCATCGAGGCAGGCAAAGACATCGACAAAATCTACATCAAGAAGGACCTGCAGGGCGATCTCGCCAAGGAACTCTTCGAACTCATCCACAAGCGCCACATCGTGACCCAGCGAGTGCCCATAGAGCGCATCAACCGCATCACGCGCAAGAACCATCAGGGAGTTGTGGCATTCCTCTCCGCCGTGACCTATCACAAGCTCGACGAGGTGATTCCGGCACTCTACGAAGAAGGCGTGATGCCCTTCGTGGTGGTGCTTGACGGTATAACCGACGTGAGAAATTTCGGCGCAATAGCCCGCACATGCGAGTGCGCGGGGGTAAATGCCATAGTAATCCCGGAACGCGGGAGCGCGAGCGTCAACGCCGACGCCGTAAAGACATCGGCAGGTGCACTCCACCATATCCCCGTCTGCCGCGAATACAACCTGACGGGAGCTGTCAGGACATTGAAAGATAACGGCTATAAGATAGTGGCAGCAAGCGAGAAAGCTGACATCAATTACACGCAGGCGGATTACACCACACCGGTGGCTCTGGTGATGGGTGCGGAGGATGTCGGGATCTCGGCGGAGGTGCTCCGCCTCTGCGACACGTTCGTGTCGATTCCGCTGTTCGGTCACATCAGTTCGCTCAACGTGTCGGTAGCGGCAGGCATCATGATGTACGAGGTAGTGCGCCAGCGCCTCAACGCCGACATGGAGGTGATCTGACCTCCACAATGCTTTTATCGAGAAATTCAACAAGAAATCATCACATAAATCATCTAATTACAGACAATTATGGCTAAAATAGGTTCAGTGAAGACTCCCGTAGGGCGCAAAGCCCTTCTGCTCGGCAGCGGCGAGCTTGGTAAAGAAGTGGCAATCGAACTCCAGCGCATGGGCGTGGAAGTGGTGGCATGCGACAAGTACGCCGACGCACCGGCAATGCAGGTGGCTCACCGCTGCCACGTGTTCAACATGCTCGACGGCAACAAGCTCCGCGAAGTAATCGAACTTGAGAAGCCTGATCATATCATTCCCGAAGTGGAAGCCATCGCCACTCCTACCCTCGTCGAACTCGAGAAGGAGGGCTACAATGTGACTCCGACAGCCAATGCCGCCCTGCTGACGATGAACCGCGAGGGCATACGCCGTCTGGCTGCCGAGCAGCTCGGACTGCCTACGTCGCGCTACCGCTTCGCTTCCACCCACGACGAATTTCTGGAAGCCGTGAAAGAAATCGGACTACCCTGCGTGGTAAAACCGATCATGAGTTCGTCGGGACACGGACAGAGCACGCTGCGCGATGCCTCCCGGATCGAAGATGCATGGCGCGAAGCTCAGGAAGGCGGACGTGCGGGGGCCGGCAGAGTGATCGTGGAAGGATTTGTGGATTTCGACTATGAAATCACACTCCTCACCGTCCGTTCCGTATCTGGCACCACGTATTGCGAACCTGTAGGTCACGTTCAGGTAAACGGCGACTACCGCTACTCCTGGCAGCCCCAACCGATGAGCGAAAAGGCTCTTCGACGCGCACGTGAGATAGCCAAAGCCGTGACAGATGCCCTCGGAGGATACGGAATCTTCGGTGTGGAGCTTTTCATCAAGGGGGATGACGTGATATTCAGCGAAGTGTCACCCCGCCCCCACGACACAGGCATGGTGACGATGATCTCGCAGGACATGAGCGAATTCGGACTGCACGCACGAGCCCTGCTCGGTCTGCCGGTACCCGGCATCCGCTTCTACGGTCCGTCGGCTTCGCGTGCCATCGTGGTTGAGGGTGACACTGACAAAATCGAGATGGACAATCTGGAAAAGGTGCTTGAGGAAGAGGGCGTGCAGATGCGCATCTTCGGCAAGCCCGAAATCAAGGGTCACCGCCGCATGGGCGTGATTCTCGCCACAGCCGACACCGTGGATGAAGCACGCGCCAAAGCCGAACGCGCCTACGAAAAGTTGCGCGTCAACGTGCTTCCCCGCTGATAATCCCAAAAATTCCCCACGTCAATTCCTCCACTAAGGTCAATAAATGAACAGCAAGTCAAAATCAAGCAACCCCACGACGCTGGGGACGCTCCCGATCGGGCGTCTGCTGGTGCAATATTCAGTGCCTGCTATCATAGCGATGGTGGCGACGTCGCTCTACAATATCATTGACTCGATTTTCATCGGGCGCGGTGTCGGGCCGCTGGCAATCTCCGGACTCGCCATCACTTTCCCTCTGATGAATCTCGTGATAGCATTCTGTACGCTTGTCGGAGTGGGCGGCGCCACGATCTCGTCGATCTTCATGGGGCAAAACAACCTGAAACGCGCCACCGACGTCGTGAACAACGTGCTTACGCTTTGCCTGATCCATGCGGCCGTGTTCGGCGGACTGACGCTTATTTTCCTTGATCCGATCCTCTATTTCTTCGGCGCCACGCCTGAGACGATCGAGTACGCGAGGGAATTTATGACCGTTATACTCTACGGCACCCCGATCTCCTATGTGTTCTTAGGACTTAACAACCTGATGCGCGCCACCGGCTATCCTGCCAAGGCGATGATCTCGGCATTTATATCTGTGGGTATAAACATTATCCTTGCACCCATCTACATTTTCGTGTTCGACTGGGGTATCGCGGGAGCGGCTTTTGCCACGATCTGCGCCCAGTTTGTGGCGTTCATCTGGGTGCTTTGTCACTTCCTTTCACGTAAAAGCTACGTGCATCTCAATATCCACGCCCGCTGGCTACAGTGGTCGCTGATCAAAAGGATGTACGGCATCGGTCTGTCACCGTTCCTTATGAATGTCACGGCATGCGTGGTCGTGGTGTTCCTCAACAAGTCGCTGCTCGACTGCGGTGGAGCGGAGATGGGAAATCTTGCAGTGGGAGCCTACGGAATCATCAACCGTATCACGATGTTCTTCGTGATGATCGTGTTCGGTGTGACTCAGGGTATGCAGCCGATCCTTGGCTTCAACTTCGGCGCCGGCAACTGGGACCGCGTGAAAAAGACGCTGCGAATCGGCATCTATCTCGGCTTTGCCATCACGACGGTTGGCTGGGCGATCGCCGAACTGCTGCCCGACCGTCTGAGCGGGCTCTTCACCACTGATCCCACGCTCACCGACATCGCCCGCCACGGATTCCGCGTCTACTACGTCTGCTTCCCCGTTGTAGGCATACAGATCATCATCCAAAACTTCTTCCAGTCGATCGGCAAACCTGCCCTTTCGATATTCCTGTCGCTCACGCGTCAGCTCATATTCCTCCTGCCGCTTCTTGCTATCCTGCCCCACATCTACGGCATTGACGGCGTGTGGGCAAGCATGGCGGGCAGCGACTTCCTGGCGTTCGTGCTTGCAGCCGTGACAGCCGTGGTGATGGTGAAGCGCCACACCCGCAAGCTCCATGCCGCCGGGAAATAACCATTAACCAATAGCGTAATTCCATGCCTGTAAGCAACCTTCAACTACGTGTCGCTCCCGAGACAGCCTATCAGCCCGAACAACTTAAGGTGGCTGCTTCGACGGCTCTCGGAATCGACGTGAACCGCATCAAGGCTACCGAGATACGCCGGCGGTCGATCGACGCGCGACAACGCCGTGTCATGGTCAACCTGAGTGTGGACGTTCACGTAGACGAAAAGAGTCCCTTCTACGAACCCGAACTCCCCTCCTACCCTGCTCTGCCGCCCGGAGCCCCGCAGGCAATCATTGTCGGTGCCGGACCCGCCGGGCTTTTTGCAGCGCTTGAGCTTCTGGAGAATGGAATCCGCCCGATTCTGCTCGAACGGGGGAAAGACGTGGACTCCCGTCGGCGCGACATGGCGAGGATAGCGCGGGAGGGAGTGGTGGATCCGGAATCCAACTACTGCTTCGGCGAGGGAGGCGCAGGAGCTTTCAGCGACGGCAAGCTCTACACCCGGTCGAAGAAACGCGGCTCGGTGGACAAAGTGCTCGCTATCCTCTGGAAGCATGGGGCGAGCCGCGACATTCTGGTGGACGCTCATCCTCACATCGGCACCGACAGGCTCCCGGAAGTGATAAAGTCGATACGCAACTTTATCATCACGCAGGGTGGAGAAGTGCATTTCGGGACGTGCGTAAGCGACCTTATTCTGTCGTCTGACGGGAAGGAGGTGACAGGGGTGATAACGAGGGACGGAAAGCACTGGAACGGTCCGGTGATTCTTGCCACAGGTCACTCTGCACGCGACGTCTATCGTGCGCTCGACAGCCGTGGAATAGAAATCGAGCCTAAGGGAATTGCTGTAGGCGTCCGCCTCGAACACCCGCAGCAACTAATCGACTCCATACAGTACCATAATCCGCGCGGGAGAGGAAAATATCTGCCCGCCGCCGAATATTCGATGCTGACCCGAGTGGACGGACGTGCCGTCTACTCATTCTGCATGTGTCCCGGCGGATTCATCATTCCGGCGGCATCGGAGCCGGGGCAGCTTGTGGTCAACGGCATGTCGCCGTCGTCACGCGGAACCAAATGGGCAAATTCGGGAATGGTGGTAGAGGTACTTCCGGAAGATCTCGACGATCAGTACGACGCATCGGACCGGCTTAAGGTAATGAAATTTCAGGAAGATATCGAGCGACGCTTCTTTGAAGAGGGCGACGGGTCGCAGAACGCCCCCGCGCAGCGCATGACCGACTTCGTGGCATCCCGTGCATCAAAATCGCTCCCCTCCACATCCTATGCACCGGGCATCCATCCCGCACGCATCGACCGTCTTCTGCCTGCACCGATAGCCCGTCGCCTGCAGAAAGGACTGGAGGAATTCGGGCGCAAGTCGCGTGGATTTCTCTCCCCCGAAGCCACGCTCATAGGCGCCGAGACGCGCACATCTTCGCCGGTGCGTATTCCACGCGATCCCGCGAAACTCCATCATGTGGGGCTGAAAGGTCTCTATCCGTCGGGGGAGGGTGCGGGCTACGCAGGTGGAATCGTATCGGCAGCCATCGACGGTCAACGCTCCGCACAGGCACTTGCCGAGGAGCTTGCGAAATAATAACCAGGGGAACGAATTTTTTTTGGCGGCAAATATAGCCACCGGTCAGCCTTTATGGCTGTCGTGTCACCAGTCGGCATCAGTCTCATCCGGTTTTTCCGTCAGAGCTCTCATAAATGCTATCAGACGGCGACTGTCGTTGCGGGAAAGGGATTGGTGCGGAACGAGGATAAAACGCGACAGAGGACCTTTAAGCTTCACCATAAGGTATTCTCCGGTAAGCTCGATATCCGTCACTTCCGACACGGGGATTTCATAAGTGCGCCTTGTGTCCGGAAACTCCGGATCCTGGCTCTCATCTGAAGCCGTCAGTTCCGACGGCTTTTCTTTTATTGGAATCACAAGAATACGGTCGTCGGAAAACTCAAACCTATGAGGGCGTATCGACTCCGCCGCCTCCCGGCTCAATGTCTGGGTCATGAACGCCGCCAGCATAAGCGAAGGCAACATGATCAGCCCGACAATTGGAATCAGGAAGTACCAATTGATCTCACTCTTCCACCATGCAGCCAGCGCCACCAACGCCATCACGCCCACTACAGGCCAGATAATCCTGCCGAGACAACGCGACATGATGATGCGGTTGTGGGCTGACGGGCTGAGTGTGATCACTTCAGTGACTACAGGCTGGCATAACGTGCGGATGGGCGAATCGGATTGCATGAGGTGACCGAGCGATGTCGGAGAAGTTTTTAGTACTGTGATTTATAACAAAGAGGGGGCTGTGATCACAGCCCCCTCTCCTATTTTCATTGTTTTAGAATCAATCAGAAGATTCCGTAGGTCTGGCACAATTCAAGGAGAGAATTGTAGAAGCAGCTGACGATACCGAGGAGAAGGATACCGGCAACCGAGATCCATAGACCGAGCCGCTCGCTGCATGCCGACTTGAAGGGAGCGATCACGCAACCGTTCTCAGTGTTGATGAACATTGCCTTAACAACGAGGAGGTAGTAGTAGAGGGAGATAATGGTGTTGATAAGGGCGATGAGCACGAGGACGTAGATAGCGGTGCTACCCTGCTGGATTGCTCCTGTAAAGATGAAGAACTTGCTGAAGAATCCGGCGAAGGGAGGAATACCTGCGAGGGAGAACATGGCAAGCATCATCGCAACCGACAGGCGGGGATTAGTGCGGTAGAGACCATTGTAGTCGTCCATGTCGACCTTACCGCAGTTGTTCTCGATAGCGCTGATCACGCCGAAGGCGGCAAGGTTGGAGAATACGTAGACGAGGATATAGTACATCAGCGAAGCCATTCCGGTAGCGTTCATAGCAATGATGCCGAGCATGATGTAGCCAGCCTGCGACACGGATGAGAATGCGAGGAAGCGCTTCATGTTGCGCTGACGCATTGCAAAGAGGTTGCCGACGGTGATTGTCAGGATGATGAGGGCATAAAGCATCCACTCCCACACCTGACTGTAGACCAATCCGAACGCCTGCACCATCATTACAAGGAGGGCGAAAGCTGCCGATCCCTTGGAGATGACGGAAAGGTAGGATGTGACGACGGTCGGGGCGCCCTGGTAGACGTCGGCTGTCCAGAGATGGAAGGGGACGAGCGAGAGCTTGAAGCCCATACCTGCAAGCACGAACGCAAGCGCGAGAACAAGCATGGCGGAAGGCTGCGTGCTGATTGCGCAATAAATATCGGTGTAGTAGAGGGAGCCTGCAAGTGCGTAGACAAACGACAGACCCATCATGAACACTGCCGAGGAGAACACGGCGGTGAGAAGGTACTTGATGGATGCCTCATGACTTTCGTAACGGTTCTTGTTGAAAGCCACCATAGCTGCAAGAGGCAGGGAGGCGCTTTCCAGACCGATGACGAAGAGAAGGAAATGACGGGCGGAGATCATCAGATACATGCCGAAAAGAGTGGCAAGCAGAAGCTCGTAGAACTCACCGCGACGCACCACCTGCTCGTCACTGTTAGCCCACTTGCATGACTGAATGAGGACGATAAGGGCACCGACATTGAGAATGTTCTTGATGGCGGCGATTGCCGGGCTGGTGGCATACATGCCGCTGAACGTGGTTGCCCAGGTGTCGGTCATGCAGCAGCAGAAGCACAGGGCTGTGTAGATGGCAAACACGACGCAAGTGAAGACCGAAGTACCGTTCAATGCCTTCTTAGGCATGAAGGTGTCATAGAGGAAGACTAACAGAAATACGATCAGCAATCCTATTTCTTGCTTCATTGCTAAAAACTGAGAATAATCCATTGCTTCGATTAATCGGGTTTCTATTAGTTAAGCACAGGCACGTTGGCTGCCAATGCGCGGAAAAATTCGGGGTTGAATGTGAAGCGGATGAGCTGCTCGAAGAAGTTGGGGAAGCAGCCGATCGCAGCCACGCAGATGATGAGGGTGGCTGTGGAGAGACGCTCCCACCATGTGGCGTCGGTGAGCTGACGATGATGATCGTCGTGAACCGGACCGAGGAGAAGCTTGCCGACCACACGCAGGATGTAGACAGCCGTGATGACGATCGAGCAGCAGGCGATGATTGTGAACACCAGACGAAGCGAACCGGCACCGCCGAGGTAGTCGATCATACCCTGTTCGAATGATCCTACGAAGATTGTCATTTCAGCAACGAAGCCGCTGAGTCCGGGGAGACCGAGCGAGGCGAAACCGGCTATCACGTAGCAGACGGAGAGGTAAGGCAGAATCTGCATCATACCGCCCATCTCGTGGATGTCGCGGGTGTGGGTGCGACCGTAGATCATACCGATAAGCGCGAAGAAGAGTGCCGTCATCAAGCCGTGGCTGAGCATCTGCATGATTGCGCCGGTCATTGCCGTGGTGTTGATCATGAGGATGGCGAAGAGCACCAGTCCGCAGTGTGACACAGAGGAATAGGCGTTGATGTACTTGAGGTCGGTCTGCACGCAAGCGCTGAATGCACCGTAGACAACAGAGATACCGGTGAGGATAAGGAAGATCCAGGCAAGGTCGTTGGCTGCCTCGGGCATGAGATACATCGATACGCGGAAGCATCCGTAACCGCCAAGTTTCATTAGCACGCCTGCGTGGAGCATCGACACTGCCGTGGGTGCGGAAGCGTGACCGTCAGGGCTCCATGTGTGGAAGGGGAACATCGCACCAAGCACGCCGAAACCAACGAAAGTCATCGGGAAGAGGAAGTGCTGCCAGCCTGTCGAGATAGCGTTGTTGTGGGCGATCTCGAGCAGATTCCACGTAAGGGGCTGTCCGGCGGGAGCCGAATGGTAGTAGATGCCGATAAGACCGAGCATCAGGAATGCCGATCCGCCCATAAGCATGAGCGTGAGCTTCATTGCCGAATAATTCTTCTTGCCGCTGCCCCACACGCCGATAAGGAGGTACATGGGGATGAGCGCCACCTCGTAGAACATGAACATCGTAAAAATGTCGATCGAGATGAAGAAGCCGTAGACACCGGTGGAGAGAAGGATGAGCCAGAGGAAGAATTCCTTGGGCTGATCGATCTTCCAGGAAGCGAAGCTGCCGGTGAAGAGGATGAACGAAGAAAGGATGAGCATGGCGATCGAAATGCCGTCGACACCTACGGAAAGGTTGATGTTGAGAGGCGTGAACCAGCTCCATGAGCCTGTGTAGAGCATTTCTGCCTCATTTCCGGCGGCACGCTGACCCAGATAGTCGACCAGAAGGTAGACGGAAAGGGCGATCAGTGCTGTCGAACCCACTACGGCAACCGCGCGGATCTGCTTGACGTTGCGGCTGATTCCAAGTCCCGCAAGCATGAGCAGGGGGATTAGCACAAAGTAAATCAGTATATTCGAAAACATTGTTACTGCAATTTAGTGTGTGATAGTGACTGTGAGTGGGGTTATCGCATTAGAGGACACATAACATGGTGACAACCGCAAGCACGAGAGCTCCGAGGAGGTAGACCCAGACGTAGTTCTGGATGCGGCCCGACTGCAGACCCTTGATTGCAACCGAAAGGCGATTGGTCATCGTGGCGAAGGAGTCCATGGTGCCGTCGATGACGTGACGGTCAAACCATGCGATAGGCTTGCACACCCGGTCGAAGATAATCTTGTGGGTAATGAACATGTAGAGTTCGTCCCAGTAGAAGCGGTGGTGGCACCAGTCCCAGAGGCGCGGCAGAGCCGAGCGCATCTTCTCGGGAAGGGGATTTTCCTTCCTGTACATCTTCATCGCCACGAGAATACCGATGATGGCAACGCAGAGTGAGATGACGGCGACATTCCAGTTAAGATTGTCGAGATTGGTGAAGAATCCGGCACCGGTGATGGGATGACCGTTCCAGGTCACGAGATTGCCGAAGGGTACGAATCCTGCCACACATGAGATGGCGGCGAGAATGATGAGGGGAAGAGTCATGGTCCAGGGCTGGTCATGCGGTACGTGCTCGCCATGCACCTTGTGCTCCTTCCACCAGAAGATGAGGAAGTAGAGACGGAACATGTAGAACGCCGTCAGACCGGCTACGAGTGTCATCCAGATTGCCCAGACAGTCGAATGACCGAAGCAGGCGGTCAGGATCTCGTCCTTACTGAAGAAGCCTGCGAAGGGGATGATACCTGCGATAGCCAGACACCCGATAAGGAATGTCCAGTGAGTGACGGGCATGTATTTGCGGAGACCGTGCATGGCGGTGTAGTCGTTGGATCCGATAGCATGGATCAGCGCACCGGCACCGAGGAAGAGCAGAGCCTTGAACATTGCGTGGGTGAAGAGGTGGAACATCGAAGCCATGTAGCCGAGTCCCTCGTGCACTTCGTGTCCGAGAGCGTCCGTATGGGCGATGCGCGTTACGCCGAGCGACACCATCATGAATGCTATCTGCGAGATGGTGGAGAATGCAAGCACACGCTTGATGTCGATCTGAGCGCATGCCACCATGGCTGCGTAGAGCGCGGTGACGGCGCCGACGACGGTCACAATGTCGAGTGCGGAGGTCTGCATCAGGAAGAGCGGGAAGAGACGTGCCACAAGGTAGACACCTGCCACGACCATAGTAGCGGCGTGAATGAGAGCCGAGACGGGGGTGGGACCCTCCATTGCGTCGGGGAGCCAGATGTGGAGAGGCATCATTGCCGACTTACCCATGCCGCCCATGAAGATGAGCACCAGAGCCCACGTCATCACGGAAGCGCCCATGAAGAGCGGAGCCTTGCTGTCGGCGAAGATGCTGCGGATATGCTCGGCAGTGCCGGCGCTGACTGCGTAGACATCGTTAAGACCTTCGACGGGAACGGAAGTTAACTCCGTGAAGTTGAACGTGCCGGTGTAGTAGCTCAGTATAAGGATACCGATGAGGAATCCGAGGTCGGCGAATCGGGTGACGATAAATGCCTTCTTGGATGCTGACACTGCTGACGGCTTAGTGTAATAGAAACCGATGAGCAGATAGGAGGAAGCGCCCACAAGTTCCCAGAAGATGTACATCTGGAAGATATTGGTGGCAACGACGAGACCGAGCATCGAGAAGCTGAAGAGCGACAGATAGGCGAAGAAACGCTGGAAGCCTTTCTCGCACACACCGTGGTGGTCGCGCATGTATCCGTTGCTGTAGAGATGCACCATGAACGAAATGGTGGTGATCACCACGAGCATCATGGCGGAGATGGAGTCGAGCAGGAATCCGAGCTTGATGGCGAGACCATGCTTCACGATCTGTCCGGCAGCATCGATCTGATCGGGAGTGAACTGCAGCCAGACGGTGTTGAAGATTACAGCCTGGAGGCGGTCACCGCCGGCAGAGATGAAGAGGGGATTGCCCGAGAAGAAATAGGTGAAAGCTGTGATGTAGGACAGCACGAGAGTGATACCCATAGCCGAGGTGCCGATGACACCGGCCATGCCACGCTGCATAAACTTGCCCAGAAGGCCAAGCAGCAGGAACGTGAACAGAGGTATCGCAAGGATAAGGACTGGCATTGTTGATTCCATGGCGTGGCTTTAAAATTTCATTTTAGAGACTTCCTCCACATCCACATTCTTGACCGAGCGGAACACATTGATGATAATGGCAATGGCAAGCGCGGTCTCGGCGGCGGCGATGGCGATGGCGAAGAGCGTGAAGAACATGCCTTCCATCGAGCCGGGGAAGAGGAAACGGTTAAACACTACAAAGTTGATATCGACCGAGTTGAGCATCAGCTCGAGCGAAATCAAGATCGCAATCATGTTTTTGCGGGTGATAAACCCGTAAACTCCGCAGCAGAACATAATCAGGCTGGGGATCAAATAACAGAGCATCGTCTTTTCCATAACTATCTATTATCTTTTACGGGCAACGACAATACCGCCAATGATGCAGGCGAGCAATAAGACACTGATAGCCTCGAAGGGGAGCAGATATTCTCCGTGACCTGTTCCCATAAGGGTGGCACCGACTTTCTGCATGTCGATCGACTGCATTGCGGGCTCTGCTACGCCGATGCAGCGGCTGATCAGGACGTAGCCCGACACAAGGAGCATGGCGATGGCGGCTATGAGCCCCGACACACGTTTCTTAGAGGCAAGACGGGCACTGTTGTCGCCGGGGTGACTCGTCAGCAAGATCGAGAACACAAAGAGCACCACAATGCCGCCTGCGTAAACGGCTATCTGCACCGCACCGAGAAACTCGTAGTCGAGCGAGAAATAGATGGCGGCGGTGGCAAAAAGCGCGAAAAGCAGATAGGTGGCGGCACGCAGGATCTTGCGTGTGGTGACAGCCAGTACCGAGAAGATGATGATTGACAGAGCAATCACCACATAGGCAATGATACTTCCTACTGATTCCATATCGTGATTCTTTTATTTATTTTTCAGCGGGGGTTGATTCGTCGGCAGGCTTGGCGGGAGCTTCGCCTGCAGCGGCAGCGGCGGCAGCTTTCTTGGCGGCAGCGGCAGCTTTGGCAGCAGCGATCTTGGCTTCCTTCTCAGCCTGCATCTTGGCGATCTGTTCGGGCGTGGGAGCCGGTTCTTCCTTTTCAGGCAGGTAATTGAGCTGCTTCACCAGCTTCTCGCGGGTGAACACCGCCTGCTCGAAGTCATTGGAGAAGTCGAGCGCGTTGGTGGGACACGAGGTCACGCAGAGCTGACAGAACGTGCAGCTGCCCAGGTCGTAGATGTACTTGTCGAGTTTTTTCTTTTTCTTACCGTCCCAGGTGTCCACCATCTTGGTCACGAGCGAAATCGTGCCGTTAGGACAGTTGCGCTCGCAGGTGCCGCAAGCTATGCACTTGTGGTTACCCTCGGCGTCATACTTCAGCTCCAGACATGCGCGGAAACGCTGTGCGATGTGCATGTTGTCGCGGTTCTCAGGATATTTTTCAGTGATTTTAGGAGTGAAGAATTCCTTGCCGGTCACCTGCATGCCCTTGACAAGGCTCGCTATGCCGGTTCCTAAATTTGAAAAATAGTCTTTTACACTACCCATAAGGATTTCCTTTTGTGATTCTATCGGTTTATTACTTTTTCTTTCGTTTCTTACGTGGCGGGGCGTCGTCAGTGGCGGAACTATCTCACCTGACCGCCCACAATGTCGAGCAGCTCAGTGGTGATGCTCTGCTGGCGCAGCTTGTTGTATTCGAGCCGCAACTGATCGAGGAGCTTCTTGGCGTTGTCGTTGGCGCTTTGCATCGCCATGACACGTGCCGCCTGCTCGGACGCACGGTTCTCGGTGAATATGTCCTGCACAACAGCGAGCAGGTACATCGGGATCACCGTACGGAATATTGTGGCTGCATCAGGCTCGAAGATGAACGGTTTGCCCGACTCATCCGCCTTGAATGTCGATCCTACCACAGGGATGAGCTGCTGGGCGACGGGGCGCTGGCGGGAGACACTCTGGAAGTTCATGTAAAGCGCATCGATGCGGTCGGTCTCACCGCTCACGAAGAGCTGCTTGAGATGCTCGAGAAGCATTTTCACACCCTCACCCTCGCTTTTTGAGTCGACTCCTTCCATCGTAGCGACCTTGAAACCGCCTTTTTTAGCAGCGATTCGTGTCACAGCTTTGGCTATCTTCGACCCGACGGGAATTACCGTGATCTCAACATCGTCGGCATACCCCTCGATGACCGGGGCAAGCTGCTTGGAGATATTGACGTTGTAGGCTCCGCACAGTCCGTCGTCCGACCCCCACACTACCACTGTCACTCTCTTCACCTCACGCTCCATGAGCAGCGGGGAGTCAAAAGTGGCGTCGCTGCTCAGAAGGCTGCCGATCACTGATTCGACCTGCTGCCTGTAGGGCTGCAGACGGCGCAAAGCCTGTTCGGCCTTGTGCATCTTGGCAGATGAAATCATCTTCATGGCACCGGTGATCTTCTCTGAAGAAGCTACCGAGCCGATGCGGCCTTTAAGTTCACGGAGTGTTGCCATTTCTTAGTGCGGGTAATGGTTGGGATAGATGCGGTGATGATTAGTGATTAGTGGGAGTATCAGGCATTATAGCGTCCTGCCACGTCGGCTGCCACCTCAGCGAGCTTGGCAGTGACGTCGTCGGTGAGCTGTCCGTCGCGTATCTTGTCGAGCACTTCGGCACGGTACTTGGCATTGAGCATCTGCAGGAATGACTTTTCGAATTCAGCCACCTTCTCCTGAGGCACATTGCTCAGAAGTCCGTTCACGCCGCAGTAGATCACTGCCACTTCCTCCTCAACAGCCATGGGATGGTACTGAGGCTGGATGAGCAGGCGCTCGTTCTTCCGGCCACGGTCGATGACACGAGCCGTAACAGGGTCGATGTCACCGCCGAACTTGGTGAACGATTCAAGCTCGCGGAACTGAGCCTGGTCGATCTTCAGCGTGCCTGCCACCTTCTTCATAGGCTTGATCTGGGCATTACCGCCCACACGCGACACGGAGATACCCACGTTGATGGCAGGACGGATGCCGCGGTTGAAGAGAGCCGTCTCGAGGTAGATCTGACCGTCGGTGATCGAGATCACATTGGTCGGGATGTACGCCGACACGTCACCTGCCTGCGTCTCGATGATTGGAAGAGCCGTGAGGGAGCCGCCACCCTTTACGATGGGCTTGAGCACCTCGGGAAGGTCGTTCATCTTCGATGCCACTTCCTGATTGTCGATAATCTTGGCAGCGCGTTCAAGCAGACGCGAATGGAGGTAGAAGATATCGCCGGGGTAAGCCTCGCGACCCGAAGGACGCTTCAGCACGAGCGAGATTTCACGATAGGCGACAGCCTGCTTCGAGAGGTCGTCGTAGACGATCAGCGCGTCGCGGCC
The DNA here is from genome assembly GCA_947176235.1 of uncultured Bacteroidales bacterium. GTDB lineage: Bacteria > Bacteroidota > Bacteroidia > Bacteroidales > Muribaculaceae > CAMWPM01. The sequence continues at coordinate 9,564 of CAMWPM010000005.1, read as the reverse complement.
GGTGTCGCGGATATACTCGCCGATTGCCACTCCTACGAAGGGGCTGTAGTAGCGCATGGCGGCGGAGTCGCTTGCGGTAGCTGCCACCACTACGGTATAGTCGAGGGCGCCGTGCTGGCGAAGGCTCTCGACGATCGAGGCTACAGACGAAGCCTTCTGTCCGATTGCCACGTAGATGCAATAGACAGGCTTGCCGGCCTCGTAGTTCTTGCGCTGGTTGATGATTGTGTCGAGCGCGATTGCGGTCTTTCCGATCTGACGGTCGCCGATGATGAGCTCACGCTGACCGCGACCTATGGGCACCATGGAGTCCACGGCTTTGATACCGGTCTGTAGCGGCTGCTTCACAGGCTGACGGAAGATTACGCCGGGAGCCTTGCGCTCCAGAGGCATGTCGAGGAGCTCGCCTTCGATCGGACCGCGACCGTCGATGGGCTCGCCGAGCACGTTGATTACGCGACCGAATACACCGTCGCCGACGGGAACCGACGCGATCTTGCCGGTGCGACGCACCTTCATGTTCTCGGTCACCTTGTTGACGTCGTTGAGCAGGATGACACCCACGTTGCTCTCCTCAAGGTTGAGAGCCACGCCCTTGACGCCGTTCTCAAACTCTACGAGCTCGTTGGCACACACCTTTTCGAGTCCGTAGACGTGGGCGACACCGTCACCTACTTCCAGGACCGTTCCGACTTCCTCAAACTCCACCTTGGAGCTGACGTTTTCGAGCTGTTGCTTCAGGACTTCCGAAATCTCGCTTGGATTTATCATTATGCTTTGTTTATTTGCTGAGTAATTTCAAACGCAATTGTTTCAATTCATTCTTAATGGAGGCGTCGAGTTGCCGCGAATCAATGTCGACGACAAATCCGCCGAGAAGATCAGGATCGACCGCCGACGTGTACTCCATCGAGCCGCCGTCGAGCTGGCCGCGTATGATCTCCTTAAGGCGTCTCTCTTCATCGGGCGAAAGCGGGGCAGCCGACGTGACCTTGACGGGGTAGATTTTCTCCTGACGGCGATAGAGGTCGCGATAAGCCAGCGCCATCTCCTTCAGTCCGCCGATGCGGTTGTTGGTGATGAGCAGGGTGATAAACCGCTCCAGCGTCTCGTCAGTCGAGGCGTCGGCACCGGCTGCCGTCATGATCAGCGAGCGCTTCTCGTCGTTTGCCACAAAGGGATTGGCTATCACCTCCGAAAGCGAGGGATTTGCCGCAAACGACTCTATCAGGGCGTTCATCAGCCCGTAGACACGCTGCTGAGTTCCCTTCTCGTCGCAGTACTTGAGAAGAGCCTTGGCATAACGGCGGGGTATGAGGCTATCGTTCATTTTCTAAGGATGCGTGGTTGAAAATCGTTGAAATCTGCTGTTCTTGCGATCAGTTTTTCGTTTCTATCTCGTCAAGAAGGGTGTTGACCAACTGCGCCTGGGCCTTGTCGTCCTTCAACTGGTTTTTGACGACTTTGGCAGCGATGTCGAGGGCGAATGCGCTCACCTCATCGCGGAAGCTCTGCTCGGCTTCCTTGCGTGACTGGGCTATGGATGCCTTGGCTTGCTCCATGACCTTCTTTGCTTCGGTCTGGGCTGCCTGGCGTGCCTCGTCAATAATGGTGGTCTTCATCCGGTCAGCCTCGCGCAGCATTTCTGCCTGGCGATTGCGGGCCTCGGCTATCACTTCATCGGCTTGGCGGCGGGCGTCGTCAAGCTGCTCTTTCGCGTTTTGGGCATACTCCACACCCTTGTCGATAAAGTCGGCGCGGCTGTCGATACCTTTCATGATTGCGGGCCACGCCCACTTCCACAGAATGAAGAAGAGGATGGCAAACGCCACAAACATCCAGATGACCAGACCGGTTTCAGGGGTGAACAGTTCCATAGAAAGAGTGGTATGTTGTTAAAATAAACGCTGTAGTGTCGAATGGAATCAGACGAACAGAGCGAGGATACAAACGATGACGGCGAACAGAGCCACACCCTCCACGAGAGCGGCGATCACGATCATGTTGGAACGGATGTCGCCTGCGCTTTCGGGCTGACGGGCAATTGCCTCCATGGCGGAAGAGCCGATTTTGCCGATACCGATACCTGCGCCGATGGCTGCAATACCTGCGCCGATGCTTGCGCCTAATCCGATCAATGCTTCTGCTGCTAAAATTAATCCTAACATAGCTGTTGTAGTTTTAAGTGGTTGTTATGATTGTTTTTTATTGTTTATTCAAGTTTTATCAGTTGGCTTGCGCCGAAGCCGCTGCTTCGGGCTTGCCGTGATCGCCCTCCCCGTGATGACCGTGCGGCTCCTCATTGGCGAGTGCGATGAAAATGGTGGAAAGCATCGTGAACACGTACGCCTGAATGAAGCTTACAAGCACATCGATCACGAGCATGAAGACAGAGAAGAGAATCGACACCACAGTGGTGGTTCCTGTCACCACGGCTCCCATCGAGGCAAAGATGAAGATGAGGAGCGTCAGCACGATCACGATCATGTGGCCGCCCATCATATTGGCGAACAGACGGACCGTGAGCGCAGCAGGCTTGGTGAACATGCCGAAGATTTCGATGATTGGCATGATCGGAAGCGGGAACTTGAGCCACAGTGGCACGTCGGGCCAGAAGATCTCCTTCCAGTAGTGCTTGTTGCCGAAGATGTTGGTGACGAGGAACGTCAGGATGGCAAGCACCAGCGTCACGGCGATATTACCCGTCACATTGGCACCGCCGGGAAACACTACGATGAGCCCCAGCAGGTTCATGAAGAAAATGAAGAGGAACACCGTGAGAAGATACGGAGCGAATTTCGGAGCCTTGTCCTTAAGTGTGGACTTGATGACACCGTTGTAGATGAACTCTATGAGAGCTTCGAACGCGCCGAGCCCCTTACGCGGGGTCCGGTAGGAAGCGTTGCTGTGAAACCTGGCAAGCGCAAAGCAGCAGCCTACCACAATCAGACATGCGATGAAAATTGCCAGCACATTCTTCGTGATCGAGATGTCGAATGGGCGGATTTCCTCGCCATCCTTGATTTCAACGATCTTTCCGCGGTACTTGCCCTCTTCGGCTATCTTGAACGTGACGTCGCCGTCCTTCCATGCCTTACCGTGAGCCACACGGGAGGAGGAGAAGACGTGAAGACCGTCGGTGCCCCAGACAATGACCGGGAGCGGGATGCGCTTCTCATGACTGAATGGCACTTCCCATCCGTAACCGTCGCCGAGGTGCTCGAAAATGATTTCCTTGATGTCGATGCCCTCTTTTTCCTCAGCTTCTTTGACGATGTCGTCCTCCACGTGGAAGATGTCGGCGTCCTCAAGTTCCTGCTTGACACTCTCGGAATCGCTGCGGGCGGAAGCCACGGATGTGCTCTCTCCGTCAGCGCCCCCGACAGCGGCATCAGTCTGAGCCGACCCGCTCATGCACCACACGAGCGAGAGGCAAGCCACCAGGAATGTTGTTATGCGACGTTTCATTTGTCAGTTTCTATTGTTTTGCTATATTCGGAAGAGAGGATTTATCAGATCACACACACCGACACCACATTGTCATCCACCACGGCTATGCCGCCCGACACTTCGATTATCGCTGGCTCGGCACTGTCAGCCACATCCTTACCGCGATAGGCGATCTGCCCCGGCACGAGGGTGGAGATGAGTGAGGCGTGATTGCGGAGCACTGTGAAAGCGCCCATCTCGCCCGGCAGGGTGACGGAAGTCACCTCGCCCTCGAAGAGCACTGCTTCAGCCGATATTACCTTTAGTGTCATTTTCTTGTCAGAGTTATTGTAGTGCTGAGTGTTGAGTGTTTTTTCGTTAGAGTGTGAGAGAACGATGGATTGACCTTGTGTTTTTTCACTTCACCTCTTCGAGCATCTTCTTGCCCTTGGCGATGGCTTCGTCGATCGTGCCGACATTGAGGAATGCCTGCTCGGGATATTCGTCCATCTCGCCGCTGAGAATCATCTTGAAGCCACGGATAGTCTCGCTGAGAGGCACCATCACGCCGGGCAGACCGGTGAACTGCTCCGCCACGTGGAAAGGCTGCGAGAGGAATCGCTGGGCGCGACGTGCGCGAGCCACGACGAGTTTGTCATCGTCACTGAGCTCATCCACGCCAAGGATGGCAATGATGTCCTGAAGTTCGTTGTACTTCTGGAGAAGCTGCTTCACTGCCTGGGCGGTGTTGTAGTGCTCTTCGCCAATGATGTTGGGGTCGAGGATACGTGAAGTGGAATCGAGAGGATCCACCGCGGGATAGATACCCAGCTCGGCGATCTTTCGTGAAAGCACCGTAGTGGCGTCGAGGAATGAGAATGTGGTGGCAGGAGCCGGGTCAGTCAGGTCATCGGCAGGCACGTAGATAGCCTGTACAGATGTGATCGATCCGTTTTTGGTCGATGTGATTCGCTCCTGAAGCGCACCCATTTCCGATGCAAGGGTGGGCTGATAACCCACGGCTGAAGGCATACGACCGAGAAGTGCCGAAACCTCCGATCCTGCCTGCGTGAAACGGAAAATGTTGTCGATGAACAGAAGGATTTCCTTGCCGCCGCCATCCTGGTCGCGGAACTGTTCTGCAACCGTCAGACCTGACAGAGCCACGCGCAGACGTGCGCCCGGGGGCTCGTTCATCTGACCGAACACAAGCGTTGCCTGCGACTGCTTCACCTCGTTCATGTCCACATCGGCAAGATTCCACTCGCCTTTGTCCATTCCCTCGCGGAATTTGTCGCCGTATTTCATGACTCCGCTCTCGATCATCTCGCGCAGAAGGTCGTTGCCCTCACGCGTGCGCTCACCGACGCCGGTGAACACCGAGAAGCCGTTATGACCCTTGGCGATATTGTTGATCAGCTCCATGATGAGCACTGTCTTGCCCACACCGGCACCACCGAACAGACCGATCTTGCCGCCCTTGCTGTAAGGCTCGAGAAGGTCGATCACCTTGATTCCCGTGTAGAGGATCTCGGTGCCGATGGTGAGGTCGTCAAACTTGGGGGCAGGCTGGTGAATGGGGCGCAGGTTATCGCGGTCGAGCTCGGGAAGATGGTCGATTGCATCGCCGATGACGTTGAGCAGTCTGCCCTTCACCTGATCACCGGTAGGAACGGCGATCGGACGCTCGAGATTGTCCACTTTCATGCCGCGCTGGAGACCGTCGGTGCTCTCCATAGCCACGCAGCGCACGGTGTCTTCGCCGATGTGCTGCTCGACTTCGAGAATAAGCTCCGAACCGTCGGGGCGCACCACCTTGAGAGCGGTGTAGATGGGAGGCAGGATGTTGTTGTCGCCGTCAAACGCCACGTCGACCACCGGGCCAATCACCTGGGCTATTGTTCCAAAGTTTTCGCTCATAAAGCTATTGTTGAGTTTCAGGAGTTGTGAAGTATAATCTTAGGGGAATGGGAATCAGAAGTGGAGACCGTAGACGATCATCAGCGTCATCAGCACGAGGTTGAAGAGGTTGATGGGGAGGAGGTACTTCCACTCGAGTGAGAGGAGCTGGTCGATTCGCAGACGGGGGAACGTCCACTTGAACCAGATGATGATGAACGACAGAGCGATCGCCTTGCCGATGAACCATACAACCGACGGAATGTAATCCATGATGTGGTTGAACGTATCGAATCCGGGGATGTGGAGAGGCATCCAGCCGCCGAAGAAGAGGAGCGCTGCCACACCCGACACAATGAACAGATTGAGATACTCGGCGAGGTAGAAGAAACCGAAGTGAATTCCGGAATACTCCGTGTGATAGCCGGCGGTCAGCTCGCTCTCTGCTTCAGGAAGGTCGAACGGACCGCGGTTGGTCTCGGCTGTGCCTGCGATCAGATAGATGATGAACGCGATGATGGCGGGAATATGACCGGAGAAGATAAACCAGAGATTGCTCTGTGCCTCTACGATACCGGGCACCGACATCGTGCCGGCGAATGCAACCATAGTGAGCACCGACAGCCCGATGGATAGCTCGTAGCTCACCATCTGCGCGCCCGAACGGAGAGCGCCGATGAGCGTGAACTTGTTGTTACTCGACCATCCTGCAAGCAGAATGCCGAGCACACCGATCGACGATACGGCGATAAGGAAGAAAATGCCGATGTTGAAGTTGATGATCTGAAGTCCGTTGCCCCAGGGAAGCACCGCGAATGCGAGCATCGAGGCGATGATCACCAGATAGGGGGCGAGGGCGAAGAGGAACTTGTCGATATGATTGAGCGAGATAAGCTCCTTGATCAGAATCTTGAACATATCGGCGAAGCTCTGAAGCAGGCCGAAAGGACCCACGCGGTTCGGGCCGAGGCGGCACTGGAAAGCGGCGCACACCTTACGCTCGTAGTAGATGTAGAACAGCGCGAGCAACGCATAGGCGAGAAGCAGACCGACTCCGATTGCCACACATTCTATGGTGGTTGCAAGCCATCCGGGCATCCACTCGTGAAGCAGATTGTTGATCCAGTCGGTTATTATTGAAAACTTAAACATGATGAGTGTTATAGCGTTTGTGTGATCGTGATGAATTTCTGATTAGCGGTCCATGTCAGGCACGATATAGTCGAGTGAGCCACCGATAGTGATAAGGTCGGCGATCTTGTTGCCGGAAGTGATGTGATCCACCACGCAGGCGAGAGGCAGACATGGAGGCGCGATCTTCAGGCGGTAGGGCTGCGTGGAGCCGTCGCTCTCGATGTAGACGCCAAACGCACCGCGGCATCCCTCTACGAGCTGGAACCAGTGACCCACCGGAAGCTTGAGCACCTTGGGCACCTTGGCGCAATAGTCGCCTTCGGGGATATTGTCGATGAGCTGCTCAAGGATCTTGGCTGACTGCTCCATTTCGGCGATACGCACCTTGAAGCGAGCCATGGAGTCACCCTCTGTGCGCGTCACCTCCTCAAAGTCGAGCTCCGGGTAGATGCTGTAAGGATCGGTCTTGCGCACGTCGCACGCCCAGTTGCTGGCGCGACCGGAAGGACCGGTGACGGCGTAGCTGATAGCGTCCTCACGGGTCAGCACACCCACGCCTTCCATACGGTTGCGGGCAATGATGTTGCCGGTGAACACCTTGTTATATTCCTTGATATTGTCAGGCAGAACGGCAAGCAGAGCCTTCACGTCCTTGACGAAATCGGGATCGAGATCAGCCATTACGCCGCCGATGCAGTCGTAGTTGAACGTCATGCGGGCGCCGCACGTCTTCTCCATGATGTCGAGAATCTGCTCACGCACACGAAGCGTGTAGAAGAGCATCGTCGTTGCGCCGAGGTCCATGCAGAATGTGCCGATGAAGAGGCAGTGTGACGCTATACGCGAAAGCTCGTCCATCATCACGCGGATCACCTGTGCGCGACGCGGAGCCTCGATGCCGGCAGCCTTCTCGATGCAGAGGCAGAGACCGTGATGGTAGTTATGAGCCGAGAAATAGTCCAGACGGTCCATGAAGTGGAGTGTCTGGGGATAAGTCAGATTTTCACAGAGTTTCTCCACGCCGCGGTGGATGTAGCCCATATAGACGTCGATCTTCTTGATCGTCTCGGCGTCGAGGGCGGTACGGAAGCGGAGCACGCCGTGAGTGGCGGGATGCTGCGGACCGATATTCACCACAAAGTCATCTTCCTTAAAGATGGGCACCTCTTTCTTCTCCACCTTGCCGTCGGGAGTCTCCACATAAGTGTAGGTGAAGTCGCTCTGGCGCTCGTTCTCGATGCTGACGGGATTGAGTTCGGGATTCATGTCGTAATCCTTGCGCAGGGGATAGCCCTTCCAGTCGATCGAAAGGAAGAGGCGGCGCATATCGGGATTGCCGATGAAAATGATGCCGAAGAAGTCATAGACCTCACGCTCATAAAAGACAGCGATGCGCCACAGGTCGGCTAACGAGTGGAGCATCGGATTATCACGGTCGGTGGTCGACGTCTTGATGGAGATGTGGTGGCTGTGGCGGGTCGACGTGAGATAGTACACGCACCCGAGGCTGTCGGTCCAGTCCATGCCTACGATTGTCACGAGGTAGTCGAATGCGAAATCCTCGTCGTCACGCAGGGTCTTTGCTAAGTCGTGGAGCTGGGCGTCAGGGATGTTGACCTGCAGAATATCGGCTTCCTCAAATGTAGCTTGAGGAAACTTTGCTGCAATCTTTTCCTGTAGGTTGGCCATATCTTAGTAAGAAAAATGTGGTGTTGTCGGTAAAAAAAATGAGATAAATGATTGTCGGGGAGGTAAAGGGACTGAATTAGCCGTCAACTGCGATCAGTCGTCCACTCCCGGCACGGGATGCTCGGCGAGGAATTTCTTCTGATCCTCCTGACGGTTGACACCTCCGAAGAAGCGTTCCACCTTCACCTTGCGTGAAAGCTGCATGATGCCGTAGATCATGGCTTCGGGACGCGGGGGACATCCGGGCACATACACGTCGACCGGCACAATGTCCTCGATACCCTTGGCTACGTGGTAGCTCTTGCGGAACGGACCGCCAGAGATAGCGCATCCGCCGCAGGCAATCACATATTTAGGCTCGGCGAGCTGATCGTAGAGACGGCGGAATACCGGAACCATACGGTTGACAATCGTGCCTGCCACCATCATGAAGTCAGCCTGGCGGGGTGAGGCTCGCGCCACTTCCCAGCCAAACCGCGCCATGTCAAAACGGGCGGCACCCAGCGACACAAATTCAATGCCGCAGCAACTGGTGGCGAAGGTGAGGGGCCATAGGGAGTTCGACCGCCCCCAGTTGATGAGCTTGTCCAGCGTACCAACAAGGACGTTGGTGCCGCTTGCACGCAGCTCGCTCACGAGCTTTTCAATGTACTCGTTATCCTTGAATGCCTCGTAAGGCATGCTTTTCGTCGTAATCTGATCTTTTACTTCCATTCCAGAGCTCCTTTCCGCCAGGCATACACCAGACCTAATACTAATACTGAGAAGAACACTGCGATGCTGATCAAACCGTTGGCACCCAGCTCGCGCACACGCACTGCCCAGGGGAATAGAAAGACGGTTTCAACATCAAACATCAGGAACAGGATGGCGAAGAGATAATAGCCCACGCTGAATCGTGTCATGCTCTCACCGCGAGTGGGAATACCGCACTCATAAGCCTCACCCTTCTGGGGATTGAACGAACGAGGCGAGATCAGCCCGGCAATCCACATGGCGAGTGCCACGAGGGCTACACCTGTCAGGAGAGCCACAATTGCCAGCAAATCATTGTTCTGAATTTCAAAAATGTTTGTTGAAATCATGTTGTTTTGTTAATTATTTTCCGATTGTTGCCAATCAGGTAATAATGTTGGTTCGTTTTTCAGTGTGCAAATATAGTTAATATTTCCTGCCAAACCAAAAAAAGTTACCCACATCCCCTCAAGCCGCCTCCCGCCACCATATTCTTTTAAATTATTTAATACTTTTTAACATGAGCAATCCCGGATCGATCCCGTCACACAAAAAAAATATCCCCCGCCCTACCCTTCGCTCCGGAAGCGCGGGGATAAGGACGGGGGGGGGGGGAAAAAATAAATATTATAACGGAGAAAAACATTATGTGATAACATTTGGAGTGCCAGTGCCGGT
>CAMWPM010000004.1 GCA_947176235.1 uncultured Bacteroidales bacterium | reverse complement strand
CGCGCCACGTTCGGGACGTGGAGGTCGGAAGTTCGAGTCTTCTCACCCCGACAAACAGAACAACCTTACAGACCACGTGGTCTGTAAGGTTGTTTTTTCACAATCAATTCTCTAATTTTAAGCCTGATATAATTTTTATTCGATTATAAAGAGGATCAATACTCGAGCCACACCGATAGAACGAAGTGGCGCAATGAGCAAAGCTATTTTTAGAGTATTCTTCTATTCCGGAATAATCATTTAGAATCGGACGACTTCGGTAAATTCGGGAGCGGAGCCGTCATCAGGAGCTATTACGAAGATTATCGAAGATGACTTCGTGCTGTCAGGAGCCTGCGACTCCACTTCATAGCGATATTCCGTACCCTTCGGTGTCTTTCGGGAGGCGACCTTTAATGGGGTGCCAAGCGGGAACTGATAGCTCCCGCAAGCCTCGTCAAAGATCCTGACGTCATTTTCCGTCACCTCGGTTACATCAGAGTAATCAGGAAGCGACTCTATCTCGACATCCAGAAAGTCAGTCGCGCCGAGAAATTCCGCGATTTCCTCGGGAGCTTTAGCCAGTCGCGCATTTCTCACTCCGTAGCCGGCAATCACCTCGGCATCAGGCAGTGCCGCCACGACATCACGGGTGGACGTGGAGACGCCACCGCTACCGAACGTGGAAAATGTCACTACTTTTTTCCCTTTAAATGACTCGGCGTTGTCTGCAAGGAAAGTAGCCATCGGGAGGGCATACGTCCCGCCCCAGATCGGATAACCGATGAACACCGAGGAATAGTCGTCAAGATTCACGTCGAGAGGCTTGATCTCCACCTTCACGTTGTTGTCGACTTCCTCGCGCCAACGCTGTATGGTCGCTCCATAGTCGCCGTCGTAGGGTTTAACAGCCTCGATGGCGGCAATATCACATCCGAGCTGACGCTGAAATTCTTCAGCCACTGCTTTTGTCGCACCGGTCTGGGAGTAATAGACTATCAGGATTTTGTCGGTAGAATCCGAGGCTGCCTTATCTTCCGACACTGACGTGGATTTTCCTCCACAGCCACAAAGGGTCACTGCAGCCACGGCTGCCATCAGAAATAATTTCTTCATCACAATCGAGTTGATTAGTATTTCCCACAAAGATAACTGATTATTTGAAAATTATCGCGTAAATAGCTTCTTTTTTATCCCGCATAAAGATTCCAATTCCCTAAAAGCGGTAATTGTACCGCTTTTAGGACGATACGATTTATCAATAATAGACGATAATCGTAAAAATGTCTTGAGTATCAATACTATACGGATACCGTTCTTTTATATATACATAATAAGGCTTGTTTTCGGCAAGGACAGATTCTAATTGTGACCCTTCCTGAAATATTCCAAGACAGTATTCCTTGCCACAATAAGGAAGACTCACGTAATTTCCATCGTAAGATAATCTCAATTCCGTACCCACCGGGTTCCGATGTGACTCATCTGCTTTTTCAGGATCAAGTACAAAAATCTCGTAGGTTTCAGTCGTGAGACCCTCATGAGGAGGAATGGGGATAGGGGTTGGTTCCGGTTTTTTCCATTTATACGAACCTGAAACTCTACCATGCTTACTCATTTTCCCTATAAGAGTAAAAATTACGGCAACAGTCATTGCAAATAAAAAACAACCGCCGGATAAGTAAGCAAGATGCATGATAGACTAATATATGTTTAGTTAGCGATACGACAATTATTCTTTCCTCAAAACTTAAACGCTGTTCCCTAAAAGCGGTAATTGTGCCACTTTTTGGGAATGGAAAAATCGGATCAGGATCGGCGGGGGCGGGGAAGAGCGCGGGCAACGGCGAAGACGAACACCTGAAAAAGAACGATAATTGCCGAACAGGGCACGTCGACGAATATCGACATGACGAGACCCGCCACACAGGTGATGACTGATATTACTACCGATCCCCACATCATCGGTACAAATCGGCGAAGCCGGGTCTCGGCGATCATCTGCGGCAACGAGAGCATCGACATCAGCAGCATTATGCCTACCAGCTTGATTGTCAAAACGACGCATAGAGCCACCATTACCGTCATCACGTAGCTGATGAATTTGACGGGAAGCCCCGACACCTTAGCAAAATCAGCGTCAAACGCCACAGCAATGATGCGCGAATGGAACGCGGCGAAAAAAGCAATCAGCAGAGCTGTAAATCCCCCGAAGGTCCAGAGGTCGGCTGACGTGACTGTCAGAATGTTACCGAAAAGGAATGAATTGAGTTCCGGCACATAGCCGGGGGTGAGGAAGACGAACAGCACTCCCACCGCCATTCCGAGCGCCCACACCACAGCCACTGCCGAGTCCTCGCGGACGCGATAGCGTGATGCGAGCCATTCCACTCCCGCCGATGATCCCACAGCAAAGACCGCCGCCATTATGATCGGATTCACACCCAGAAAGTAGCCGAGACCGAGACCTCCGAAGCAGGCGTGAGTGATACCGCCCGTGAGCGACACCATGCGTCGGGTGATGATGTAGGTGCCTGTCATAGCCGCGGCAATGCTGATAAACAGCACGGCAAGAAGCGCGTTGCGAAAAAAAGGGTAAGTGAGAAGTTCGAATATCTGATTCATTTCTGTGCGGATGCCGAGCGTGATTCGTTAACGATGAGAAGCACCTCCTCGCGGACGGCGGTGGGGAGGGGAATGCCGCGCTGACGCAGACTCCTCACCCATCCCGGCACGTCGTCGGGAAGCATGGTGAGCAGAATGTCACGGAACTCCTCTTCCTCCTCCGGCGAATAATCGTCGGGGGTACGGGCTCCGGCGTGACGGTCCAGTTCTTCGTCGTCGTAGTAGACCGGGTGATCGGTGGGGATGGCGAGGAGCGATCCCTTGTCGCATGTCAGGTGCAGACCGCAACATTCCTCAGTCCGCTCCCCGACGGGAGGATTGTCATCGGGAGTGGATGGATTGCGGGTGAAGTCGCGACGATGGAGCAGATAGAGCGGGAGCCCTACTGCCACGAGTGCGGCAAGAAGAATGAGCGCTACTATCATTGGGGATCAGACAGTTCGGATAGTTCGACGGGAGTGAGGGAGAATCCTGCTTCAGCGAGATGATTCCAAAATTCGGGATACGACTTGCTGACGACCTCGACATCACGGATGATGATGTCGGGGAGGAAGATTGCGGCGGGGGCGAAAGCCATCGCCATGCGGTGATCGCTGTAGGTGTCGATCACGGGGAGCTCGCGGATGGGCATACGTCTGCCGTCCCACAGCAGTTCGCTGTCACGCTCCACCTCCACCACGATGCCGAATTTGAGGAGTTCGGCGGCGAGGGCAGCGAGACGGTCTGTCTCCTTGATGCGGAGTGTGGAAAGTCCCGTGATGTGGAACGGAATCCCAAGCATAGCGCACGTGACCACTATTGCCTGTGCCAGATCAGGTTGCTCCGAGAGGTCGAGATCGAGACGCGAGAACTGTTCGGGAGTAGCCGACATCTCCAGGGCGTCAGTCACATCCTCGGAGGGTGCGGTGTTGACGCCAAGCATCTCGAAATACTGCGCCAGGCGACAGTCACCTTGAAGCGATTCGAGCCGCAGACCCGGAAGAGTGACAAACCCGGCTGACAGTGCAACGATTTCAGCCCAGAATCCTGCGGCGCTCCAGTCACGCTCGATTTCCAGGGGATGAGCGGGAGCCACGTAACGGGAACCGGCAGGCACCGTGATGACATTGCCGTCCATTTCAACCCCCACGCCCTGGCGTCGCATCATGCCGAGGGTCATGAGGATATAGGGGCGGGATATTATTTCTCCCTCAAGAGTCAGAGTCAGACCGTCGGTCATGGCGGGGGCGATCATCAGCAGTGCGGAGATGTACTGCGAGCTGACCGAAGCGGGAAGCGTGACGTCACCACCTTTGAGGCTTCTGCCGCTGATTCGGAGCGGAGGAAAACCTTCCTCACCTGTGTAGTCGATCGCGGCGCCACACTTGCGGAGAGCGTCGACAAGAACACCGATCGGACGGCGGCGCATCCGCTCCGAGCCGTCAATCGTCACCTCCCTCCCCTCTGTTGCCGCGAAATAGGCGGTGAGGAAGCGCATGGCAGTGCCGGCAGCCCCGACATTGACCGAGGTGGCTGACGGATCAGAGAAAGCCGCCACCATCACGTCAGTATCATCGCATCTTGCCACATTTTCTTGCGGCGAGGCTCCGGGAGTGAGAGCGTTGATGACGAGAGCACGGTTGCTCATGCTCTTGCTGAGGGGGAGGAAAACGGTCGTTTCGATAAGGGATTCGGGGGGAGTAATGCGGTAGTCCATGGCAAGATGTCGGGATGTTCGTGGGGATTACTTGCGGGGGAGAGAATCGACGGCTGATTTCAGGCGGGCGAGAGCCTTGAGAATGACGGAGCGGGGAGCTCCGATGTTGAAGCGCATGAATCCCGCGCCCTCACGTCCGAACATCTCGCCGTCATTGAGTGCAAGCCCGGCTTTGTCGACGAACAGGGCGTTGAGTTCATCATGGCTTAGTCCGAGCGCCCGACAGTCAAGCCAGAGAAGAAACGAAGCCTCGGGACGAATAGCCTTGATCGACGGAATCTCAGCCGCGAGATACTCTTCCACCGCCACCACGTTGCCCTCGAGGTAGCTGATGAGCTGATCGAGCCATTCGCCTCCATGATTGTAGGCAGCTTCAGTTGCGATGGTAGCCACGAACGTGGGATCGTCAAACTCGTTGGCGCGCATCCACCCGAAGAAACCTTCGCGCAGCTCCGGATTCTTGATGATAACCCAGGAACTTACAAGTCCAGCGATATTGAAAGTCTTGGATGGCGCACCCATTGTGATAGATATTTCGGCTGCTTCGGGGCTTACGGATGCGAACGTCACATGCTTCTTTCCCCAAAGCATCAGGTCGGAATGGATTTCGTCACTGATGACGATCACTCCGGCTTTGTGACATATCTCGGCTACCCGGCGCAGCGTGTCGGCATCCCACTGCAGTCCTATGGGATTGTGAGGATTGCAGAGGATCATGAGGCGGGGCTTCTCGCGTTCCACCACTTCGGCAAGTCCGTCGAGGTCCATGCGGTAGGAAGAGCCGTCGAAGAGGAGGGGATTTTCCACAATTTTGCGCCCGTTATCCTGGGGAACAAGACGGAACGGATGATAGACCGGGGGCTGAATGAGCACCTTGTCGCCGGGGCGGGTGAAATAGTTTACAACAAAACCGATTCCCTTCACCACGCCCGGGATGTAACGGAGCTCGTCGGTGGTGACGTCGAAGTCGTGACGGCGTTTGAGCCAGCCGATGATCGACTGCCAGTAGGCAGGGGTGGGGGCAGCATAGCCGTAGATGGGGTGCATCATCCTATCCACCAGAGCTTTGGTGACGGCGGGAGGAACCGCGAAATCCATGTCGGCAACCCAAAGAGGAAGCAAGTCGGGATTACCATAGCGGTTGCCAAGCTCATCGTATTTCAGGGCGCCTGATCCGCGGCGCTCAATCACAGTGTCGAAATCAAATTCTGCCATTTCGGGTATTCAGTCTTGTTTTGTCATATTGTGTTTTTTTGACATACAAAAGTAATAAAAAATTACTACATTTGTAGGGTTATGAAAAAGAATCTGTTTTTGACAATTATAATGGTGCTGGCAGCCGTGTCGGCAATGCTTGCCGACGACCGTACGCCACGCATAAAGTTCCGTCACTTCACCACCGACAACATCCTGTCTTCCAACTGTGTCCGCGCTATCGTACAGGACTCCGTAGGCTACATCTGGATAGCTACCGACGACGGCTTACTGAGATACGACGGACGCGAAGCTGTGCAGATCGCCCTGCCGGAGGAGGCACCGGCATCACCGTCCGACAGCCGCTCCACCTCTTATGTCGAGGCACTTCACGCCTCTCCTTCCGGCGATCTGTGGGTAGCCACCGACAACGGAGTGTTCCTGCTCTCCGACAAGGACGGCGAGTTTAAGCGGGTGGAAGCACTCTCTCCGAAAAAAGGGAGCATGAGGCGTCTGACCATACGTGATTTCACCACCGACACGAAGGGCAACACATGGGTGTCGACGCTCGGCGACGGCGTATTCCGGCTGTCGGCCGACATGACCGACGTGAAGCAGTACCCCATGACCGAACTTTCAGGGATCGTGGGAGCTACGACGATCGACGCCGACGGGCACGTGTGGGCGTGCGGTCCGATGCGCAACGACGTGCTTTTCCGCTATGACCCCCTTTCCGACAGCTTCACCACAGTGCGGCTTTCCGAAACCACCACATACGGGCCCTATACCATCAGCACCGACAGTCGCGACGGAACCCTGTGGCTCGGCTGCTGGGACGATGCTCTGGTGCAGGTGGATCCCCTCACCGGCAAGTCAAGCGTGATTCATGATCCTCGCCTGCTCCACATCCATTCCATCAAATCCACCCCCGCCGGCAACCTGCTGATAGGCAGTGACGCCGGACTCACAGTACTCGATCCGTCCACCCGCCGTCTCACCCCCTACGACTACGACGAACTTAACGCCGAATCTATCTCGGGTCGCTTCGTCTATCCCATCCTCGTCGACCGCGAGGGTGGCATCTGGATCGGCACATTCTACGCCGGAGCCAACTATGCCGCTCCCCCGCACAAATTCTTCAACAACCACCGCCATTCCACCTACCGCAATTCGCTGGGCGGCAACATTGTCAGCGACATTATTGAAGCCCCTGACCGTACGGTGTTCGTAGCCACCGACGATGGCGGGGTAAGTCACTTCAATCCTACGACGGGTCAATTCACTCCGCTCAGTCTGCCCGGGCTGGGGAGTAACGTCCATGCTCTCGCCATCGACGACCATAACAGGCTATGGATCGGCACCTACGGCAACGGCATCGGGCGCTACGACCTCGGCAGCCATGCCATGAAAACCTACGGAAAAGCCGACGACCCCGAAAGGCAGAACGGACTCGACGACGCTTCATGCTATTCGCTTCTCATCGACAGCCGCGGGCGACTCTGGGCAGGAACGATGAAGGGACTTAACCGCTATGATGCGGAGAAGGACCAGTTCGAGCCTGTACGCGACATCGCCGCCCTGGTGATCGACATGGCAGAGGACCGCCGCGGGCGGCTCTGGCTTGCCACTCAAGGCGCGGGACTGTTCTCCTACGAGCCCGACAAAAAGATCTGGAAAAACTACGTCCACTCCGCCCGTGACTCCCTCTCCCTGCCCCACAACCACGTCAATGACATCCACATCGACCGCCAGGGCATCATACACCTCGCCACTTCCGACGGACTCGCCACCCTCGACCCCGTCACCGAGCAGTTCAGCGTGAAACGGTTCTCCATGCCCGGACTTCCCGGATTCAATTCCATCCAGGGCGTCACCGACGAGCAGGGAATCCTCTGGCTCACCACCACAGCCGGTATGATCCGTTACAATCCTGCCACGGGTGCCGTCAACCACTACCGTAGTTCCGACGGCATGGTAGCCAACGAATTCCGTCCGTCAGCCATCACCACGGCAAGCGACGGTCGGGTCTACGCAGGAAGTATCGACGGGCTGATGGATTTCCTGCCGTATCACATCGAGAACAACCCGTTCGTGGCGCCGGTGGTGTTCACTTCCCTGTCAATCAACAACACGCCCGTCGTCACCGGCGACCCGCATCTGCCCGTCCCGCTCCATAAACTTGAAGAACTGCGACTCGGACCCGACGACAATATCTTCTCCATCGGATTCTCGGCGCTCAGCTATGCCAACCCGATGAAAAACGGCTATTCCTACCGACTCCGCGGCTTCGATGACCGCTGGCACGACGCCGACGGACAGAGCAGCGTGACCTACAGCAACCTGAGCCCCGGCACCTACTGGCTGGAAGTGCGCGGCAGCAACAACGACGGAGTGTGGAATCCCACTCCCGCCACACTGAAGATCAGCGTCCTGCCGCCGTGGTGGATGTCGTGGTGGATGCAGATTCTCTACGTGGTGCTGGCGATGGGAAGCGTGGCGATGCTTCTGCTCTGGCTCTCAAAGCGCAAGGAGCGTCAGCACCGCCACGAGATCGAACAGATCAAGGTGACATCCGACCGAAGGCTCTATGACTCCAAAATGAAATTTTTCACGATGATCGCCCATGAGATCCGCACCCCGGTCTCCCTCATCAAGGGACCTCTGGAGAAAATCATGCGCGAAGTGGCGTCGCTCCCTGCACCGGTGGCGGACGATCTGGTGGTGATCGAGCGCAATTCTTCCCGACTCCTCGAACTGGTCAATCAGCTTCTCGACTTCAAGAAGGTGGAGAACTCGGAGTACATGGCATCATTCCGCCCCACAGCCGTCGTGCCCCTTCTCCGCTCTATCACCGACCGCTTCGCACCCACCGTCCGCCAGTCGGGCGGACAGCTCGTCACAAACTTCCCCCAGGGTCCTGAACTCCTCGCCGAGATCGACTCCGAAGCCGTCACCAAGCTTGTCAGCAACTTGCTCAACAACGCCCGGAAATACATGCGAAGCCGCATTCAGCTCGATCTCTCCCCCGCCCCCGACGGCTCCTCACTCATTATCCGCGTCAGCGATGACGGAGAGGGCATTCCCGCCGACGAACTCGACAAGATATTCCGTCCCTTCTATCAGGTGGTGGATGAAAAGCAGGGCTCACGTGGCGGCTCAGGCATCGGACTCTCCATCGTCAGGAGCGTGGTGGAGATGCACCGCGGCACCATCAACGTAGAGTCAACCGTAGGCGAAGGCTCCACCTTCACCGTCACTCTCCCCCTCACCCAGCCCGATGTCCCGACGCCAGCTGATGAGCCCGTGGCATCACACGTGCCTGAAAATGACGCGACAACCGGTGACTCCGGATCCCACTCCTCCGACGCCGCTTCCTCCGCCGGGGAATCCGAGCAGTCGGCACCTCTGATGCTCGTGGTGGACGACAATGAGGAACTGCTTGAATTTATAGCCGACAGCTTCGCCGACACCTACCGAATCATCACCGCCACCGACGGAGCAAAGGCATGGCAGGCACTGCGCGAACATCCCGACACAGCCATAATCGTCAGCGACTGGATGATGCCCGGCATGAGCGGCGACGAACTCTGCCGCAAGGTGCGCTCCGACAGCGACTTCTCCCACATCCCGTTCGTCATGCTCACAGCCAAGACCGACGACAATTCAAAGACCGAGGGAATGAACTGCGGAGCCGACGCCTTCGTGGAGAAGCCCTTCTCGCTCAACTATCTCGAAGCATGCCTGCGCGGGATCCTCGACATGCGCCGCCGTCTGCGACAGCGCTATGCCTCCAATCCATTCGAGCCGCTCGACACGCTTGCCACCTCCGAGCCCGACAACGACTTCCTTAATTCTCTCAATTCGCTGATCGAGGAGAATATCGACAATTCCCAGCTCTCGATCGAGATGATTGCCGAACGTCTCGGAATCAGTCGCACCAAGCTCTTCACGAAAGTGAAGGAACTGGCGGGAATGTCGCCGGGCGAACTGGTGCAGATCACCCGTCTTAAGCGGGCTGCCCAGCTGCTGTCCTCCGGCAACCACCGCGTCAGCGAAGTGTGCTACATGGTTGGATTCAGTTCGCCAAGCTACTTCTCCAAGTGCTTCGCCAAGCAGTTCGGAATGCGCCCCAACGAGGTGCGCCACTCTGACCGATCCACCCCCGACCCCTCCGCAGAGCCGACAGACTGATACTCCCACAATCAAATATTTCCAAATATCGCGCCATTTTGCTAAATTTGCACAGAAATTGACCTACTGAAAAAAATCAACCAACCGCATAAACTGAAATCATGTCAATCGACAACATCATTTCGCAAGCCGTAGCGTCAGCCGTCAAGGAGCTTTACGGCGTCGACACCGCTCCGGAGTCAATCGTGCCCACCACCACAAAGAAGGAATTCGAGGGCAACCTCACCGTTGTGGTGTTCCCGTGGGTGAAAGCCGCCCGCAAGTCACCCGAAGCCGTCGGGCAGGAAATCGGTCAGTGGCTCGTGGACAATGAGCCGGCAGTCAACCGCTTCAACGTCATCAAGGGCTTCCTCAACATCGTGATCGAGCCTACATTCTGGAACTCCGTGCTTCTCCACATCTCCGGAGAGCCCCACTACGGACTCAAGGAAGTCACCCCCGAAAGCCCGCTTATGATGGTGGAATACTCATCCCCCAACACCAACAAACCCCTCCACCTCGGGCACGTACGCAACAATCTCCTCGGCTTCAGCCTCTCCGAGATTCTCAAGGCGTGCGGCAACCGCGTGGTGAAGACCAACATCGTCAACGACCGCGGCATTCACATCTGCAAGTCGATGCTCGCATGGCAGAAGTGGGGCGACGGCATCACACCCGAAAAAGCAGGCAAGAAAGGCGACCATCTGATCGGCGACTTCTACGTGCTTTTCGACAAGCACTACAAGGCTGAAGTGGCTGAACTGATGGAGAAACAGAACATGACCAAGGAAGAAGCCGAGGCGGCATCCCCCCTGATGCAGGAAGCCCGAGCCATGCTCCGCAAGTGGGAGGCGAAGGATCCCGAAGTGCGCGAACTGTGGGCGATGATGAACCGCTGGGTCTACGACGGATTCGACGAGACCTACCGCCGCATGGGCGTCGACTTCGACAAGATCTACTACGAGAGCGACACCTACCTCGAAGGCAAAGAGAAGGTGATGGAGGGTCTGGAGAAAGGAATCATGTACCGTAAGGACGACGGCTCCGTGTGGGCTGACCTCACCCCCGACGGACTTGACCACAAGCTGCTGCTCCGAAGCGACGGCACCTCCGTCTATATGACACAGGACATCGGCACAGCCAAACTCCGCTATCAGGACTACCCCATCGACCGCATGATCTACGTGGTGGGCAACGAGCAGAACTATCACTTCCAGGTACTCTCCCTCCTTCTCGACAAGCTCGGATTCAAGTGGGGCAAGGATCTGGTGCACTTCTCCTACGGCATGGTCGAGCTCCCCGAGGGCAAGATGAAAAGCCGCGAGGGCACCGTGGTTGACGCCGACGACCTCATGGACGAAATGGTCAACGACGCCCGCGAAGTGTCGCGCGAACTCGGAAAGCTCGACGGCATGACTTCCGAAGAGTCCGAAGCCGTGGCTGAGACAGTGGGACTCGGCGCACTGAAATACTTCCTCCTCAAGGTCGATCCCCGCAAGAACATAACGTTCGATCCCCGCGAGTCGATCGACTTCAACGGCAACACCGGGCCTTTCATCCAGTACACCTATGCCCGCATCCGCTCCCTTCTCCGCAAGGCAGCCGAAGCCGGAATGACCGTCGGCAACTACGCCGCCGTGGTGCCCTGCGAGAAGGAAATTTCCCTCATCCAGGCGCTTGCCGACTTCCCCTCCACCGTGGAAGAGGCCGGACGCAACTTCAGCCCCGCGATTATCGCCAACTACACTTACGACCTCGTCAAGCAGTACAATCAGTTCTACCACGATTGCTCGATCCTGCGCGAGACCGACGAGCCCACCCGCTCCCTGCGTCTTGCCATCTCCGGGATGACGGCGCGCGTGGTGAAGACCGCCATGGGACTGCTCGGCATCAACGTGCCGGAGCGCATGTAAGCGATGGCGAAAAGTGTGGTGAACATTCGGCGCTTCAAAACGTTATATTTGCGAGTGACCAGCGTCGCCACTCAATGAGAAAAATCCATCACACACACGTTACAATCACACTAACTTAAACCAAAACAACTATGGATCCTTACAATTTCAACAATAACTACGGAGGCGCCGACAGCCAGGCTCTCGACGCCCGCGTCAGCAACGTGATGCGCAGCGTCTACGTCAAGATGTTCTTCGGCCTGCTCGTCACCGCCGCAATCGCCTGGCTCGTGGCTAACGTAGCCACCGGTCAGCAGTTCATGACCTACATGGTCTATCACCGCTGGGTGTACTGGGGACTTGCGATCGCCGAAATCGGACTGGTGATGTACATCTCCGCCCGACTCACCCGCATGAATCCTTCTACGGCAACAGCCCTGTTCTATCTGTTCGCACTCGTCAACGGTCTGACACTTTCCCTGATATTCGCCGTCTACACCCCGGTGTCGATCTTCAAGACATTCCTCATCACTGCCGGCACCTTCGGAGCAATGAGCGTCTACGGCTACTTCACCGAGAAGGACCTCACCCGCATCGGCTCCATCCTGACGATGGCCCTCTTCGGACTCATCATCTGCTGCGTGGTCAACATCTTCTGGGCTAACAGCACCTTCGAATGGATCGTATCGGGTCTGGGCGTCATCATCTTTATCGGTCTTACCGCCTACGACACCCAGAAGATCAAGAACATCGCCGAGCAGGCTCCCGGCTTTGACTCCTCCCGCCTTGCCACCATCGGCGCCCTCAACCTCTATCTCGACTTCATCAACCTCTTCCTGATGCTTCTCCGCTTCTTCGGCAACTCGCGTAACTGATGTCGCTGATACCGCAGAAATATAAAGAAGAATACCTAAGAATAATACGTCTCGGTCTGCCCATTCTCATCGGGCAGGTCGGGATGATTGTTGTCGGATTTGCCGACAACATAATGGTGGGCCGCTACTCCACCGAAGCCCTCGCATCGGCTTCGTTTGTCAACGGCATCTTCAATACCGCCATCTTCGCCTGTATCGGCTTCACCTACGGTCTCACTCCCCTGGTGGGAGCCCTGTTCGCACAGAAAAAGGATCATTCGATCGGACGCCTGATGAAAGCCGGTGTCCTGCTCAACGTCCTTTTCGCCCTGCTGGTCACAGGCATCATGACGGCGATCTACTTCAACCTCGACCGCCTCGGACAGCCACACCAGCTTCTGCCGCTCATCCGGCCATACTTCGTGCTCTATCTCTTCGGGATCGTGCCGATCGCCCTCTTCAACGCATTTGCACAGTGGAGCTATGGCATCAAGGATTCCAGCACTCCGATGTGGATAATCCTCGGCGCCAACGCTCTCAACATCTTCGGCAACTGGCTTTTCATCTACGGTAACCTCGGATTCCCCGAAATGGGTCTGACCGGAGCCGGCATCTCCACACTCGTGGCGCGCCTCATCTGTCCTGTTGTGCTTGTGCTCATCTTCTTCATGCGCCGACGCAACCGCGGATATGCCGAAGGATTCCGGCAGCCCGCCATGACTTCCGAACGCCTCCGGACTATCAACCGCACCTCCTGGCCCGTCTCCATGCAGTCGGCGATGGAGTCAGGATCATTCAGCGTGGCAGCCCTTATGGCTGGTTGGCTCGGAGCACTCGAACTCGCTTCATTTCAGGTGATCATCGTACTGAGCACTCTCGGCTTCTCCATCTACTACAGTATAGGCGTCAGCATCTCGGTGCTCGTAGCCAATGCCAAAGGCGAAGGCGACGTCAAGGCAATGCGCCACGTGGCGATGTCGGGCTACCACGTCATCCTCACCCTCACTGCCATCACCTGCCTCACCTACATCATTCTCGGCAGGCATCTCGTGGGATTTTTCACCGAGGACGAAGCTGTCATCGCCCTCACCGTGACCGCCTTTGTCCCTCTCATCGCCTACCAGCTCGGCGACGCCACACAGATCACATTCGCCAGTGCGCTGCGAGGCACCGCCCACGTCATGCCCATGCTCTGGATCGCATTCATAAGCTATGTGGTGGTAGGCATACCCGCCACCTACATCCTCGCTTTCCCCGTCGGACTCGGACTCTACGGTCTGATCCTGAGCTTCTCGGTGTCGCTCTTTCTGGCTGCCGGGCTATTCCTGTTCTTCTTCCTGCGCACCACCTCCGGACGCCGCGCACAGCAATTTTATTCCTGATTACCACTAACCTATCTCCTCAACCATGACACGCAAAGACATCCTCACCCCAATCGAAGTGCTCCACCGCGACGAGCTCACCTCCGCTCAGAGCGCCCTCGTCGACAAAGCCATCGACGCCACCCGCCGCTCCTACGCCCCCTACAGCCGCTTCCACGTCGGGGCTGCCATAATGCTCGACAATGGAGTGACCGTCACCGGCAGTAATCAGGAAAATGCCGCATTCCCTTCAGGCACGTGCGCCGAACGCAGCGCCTGCTTTTATGCGGGGGCACAATATCCCGAGGCGCGGTTTCAGTCGATAGCCGTGGCTGCTCGCGATGCCTCGGGCGAACTCGTCACACAGCCTATCCCGCCCTGCGGAGCATGCCGACAGTCTCTGCTGGAGTATGAAAAGCTGGCTGGACACGACGTGGATCTGCTTCTGGTAGGCCGTAACGAAATCTATCACCTCCCCTCCGTCCATTCCCTCCTCCCCCTCGCATTCACATCCTTCTGATTCGCACCTACGGCACACCTAAATTTCGCCAGCGCGTGCAAATTCGTCTCCAAAAATTTCGCCCACGCGTGCAAATCGCCCCTCAAAAATTTCGCCAGCACGTGCAAATTAGCCTCTAAAAATTTCGCCAGCACGTACAAAACCATTATATTTGCACTTGAAATCAAATGATTACGCCACAACATGCCTACACGAATTTTCAAGCGCAAGATTTACGATAAAATGGCCGATTGGAAAAATTGGTCAAAAGGACAGTATGCACTCCTTATTGAAGGCGCCCGACGCATCGGAAAATCCACAATCGCTGAGGAATTTGCAAAAAAAGAATATAAGGATTATGTAATAATCGACTTTGCCAACGCGAGCGAGGACGTGCTCGACATATTTAATTACGTGTCCGACCTGAATCAGTTCTTTCTGAGGTTAAGCACTATTATCGGTCGCACATTGCCACCTCGTGAGTCAGTGATAATTTTTGACGAAGTACAGTTCTATCCCAAAGACCGTCAATTTTGCATTCCATGCCAATGATCCGAGCGTCGGGCTGGCTATGCACGCCAACTACGGCAACTTTAAAATGTATCTGGCTGACACCGGTTTATTTGTGACCCTTGTGTATCGTGACAGAGAATACACCGACAATGAAATCTATCGGAAACTACTTCTTGACAAACTCCCGACAGATTTAGGCTATATATTTGAGAATGTGGTGGCGCAGCTTCTTAGAAGTTCCGGTCACAAGCTCTACTACTACACTTTTAAAGAGAAAGCAAACGATGATTCCGAACCCCGCACCTATGAAATAGATTTTCTTATAAGTGACAGGGACAAAATCTCCCCGATTGAAGTAAAATCGTCAGGTTACAGGACTCATAAGTCTATCGACGAATTTCAGGAAAAATACTCATCGAGAATAAATCGTCGATACCTGCTCTATACAAAAGATCTAAGCAAGGATCAGGATATAATATGTCTGCCCGTCTATATGGCAGGGTTACTCTGAGAGGTCGGCGTCGGGGTCGGTCAGGAAGGAGATTTCATCGAGGAGCTGACGGCTGACGGGAGCTGTGAGAGCAGCGGTGCGTGACAGTTCGGATTCGGCGAGGAGGCGGAGCGCCGCCGGATCAGCCTTCCCCATGTTGAGCAGATTGAGCGCGAGGCGAAGCGCCGCATAGCGCGAAAGATCACGCTCATTGTCGGCGAGAATCCCGACGAGGGCAGGGGCAAAGTCGAGATGACGCAGCAGACGGTGACAGAGCACGTCGATCACCTCTGTGTCAGGCGACTCCTCCACAAGCCGCAGGGCGTCCGATTCCGCCACCGTCTCCTTCGGTATCAGCATCGGCGCAAGGAGCATGCTGCAGCGCGTCGACCGATTTTCCCAAAGCAGACGCGCAAGCTCGGCATCCGGTCCGAATCTGCCCGCTATCTCCACAAGCTGAGGCAGATTAAGCCCGAAAATGATGCGGAAGGGAGAGCCGGCACGACGCATCACGTCGGCTATCACGCCGTTGCGCAGGGCGAAAAACTCCCGCTTTACGCTCTGCATGGCATTGAATCGTGGCGAATTGATGTTCATTCTGCAAATTTACGCAAAAAAAACTTAGCATTGCCAAAAGTCGCCGAAAGTAATTGCATATTCCCCGCAATCTCACTACTTTTGCAGAAATTACCCTTTTTGTGTTCAACTCACCCATCATCCCGCAATGGAAAAAGACTACGACAACAACGACATACACGACGCAGCCGCCGACACCGGCAAGCCACGCCGTTCCCTCACCCGGCGCATCATCAAATGGATGTGGATCGGATTTGCAGTGATAGTGGTAGGCGTCATCAGCCTCTTTGCCCTTATATATAATGGTAAGATAGGCTACATGCCCCCGATCGAGGAACTGAAGAATCCAGCCGACAAATTCGCCACGGTGGTCTACAGTGCCGACGGCGTGGAACTGGGACGCTACTTCCGCAACACCGGCAACCGCGTCTACGCCGACTTCGACGAGATTTCGCCCAACGTAATCAATGCCCTCATCGCCACCGAGGACTCCCGTTATCTCGATCACTCAGGCATCGACCTTAAGGCTGTGATGCGCGCCGTAATCAAGACGGTGCTTCTTCGACAGAAGAATGCCGGCGGCGGCTCCACCATTACCCAGCAGCTCGCCAAGCAGCTCTACTCGCCCGAAAGCGAGAATCTGCTCCAGCGCGCTCTCCAGAAGCCCATCGAATGGATGATCGCCGTGAAGCTTGAACGGTTCTACTCCAAGGATGAGATCATAAAGATGTATCTCAACCAGTTTGACTTCCTCTACAACGCCGTCGGCATCAAGTCGGCTGCCCACGTCTACTTCGGCAAGGACGCCAACGACCTGACGGTGGAGGAGGCGGCAATGCTCGTAGGCATGGTGAAGAATCCCGCCTATTACAATCCCGTGCGACGCGAGGAGCGCACCCGCAACCGCCGTAACACCGTAATCGACCAGATGGAGAAAGCCGACATGCTCTCACGCGCCGAAGCCGACTCGCTCAAGGCTCTCCCACTCACCCTCGACTTCCATCGCGTCGACCACAAGGACGGACTCGCCCCCTACTTCCGTGAAGAGCTCCGCAGAATGTTGACGGCTCACAAGCCAGTCAAAAAGGACTACTTCGATTGGGAGGGACAGAAATACATCGACGATTCAATCGCTTGGGAAAACAATCCGCTCTACGGCTGGATCGACAAAAATCCCCGCCCCGACGGCTCTCTTTACGACATCTACACCGACGGGCTGCGCATCCACACGTCGATCGACTCACGCATGCAGACGTATGCCGAACAAGCTGTCGACGAACACATGCGTTCGCTTCAGGCAAGCTTCTTCCGCGAGAAGAAAGGCGTGAAGTCAGCGCCCTATTCCACCAACCGCGAGGAAGTGTCGCAGGCTCAGATCGACGCCCTCATCAACCGCGCCATCAAGCAGAGCGACCGCTATCGCGTCATGAAGAAAAACGGTGCCTCCGACTCGGAAATCGATGCCGCCTTCAACACTCCCGTCGACATGCACGTATTCAGCTACGACGGGCTCGTTGACACCACCCTTACCCCCCGCGACTCGATCCTTTACACCAAGCATTTCCTCCGCACGGGCTTCATGTCGATGGATCCGCGCACCGGCTATGTCAAAGCCTACGTAGGCGGTCCCAACTTCAGTTTCTTCCAGTACGACATGGTGTCGACCGGACGCCGCCAGATCGGATCGACCATCAAGCCGTTCCTCTACACCTACGCTATGGAGGAAGGATTCACACCCTGCGACGAATTCCTCAACGAGCAGCCCACAATCATCGACGAAGTGGGACGCCCCTGGTCGCCACGCAATGCCGGATCCGCCCGTGTGGGCGAGATGGTGGATCTGCGATGGGCACTCACCAACTCCAACAACTGGATTTCGGCACGTCTGATGAGCCAGCTTTCGCCTGCCACGCTCGTTCGCAACCTCCACAACTTCGGTATCACCAACCACATCGACCCTGTGATGTCACTCTGTCTCGGACCATGCGAGGTGTCGGTGAAAGAGATGGTGGGCGCCTATTCGGCGTTTGCCAACCGCGGTATGCGCGCCGAGCCGGTGTTCGTCACCGCGATAGCCGACGCCAACGGCAACACCATCAGCGAGTTCACCACCAAGCACACCGAGGTGATCAGCGAGCCGGCATGGTTCAAGATTGTGTCCATTCTGCAAAATGTGGTTGACGGCGGTACCGGCAACCGCCTGCGCCGCCCGCCATTCAACATCACCGCCAACATGGGTGGTAAGACCGGTACGACCAACTCCAACTCCGACGGATGGTTCATGGGCTTCACGCCCGAACTGGTGTCAGGCGTATGGGTTGGCGGAGAGGAACGCTTCATCCACTTCAACAGCATGGCTTACGGACAGGGCGCCTCCATGGCTCTACCGATCTACGGGCGCTACATGAGTTCGGTCTATGCCGATCCGACGCTCCCCTACAAGCAGGACGTCCGGTTCCCCCAGCCCACGTTCGACCTCTGCGAAAAAGAATTCTCCGATGCCGACTTCGTGGAAGAAGAAGTGGTGGAGGAAAGCCTTTCCGGTGCCTTCGACTGATCTTAATCAAGACAGACATAAAAAAACGACCCCGCAAGGTGATGTCACTTTGCGGGGTCGGCTTTATCAATTCATCCGGCAGGGGGTACCGGAGGGGAAATTACTTGCTGACGGGACAGCCGGTGCAACGGGCGGTGATTTCGGTGAAGAAGTCATTACCCTTGTTGTCGACGAGGATGAACGCTGGGAAGTTCTCCACACGGATCTTCCAGATAGCCTCCATGCCGAGCTCGGGATATTCAAGAAGCTCGACATTCTTGATGGAGTTGGAAGCCAGTACGGCAGCCGGACCGCCGATAGAGCCGAGGTAGAAACCGCCATGCTTCTGACATGCGTCGGTCACCTGCTTGCTGCGGTTGCCCTTGGCGATCATCACCATTGAGCCCCCCTCGCTCTGGAACTGATCAACGTAGGGATCCATACGTCCGGCGGTGGTGGGACCGAACGATCCTGAAGGCATATCCTCCGGCTTCTTGGCGGGACCTGCGTAATAGACGGGATGATTCTTAAGATACTCAGGCATCGGCTCACCCTTGTCGAGGCGCTCCTTGATCTTGGCGTGGGCGATGTCACGAGCCACGATGATGGTGCCGTTGAGCGACAGGCGCGTTGCCACGGGGTACTTGTCGAGTTCGGCAAGGATTTCGGGCATCGGGCGGTCAAGGTCGATCTTCACAGCGTCACCTTCACCGGCATTACGCATTTCAGCCGGAATCAGTTCGCCGGGATTGTCATCAAGCTTTTCGATCCAGAGTCCTTCGCGGTTGATTTTTGCCTTGACATTGCGGTCGGCGGAGCAGCTCACACCCATGCCGATGGGACATGAAGCACCGTGACGGGGCAGACGGATCACACGGATGTCGTGGGCGAAATATTTGCCGCCGAACTGGGCGCCGAGTCCGATCTTCTCCGATTCCTCCTTAAGCTTCTTCTCAAGCTCTACGTCGCGGAAAGCGTGACCGTACTCGTTGCCATGGGTGGGCAGGTTGTCGTAGTACTTGATTGAAGCCTTCTTCACGGTGGCGAGATTCATCTCAGCCGATGTGCCGCCGATCACGAATGCGATGTGATAGGGAGGACATGCCGCAGTGCCGAGGGTCTTCATCTTCTCCACGAGGAACGGCACGAGAGTCTTGGGGTTGATGATGGCTTTCGTCTCCTGATAGAGATATGTCTTGTTGGCGGAGCCGCCACCCTTTGCCACGAAGACAAACTTGTATTCGTCGCCGTCAACGGCGTAGAGGTCGATCTGGGCGGGGAGGTTGCAGCCGGTGTTCACCTCGTCGTACATGTTGAGGGGAGCGTTCTGGCTGTAGCGGAGATTATTCTGTGTGTAGGTGTCGTAGACGCCCTTGCTCAGCAGTTCTTCGTCATGGCCTCCGGTGTAGACGTTCTGACCCTTCTTGCCGATGATGATGGCTGTGCCGGTGTCCTGGCAGAAAGGAAGGGTGCCCTTGGCTGCGATTTCGGCGTTGCGGAGCATCGTGAGCGCTACGTACTTGTCGTTGTCGCTCGCTTCCGGATCGTGGAGGATCTTAGCCACCATCTCATTGTGCTCGCGGCGGAGCATGAAGGCGTTGTCGTGAGTGGCTTGACGGGCGAGAAGCGTCAGGGCTTCAGGAGCGATGTTGAGAATCTCGCGGTCGCCGCACTTCTCTACGCTCACGTGGTCCTTGGTGAGGAGATAATATTCCGTCGTGTCCTTCGACATCGGGAACATCTCCTGATAGTGGAACGGTTTTGTTGCCATAAAAAGGGGTTGATTTGGATGTATATTATAGATTTTAGTAGAATTCGATGACTATGACGCCGGACGTGGCAGCCCCGTCGTTACGTCCACAAATTTACAACTTTTTCGCCGACGTCCCAAAAAATTCCATAATCTTATTTTTTACATCTCTTCAAAAAAATAATATGGAATTTTTTACCAACATAAAGGGTGTTTTGTCAAATTATTCCATTTTCACCGACACTTCTATTGAAAAAAAATAAGTAATTTTGCAGATTGAAACGAGACCGGACATTTCGTCACATCCTCAGGGATTCAAGCCTCGACGCAGGTCATCCTCCGCGCCAAAGGCTCACAAGCCACCCGAATAAAAAAGATTGTTTTTCACCACGTGATTTTCCAATAACCGCAACATAATAACAATTACCAGTAATAAAGACAACTACATCGCAATGAAGACCATCGCTTTGTCGACGCTCAGCGTCATCGCGCTCTCAGCCGCCCTCCTCACGTCATGCGGCAAATCGGGCAACCAGCAGGGCATGCAGGCGCCTGCGCCCCAGATCGCCACACAGACAGTGGAACTCGGCAGTTCCGACCTCAACAACGTGTTCCCCGCCACCATCAAGGGATACACCGACATCGAAATCCGTCCCCAGGTAAGCGGTTTCATCACCAAAGTCCATGTTGACGAAGGTCAGCGCGTAAGCAAGGGACAGGTGCTCTTCACTCTCGACCAGGTGCAGTTCCAGGCTGCCGTTGATCAGGCTCAGGCTGCAGTCAACGCCGCACGCACCGCACTCCAGTCCGCTCAGCTCACCGCCGATTCCAAGCAGCATCTCCGCGACAAAAACATCATTTCCGACTACGAGAACCAGCTCGCAAAGAACGCCCTTGAGCAGGCTCGCGCGCAGCTCGTTCAGGCTGAGGCAGCACTCACAACCGCCCGCAAGAATCTTGCCTACACCGTGGTGACAGCTCCCAGCGCCGGCGTAGTAGGCACGATCCCCAACCGCGAAGGCTCCCTCGCATCCCCCTCGATGATGCAGCCACTCACCACCGTCAGCGACAACAGCGAAGTCTACGCCTACTTCTCCCTCACCGAGCGTGACCTCCTCGACCTCACCGACGGCGGCAACGCCACCCTCGACCAGCGCATCGCATCGATGCCTGCCGTGCAGCTCCGCCTATCCGACGGCACTCTCTATCCCCTCCCCGGCAAGGTTGCCACCGTATCCGGCGTGATCGACAACACCACCGGTGCCGCAAGCGTCCGCGCACTCTTCCCCAACACCAACGGCATGCTCCGCTCCGGATCCACCGGTCAGATCCTGCTCCCCAACCGTCAGGACAGCGTCATCATCATCCCTCAGAAAGCCACATTCGAATTGCAGGACCGCCGCTTCGTCTACGTGGTCAACGACAGCAACCGCGTCACCTCAGTGCCCATCACCGTAGGCTCGCTCTCCGACGGCCAGACGTTCATCGTCACCTCCGGTCTCAAGCCCGGACAGCGTATCGCCGTTGAAGGCGTCGGCAACAAGCTCCGCGACGGCATGGAGATAGTCCCCGTCGATGCGGCAGCCCTCGCAGCACAGCAGGCTCAGGCAGCCCCGCAGCAGTAATACAGCCGTCGTTCCCCCTCTCCGTCATCTTTTTCAACCTCATTCATATTTCTGATTGCTTTTACAGTATTAACCGTCAGCAATGAAACTCGACAATTTTATCAACCGACCCGTGCTCTCCACGGTGATCTCGATATTCATCGTGCTGCTGGGACTTATCGGACTCGTCTCACTCCCCGTCACCCAGTTCCCCGATATCGCGCCTCCAACGATCAGTGTCAGCACCACCTACACCGGTGCCAACGCCCAGGCGGTGCTCAACTCCGTCATCGCGCCCCTTGAGGAGTCGATCAACGGCGCCGAAGGCATGACCCACATGGAATCTACCGCCACCAACACCGGTAGCGCCACCATCACCGTCTACTTCGAGCAAGGCTTTGACCCCAACATGGCTGCAGTCGACGTCCAGAACCGCGTGGCTAAAGCCCAGAACCTCCTTCCTGCCGAAGTGACCCGCGTAGGCGTGCTCACCCAGAAGCGTCAGACATCGATGCTTCTCGGTATCGCCCTCTACGACGAAGCCGGCAAGTACACCATGGAGTTCATCGACAACTATAATAAGATCAATATCATCCCCGCCCTCCAGCGCGTATCCGGCGTAGGTGACGTGATGAACTTCGGTGCCGACTACTCCATGCGCATCTGGCTTCGCCCCGACGTAATGGCTCAGTACCACCTCATGCCGTCCGACGTATCCAACGCCCTCGCCGAGCAGAACATCGAGGCTGCCCCCGGTGCATTCGGCGAGCAGGGCAACCAGAGCTTCCAGTACACCATCAAGTACAAAGGCCGTCTCACCACTCCCGAGGAATTTGAGAAGATCGTCGTTTCAGCTAAGCCCACCGGCGAAGTCCTCTACCTCGGCGACGTTGCCGACATCGAGCTCGGTCGCGTGACCTACGGATACTCCAACAAGCTCAACGGAAAGACCGGCACCATGTCCGTGGTGTTCCAGACCCCCGGTTCCAACGCCACTCAGATCATCAAGGACTGTCTGAAAGTGGTCGACGACATGAAGAAGGACCTCCCCGCAGGTCTCGCCTTCGCCATCCCCATGAACAACAACGACTTCCTTGAAGCGTCGATCCACGAGGTGATCAAGACCCTCATCGAGGCATTCATCCTCGTGTTCTTCGTGGTCTACGTATTCCTTCAGGACATGCGGTCCACCATCATCCCTGCTATCGCCATCCCCGTGGCTCTTATCGGCACATTCTTCTTCATGAACCTCATCGGCTTCTCCATCAACCTCATCACCCTCTCCGCTCTCGTGCTCGCCATCGCCATTGTGGTCGACGACGCGATTGTGGTGGTCGAAGCCGTCCACGCCAAGCTCGACGTCGGCTACAAGAGCGCACGCAAGGCATCCATCGATGCCATGAGCGAGATCGGCGGAGCCATCCTCTCCATCACCCTCGTCATGATGCTCGTGTTCATCCCCGTGTCATTCATGTCAGGCACCACCGGCGTGTTCTACCGTCAGTTCGGTCTCACAATGGCGATCGCCATCGGCATCTCCGCGCTCAACGCCCTGACGCTCTCCCCCGCCCTCTGTGCCGTGTTCCTTAAGCCGCACAAAGCCGAAGGAGAGCCCGACAAGAAACTCGGCGAGCGCATGGCTGACGCTTATAAAGCAGCCGGGCAGGCAGTCAAGCAGCGCTACGGCAAGTCATGGAAACTCAACCTCCCCCCGCTTGTCACCGCACTGTTCCTCTGCGCCACCATCCTCTTCATGATTCTCGGCTGGTACAGCTTCGACAACATCCTCAAGCTCGTCATCGCGGTCATCGTGGCGATCATCACCATCATGGGCATCTTCAGCCCCCGCTTCCACGCCGGTTTTGAGAAAGGATTCGACCGACTCACCCGCTTCTACAAGAAAGTCACCGGATGGTTCATCAACCATAAGATCACTTCCTTCTGCACCGTAGTCGTTGCCACCGTAGTTCTCGTTTGGCTCATGAGCATCACCCCCACCGCCCTCGTTCCCAACGAGGATACCGGTACACTCTTCTGTATGCTCGACATGCCCCCCGGCACATCACAGGAACGCACCGTAGCCACCCTCGAGCAGGTCGACAAGATCATCGAGTCCAACCCCGAAGTCGAGTACAGCCAGATGATCTCAGGCTATAGCTTCATTGCAGGCGCCGGTGCCACCTACGGCACATTCATCATCAAGCTCAAGGACTGGAAGGACCGTCCCGGCAAGGAGCACTCATCCGAAGCCGTCCTCGCCCGCATCTACGGTGCTTGTAGCCAAATGATCAAGGACGGACGCGTCGTCGTGTTCGCACCCCCGATGATTTCCGGCTACTCCGTCACCAACGGTTTTGAAATCAAGATGCAGGATAAGACCGGCGGCAATATCAACGACTTCTTCGCCGTCGTCCAGGGATTCCTCGCTCAGCTCAACGCCCAGCCCGAGATCCAGATGGCATACACCACCTTCAACCCCACCTTCCCCCAGTACCTCGTCGACATCGACGCCGCCAAGGCTAAGCAGGCAGGCATCAGCCCCGCCACCATCCTCTCCACCATGCAGGGCTATTACGGTGGCATGTACGTATCCAACTTCAACCGTTTCGGTAAGATCTACCGCGTAATGATGCAGGCTAACCCCGAAGCACGCGTAAGCCCCGAGACCCTCGCCTCCATCAAGATCCGCAACGGCTCCGAGATGGCTTCGCTGTCCAACTTTGTCACTCTCACCAAAGTCTACGGTCCCGACCTTCTCAACCGCTTCAACATGTTCCAGTCCATCTCCGTCAGCGGTAACCCCGCCGCCGGCTACTCCTCCGGCGACGCCCTTGCTGCCATCGAACGCGTGGCAGCCGAGACTCTCCCCTCCGGCTACGGCTACGAGTATGCCGGTATGACCCGTGAGGAAGGCAAGTCAAGCGGCAGCAACACCACCGCAATCATCTTCGGTCTCTGCCTGCTCTTCGTCTACCTCCTCCTATCCGCTCAGTACGAGAGCTACATCCTGCCCTTCTCCGTTATCTTCTCGATTCCCTTCGGACTCATGGGCACATTCATCTTCGCCGACATCTTCGGAATCTCCAACAACATCTACCTCCAGATCGCCCTCATCATGCTTATCGGTCTTCTCGCCAAGAACGCGATTCTAATCGTCGAGTTCGCACTTGAGCGTCGTCGCACAGGCATGTCGGTGGTCAACTCGGCAATCGCCGGAGCCACCGCGCGTCTCCGACCCATCCTCATGACCTCGCTCGCCATGATCATCGGTCTGTTGCCTCTGATGTTTGCCACCGGTGCAGGCGCCAACGGCTACCGTGCACTCGGCACAGGCTCAATCGGCGGTATGCTTATCGGCATGATTCTCCAGGTGTTCGTAGTGCCCGCCCTCTTCGTTGTCTTCCAGCTCATTCAGGAGAAGGTTTCGCCCCTCAAGTGGAAGGACACCGACAACGGAGGCATCGAAAGCGAGATCGTTCAGTACTCCAAGTAATCCCCATCAGTTCATCCGTCATGAATCCCATAAAATCATCCACCGTTGTGCTCTCGGCAGCAGTATCCCTACTGCTGCTCGCGAGCTGCAACATCTACAAGAAATTTGACCTTAAGAGCGGCGACGCCGACGAGCTGACCCGCCAGTTTGTCGAGGCAGCCGACGCCGAGCGCAACCCCGAAGCACTCGGCAATCTCCCCTGGCAGGCAGTCTACACCGATCCCGTCCTCGCCTCCTACATCACCCGCGCGCTCGACAACAACGTCGACTACCTCAACGCTAAGCTCAACGTCGACGTTGCCCACGCCAATATGAAGGGCGCACGCCTTTCCTACCTCCCCTCCGTCACCCTCGCCCCCAACGGCGCCGGTGCATCCTACGCCCACAGCGACTTCTCCTGGTCCTACCAGATTCCCCTCGCCGTAAGCTGGGAAGTCGACGTATTCGGCAAGATTCTCAACTCCAAGCGATCCGCCGAAGCATCCTACGCGCAGAGCAAGGACTACCGTCAGGCTGTACGCTCCCAGATCATCGGTGGCGTAGCCAACTGCTACTACGCCATCTCATCCCTCGAGAGCCAGCTCCAGCTCACACGCTCCACTGCCGAGATCTGGAAGCAGAACGTAGCCACCATGCGCGACTACAAGGAAGCCGGACGCACCACAGAGGCAGCCGTCGTGCAGAGCGAAGCCAACTACTACAGCATTCTCGCCCAGATCAAGGATCTCGAAGTCAGCCTCGAAGAAGCCAACAACACCTTCTCACTCCTCCTCAACGAATCCCCCCGCATGTGGGAGATTCCCGCCGGTGCATTCCTCAACATCCCTGAGATCGTACGCGAAGGCATCCCCATGGTCGAGCTTGCCAACCGTCCCGACGTCCGTGCCGCCGAGCGCGCCGTTGCTGTGGCTTACTACGCCACCAACTCCGCCCGCGCCGCATTCTATCCCTCCATCTCGCTCAACGCCAACATGGGCTTCACCAACCTCCTCGGCTCCATGATCAAGAATCCCGCCGAATGGTTCACACAGCTCGCCGGACAGCTCACCCTTCCCCTCTTCGCACGCGGCCAGAACATCGCACGCCTCGAAGCCACACGCGCACAGCAGGAACAGGCGATGAACTCCTTCCGTTACAAGCTCCTCAGCGCTTCAGCCGACGTATCCAACGCGCTCACTTCCTACGAGAAGAACCGTGAGAAAGCCGGACTCCTCGCCAAGCAAGTCGATGACCTTGAGAAAGCTGTCGATTACACCGCCGAGCTCTTCGCCGCCGGATCCTCAACCTATCTTGAGGTGCTCACTTCACAGACAGGACTTCTGCAGGCTCAGATGTCATTCATCAACTGCCGCCTCACCCAGTCCCAGTCAGTCATCAACGTCTACCAGTCGCTTGGTGGCGGTGGAATCGAAGAAGACTGATTATTCCCCTCACTTTAAATCCATCCATGTAAATTCCCCAACGCTATGATCAGCCCATTAGCTCATGTCGACCCCTCCGCCCGTATCGGCGAGAACGTCACCATCCATCCATTCGCCTTTGTCGACGCCGACGTCGTGATCGGCGACGGCTGTGAGATAATGCCCTACGCAAGCATCATCCGCGGCACACGCATCGGTCGCGGCAACCGCATCTATCAGGGAGCCATCGTCGGTGCCGATCCCCAGGACTTCCGTTGGAAAGGCAAGCCCTCATTCTGCACCGTCGGCGACAACAACGTCATCCGCGAGCACGTAATCATCAACCGAGGATTCTCATCCGACGAAGGCACCGTTATCGGCAACGATTGCTTCATCATGGCTAACGTCCACATCGGCCACGACTGCCGCATCAAAGGCAACGACGTGATCGGCAACGGAGCGACATTCGGCGGCGGCGTCGAAGTCGATGAGAACACCATCCTGTCATCCAACTGCATCCTTCACGAAGGCTCCAAAGTCGGCAAATGGGTGCTCATCAAAGGTGGATGCCGCATCACCGGCAACGTCCCCCCCTATGTGATCATCGCCCACAATCCCGCCACCTACTTCGGCATCAACGCCTACGTGATGCGCAAAGGCGGATTTGACGAAGAGACAATCGACGACGTAGCCAAAGCCTACCGCCACATCTATCAGAGCGGCACATCCGTGTTCAACGCCCTGCAGCGCGTCGAGAACGATGTACGCCCCGGCGACGTGCGCGACGAGATCGTGGCATTCATCCGCCTCAACAACAACCGAATCGTAGCCACAACCGTCGACCTCGAATAATCACCGACATAGGGAAAAGAACCTCACACCACCACGGGGCGCCATCCATTCCACGGACCGGCGCCCCTCTTTTTCTACACGCCTTATGCCGCGACACAGCTTTAGCGCTTGCAGCAGGGGCGCGTTATAGCCTTGGAGCCTCAACTCTCCACCCTCAACTCTCCACCCTCAACTCTCCACCCTCAACTCTCAACTCTCGACTCTCAACTCTCAACAAAAAAAAAGACCGGTGACTGGTGCGCTGCAGCGTCACCGATTCACCGGTTTTTTCGTTCAAGAGATATTGTTTCTGTCGCCTTGGCCGAGCTTCAAGTGGTGTCAACTTCCAACACCCTTAGCTGATATCATTGTGAGGATTTCGATCCTCCGGGCTCGATGCCCGACCTGATTACTGGCTTTTGATAATGTAACAACCGTGTTACAAATATTGTTCAGCCAAGACACAGTCAATTCGTGAGTTTTCGATATTTTACTCGGGTGGGGATTATTCCACACCTGCCTTACTGCCCGAAACGACCTTCCAGCAGAGAACGGCGATAGCGGCACCAACGAGCGGGCCAACCACCATGATCCACATGTCGCCCCATGCGTCGGGTGAGAATACTGCCGGACCGAAGCTACGTGCAGGGTTCACCGAACAGTTATCAACGGGAATACCTACGATATTCACCAGTCCGAGTGCCAGACCGATAGCCAGACCGGCAAACTTGCCGAAGCCGAGCTTCGAATCGGTGGCGCCCAGGATCACCATCACGAAGAAGAACGTGAGAAGAATCTCGGCGAAGAGTGCCATGCCGCTGGTTGCACCGGGCTGAAGCACGTTTGTTGCGAGATTGTTCGTGCCGGTCACGCCACCGAACACATATTCCGGAGCCATGTCCACAAACCAGTAGAGGAAGCCTGCACCGATCGTAGCGCCGATAAGCTGTGCCACTACGTAACCGATGAAATCCTTGCCGGTCATCTTGCCGGCGATAAGCATTGCGAATGATACTGCGGGGTTAACGTGGCAGCCTGAAATGTTGCCGATGCAATAGCACAGACACACGAGCACGAGCCCAAAGCAAAGACCGATTCCGAGTACTCCGATGTGCGGACCCGCCAGGACGGCGCTACCGCAAGCAAGCAGGACGAGGAACATTGTGCCCACGCCTTCAGCGATGAATTTTTTCATAATTGATTGATTAGTTAAATTTAAAAATATGTTTGTTCTCAAAGTTAAGCAAATTTATTTAAATGTCAATCAAAATCCCTGATTTTTATCTCTTTTTGCCTCAAAATGTCATAATTTTCACCGCTCGGATATCACGACGGTCCTCGTCAGGCGCCGTTTTTACAAAAAAATAAAGCCGCCACCCTCACGGGCAACGGCTTCCGATTGCAAATATACATTGGAATTGAAATATCTGATTTCGTTTGATTGCTTTCGTCGTTATTTCGATGTCACGGGCTATCAGATTGCATCATCCTCCACATTCTCGATCGATGCCGGCTCGGCATCATCGGACGTAGCGGCTTCAAGCTTCTTCATGATGGAGAAGATGAACAGAGCCGACACAAGGCAGATA
This sequence comes from uncultured Bacteroidales bacterium, assembly GCA_947176235.1. Classification (GTDB taxonomy): domain Bacteria; phylum Bacteroidota; class Bacteroidia; order Bacteroidales; family Muribaculaceae; genus CAMWPM01. Next base: position 61,238 of record CAMWPM010000004.1, on the reverse strand, counting down.
GCGATGAGAATGCACCATAGTGCCATCACCGAGATCTTGCCCCAGAGCAGCATCGGGATCGACACGAGATAGTTGCCGATGGCAGTTGCGGCAAACCATCCGCCCATCATCGAGCCTTTGTACTTCGGAGGAGCCACCTTCGATACGAACGATATGCCCATAGGCGACAGCAGAAGCTCCGCAAACGTCAGAAGCAGATACGTCGAGATAAGCCAGTTGGGCGACACGGATGCCTGTGTGCCTACGATTGCAAGCGAGCCGATAGCCATCACCCCGTAAGCCACGGCTGCCATGATCATGCCGTAGCCGATCTTGCGCGGTGCCGAAGGCTCCTTCTTTTTCTTGGCGAGCCAGCCGAAGATGGCGAGCGAGAACGGCGTCAGTGCCACTACATAGAAGGGATTGAACTGCTGGTACTGCTGTGGCTGAATGCCCTGCAGCGGATCAGGAGTGCTGTTGTAGAAATAGCAGAGAGCCCATGCCACCAGACCGAGAAGCACCACCGAGACCACACGGCTCACGGTGCCCTTGCTCTGGAACAGGTTGAAGGCGGCATACACGCCCACGGCTATGCTCAGCAGTGCCCACACGTTGAAGCCGATGCGGGTCCAGCCCGATGCCTCGGGGTTGGTGCAGCTCTTCGCAAATTCGGTCAGCGTGGCTCCGTTCTGATGGAACACCATCCAGAAGAAGATCACCACCGCAAACACCAGCAGGAGCGCTACGATTCGCTGCTTCGTCTGCGCTGCCGAAAGTTCCTTCACCGGAGCGGCGTTGCCTGCCTTGGCGGCAGCTGCCGGAGCCTTCTTGTCCTTGATGATGTGGGCGAAGGTCTTGCGGCCGAGGAAGTAGATGAGGAACGACACTATCAGCGAACCACACGCGATCGCAAATGCGTAGGAGTAGCCCGTCGTAAGGGTCGTGATGTAATTGTTTGCCCATTCAGCCATGTCGGCGCCTGCTGCCATGCCGTTTTCTGAAGCGATCGTGGCGATTTCCTGCGCCTTGTCGGTGGCGCCGTCAAGATAGGCGTTGCACAGTGCCGGAAGTGATGACACGTAGGTCAGCCCCTTGGCTTTCAATGCCATGTTGCACATTGCCGTAGCTGCCATCGGCGCAAACATCGAGCCGATGTTGATTGCCATATAGAAGAGAGAGAAGGCGGCGTCACGCTGTCCGCTGTACTTCGCTTCATTATAGAGGTCACCTACCATTACCTGGAGATTGCCCTTGAACAGTCCCGTACCCGCGGCGATAAGAATGAGCGCGCCGACAAGGATCACAAGCGACGATGTGGAGCGGATGTCGGTCGGAATTGACATGATGGCGTAGCCGGCAAACATCACTGCGATACCCGTCACCACACACTTCGAGAAGCTCCATTTGTCAGCTACCCAGCCGCCGATGAGAGGCATGAAATAGACCAGGGCAAGGAAGCCCGCATAGATCTGACCCGACACCGTGGCGTCCAGTCCGAACTTTGCCTGCAGGAAGAGCAGGAAGATGGCAAGCATGGTGTAGTAGCCGAAGCGTTCGCCTGTGTTGGCGAGCGATAGCACGTAGAGGCCTGCCGGTTGATTTTTAAACATGACTGATGATTGGTTTTATTTGTGAATATTAGTTTTTCATGCCTTGTTCTTCTCCTGGAGCTCCTTGAAGGCGAGCGCGTAAAGCCGCATCTGCTTCACCATCGCCAGCAATCCGTTGCTGCGCGTCGGCGACAGATGCTCTGAGAGCCCGATTTTCGGAATAAAATAGAGGTCGGCGCCGAGTATTTCATCAGGCGTGTGGCCCGAAAGCACCTTTATCAGCAGCGATATGATGCCCTTCACTATGATGGCGTCGCTCTCGGCTGCGTACTCCACCTTCCCGTCGTCGGTCAGCTTTGCGTCAAGCCACACACGGCTCTGGCATCCTTCGATCAGGTGGTCGGGGGTCTTTACGGATTCGTCCACACCCTCCAGCGCGTTGCCGAGGTCGATGATGTAGGCGTAGCGGTCCATCCAGTCATCGATCTCGCTGAATTCCTCGATTATCTCGTCCTGTGTCTCGTTTATTGTCATTTCTTTGTATTGTAGATTGTATTGAGCACCGTCTGCCCCACCACGCCGAGCGTCGCCGGGTCGATGTTTTCTATTGTGTCGTCGAGCGTATGCCAGGTCGGGTTGAAAGATCCTGTAAGCTCGTTATCGTTCTCTATGATGTCGATGGTGGGAATACCCGCTTTATTCAGATAGATATGATCGTCGGTAATAGCCCCGCCGGTGCTGTTGATGAAGCGGTCGCCATACCCCGCGGCTATTGCCTCCGCCCACACCCGGTTCACCACGGGGTAGGCAAGTCGTTGCGAGAAATATTCACGATGGAATTTCGCGTCGCGCCCTCCCACCATGTCGAGCACTATGCCGTAGATCGGCAGCTGAGTAGGCTTATAAGGCATGTGTTCGATGAAATATTGTGTACCCAGACACCATGAATCCTCATCCTGTCGCGGGCTGTCCGACGGAGTCCCGTAATCTTCGGCATCCACCATCAGGATGTCCACGCCGAGTCCGGCGGGTAGAGGATTCGAGGCAAGCTGTCGCGCCACTTCCATCAGCACTCCCGTGCCGCTGGCTCCGTCATTTGCACCGTCTATCGGTTTCAGGCGTGCGGTCTCGTCCTCCTCGCTGTCAGCCCACGGACGCGAATCCCAGTGTGCCGCCAGAAGCACTCTCATCGGAGCTTCCGGATTGAAGCGCCCCATTATGTTGACGATCGGCAGCCGGGTGCCGTCAAAAGCTGTCACTGTGGCTTCCTGCGTCAGCACCGTGTCCGCGCCCAGGCGTTTCAGCTCGGCGGCGAGCATCGCGCCGCAGCGGCGATGGGCTTCAGTGCCGGGCACGCGGGGTCCGAAATCGGTCTGTGCCTTCACATACTTGAATGCCGAGTCGGCGTCGAATGTCACCTTCCCGGCAGAATTTTCCTGAGGCTGTCTCGATTCAGGACCGACAGTCGACGCAGCGGCGTTTCCCCGGTTTCCGCAACCGGTGAGCGCAGCCGTCACGACAGCTGCAAGCGCCATTTTCATGCAGATTGATTTCATTGTCCCCCCAAAGTTACAACTTTATTTCCTTTTCCCCAACCTTTCCTTAAAAAAGGGAGAAAAATAATTTACTCTCCCACTTCCACATCGCCGTCATTCAGGGCGTCCTCGTAGAGCTGGCGTATAAGCCTGCGGTCGTAATTGAGTCGGTTCTCGCGGGTAAGCGCGTCCTGAATGTAGCCGCGGGCATAGTCTATGGGCATCGTGGTGCCGGTCATCGCCTTGTCGGAAATGTCGAGCAGATATGTGAATCCGTCGGTGCTCGTTTCTATGAAATCATGGCTGGCGAGGTATGCGTCGGGGTTGGCATCGAGCTCATCCAATGGAATACGCTGCTCCACCTGTCCCCAGTCCACCCAGCGGTCGCGGAAATGATCGTAGGCTACCACGCCCTGCAGCAGTTTCTCAAGCTTGTCGATGTCGTCAGTCTTGCGCGATCGGTAGAGCCGCTTGATCATGGCGAGATTGGGATTGTCATCGGGCACCTTGAGATAAATGCCCTTCACCACGGGACGCTGCAGTTTCAGTTCGTCGCGGTGACGCACGTAGTAGGCATCCACCGCCTCGCGGCTGAAATTCATGTCGCCCTCGTTCTCTTCGTACATCCGGCGTCTGTATTCCCACATTATCAACTGGTTGCGGTAGTCATTCACCATTCTGTCTATCTCAGCCATGTCCGGGATATTTTTCACGGCGATGCGACCGATCAGATGCTCCTCTATCCAGTTGCGCATGTAGGCTCTCGCTATGGTCAGCGAGTCTTCTCCGGTCACGCCTGCAGGGATTGCGGCTTTCACCTCGTCCACGGTCAGGAAGTCGTCGGCTACACGCGCCACGGCTGTACCGTCACCCACCTTCATCCCCGTCGGGTCTTTGTGGCAGCCGGCGCTCAGCAGCATTATTGGCGCCGCAAGGCTTATAAGAATTTTATTCTTCATCGAGCACGTTGTAGTCCACCATCACCGTGTGGCGGCGGCGCAACGCCGTCTCCCAGTTTTTGGCGAGATATTCCTGATAGTCATTTGTCAGTTTCCCCCTCACGTCGGCTATTCCCTCAGGCTGTGCCACGAGTCTCAGGCGCATTGCCACGCCATGGGTCCAGCGTTTTTCAGGTCCTGACGCCGGCTTGCCGGCATAGAGGGCGTCGATTGACGGATTCTCTCCACGCTTCACGAGGTAGTGCTCGATTTTCACGCGGCGCCCGTGCCGCTTCCTGATCTCTTTCACGGCTTCCATGTCATCGGTGTCGGCAAGTGTGTTCACCGTCACCGCCACAGCCTGTGCCGTCGAGTCATTTTCGGTCCAGATCACGTAGCCCTTGATGCGGGGTTCGTCCCATTTGTATGAATCGATGTTGGACTCGTAGAAGGCGGTCATTCCGTCACGGTCGTCACGCGCGCGCTGCCACACCATCCTGTCGCTGATCTCGAAGAGAAGCATTCCTTCATGGTATTCTTCAAGCAGGCGGCGATAAGCGGGTTCCGCGGCTTCAAGGCTGTCACATTCCCTGTCTATGGCTAAGTAAGTGATGCGGCCGCCTCCGGATTTGGCGATCTGGCGAAGACGCCGTTCGGGAATGTACTGCAATGACAGCTGGCGGCGGTAGCCCTTAAGCTCGTTCACGAAGGCGGCGGTTGTGTCGAGACCCTGCTCGCGCGCTTCTGCCACTTTCAGTTTGTAGAGCACGAAGAGATCCAGATAGTCGCGGCGGCTCATGGGAGTCAGCTGCTGGTCGCGGTTCTTGTTGTAAAGGTAGAGGTAATCGGCAAGACTGATGTCGGTGCCGTCGATCGTCATTACTGTGGCGCTGCTGTCGGCTGGAGCTTTCACAGCGGTCTCCTGTCCGATGGAGGAGAAAGCTTCCCGGCTCAGCGTTTCGCCCGATGCGCCCCACGTCGCCGCTATCGTCATTGCTGCCGCGGCGAGTATGTGTCTGATTGGTCTTATTGTCTGTATCATGATGTAGTATTAACGCGCGTGCGCCTTTCTTTATTGTGTCAGCCCCTCGTATCCGTCATTTGTTATCTGATTCGTAGTTGGCAAGGGCTTCCTTAAGCTGGCTCACCACCATTGCCTTCAGCTCCGGCGGCTCCACCACCGTCACCTGTGGACCCTTTGACAGCAGCTCCTGCACGAAGTCGGGAGTCAGTCGCAGCCGGTAATGGAAGAGGGAGAACGAATCGTGCATGAATTCTTCCTGACTCGGATGCAGCGGGAGTGCGCGAAGATATTTTGCCTGGCGGCTTTCCACCTTCAGCGTCACGCGCTTCACCTCACCCTGATTGAAGATGATGCCGAAGGAGTCGGCAACGAATGATTCGGCGTCAAAGTCCTCTGGCATCTCGAATTTTTCGCTCAGCAGCTTCACGCCCAGCATACGGTCGAGCGCGTACGTCTTGATTGCGTTGTCATCTACATTACGTCCCGTCAGATACCACCGTTGCTTGAATAGTTTCAGAAAGTACGGTTCCACCACCACGCCGCGCTTCGGATTCACACGCGTGTACGGCGCATAGTCGAATTTCACCGGATGATTCTCTTTCACGGCATCCATCACCACATGCAGATATTCACGTGCCGATGGCACATCCTCCAGGAACACTCGGCCCGCTATCTCCCGCGAGTCGCTCAGCACGTCATTCACCGCCGAAGCGTTCAGGAGCCAGTTGGTCACGGCTTCATGATGGCGGCTTTCATCCTCTATGTAGTATTCGAATGTTGTCGGGTCATACATGATCTCCACCTTGAAGAGGTCGGCGATCGCCTGGCGGTAGTTGTAGAACGTACGGCGAGGGAGCGGTCCGCGGTCACCAAACTTCGAACGCACCCACCGCGCATCAAACTCCTGACGGGTCACTCGCCCGTATCGCTGTATGATCTCAAGAATCCAGAGGTATCTTTCAAATAGGTCTTTTGCCATTTCTATTTTATCATCTCGTTTTTGCTGCCGGTTTTTCTGTCCGCTAAATTACTATTTTTACGAGCCGTTATCAGGTACTCGCTTGTTAAAGTATTTTAATTTCCGCTTTTTCCGTTTATTTCACTATCTTTGCGTTGAAGTTCTCTCACCGGTTTTGTCTCACCCCCAAGCCCCGCCTGTTTCTATGGAGCGTCTTATGCAATACGTCTGGCAGCATCGCCTTTGGCTCGCCCCCGACATGCGCACTGTCGATGGCAGGGTCGTTCAGGTCATCGACCCGGGGCTGCTCAACACCGACGCCGGACCCGACTTCTTCAACGCCAAGATCCGCATCGACGGTCGCACATGGGTAGGCAACGTCGAGATCCACGTCCGCGCAAGCGACTGGTTCCGCCATCACCACGACTCCGACCCCGCCTACGATTCCGTAATTCTCCACGTCGTGGACCGCGACGACATGCCTGTCCGCCGCCGTGGCAGCTCTTCCGAGATCATCCCGCAGCTCATCATGCCTTGTGCCCCCGACTTCGCCGACCGCTACGCTGCCATGATCAATCATCCCGCATCCGAGCTTGCATGTGCCGATCGTCTCGCATCCATCCCCCCGATCTACGTCAACGACTGGATTTCCGCTCTCGCCTACGAGCGCGTCTACGAGAAATCCGACCGCGCCCTCTCGCTCCACTCCCGCTTCACCGGCGACTGGGAGGAGACGTGCTACGTCACCCTCGCACGCGCCCTCGGATTCGGTATCAACGCCGATGCCTTCCAACGCCTCGCCCTCTCCCTCCCCCTCCGCGCGCTCCGCAAGCACTCCGACTCTCTCCCCGCTCTTGAAGCCATCCTCTTCGGACAGGCTGGGTTGCTCGACTCCCTCACCGATCTCTCCCATCCCTACCTCTCCCGACTCGTCACCGACTATCGGTTCTACGCCGCGAAGTTCGGATTGCAGCAACCGCAGTCGCTCGGATGGAAAATGTCGAGGATGCGCCCCCAGAACTTTCCTCACCGACGCATCGCCCTGCTCGCCGCAATGCTCCACGGAGGATTCCGCCTTATGTCACGCCTGCTCGCCGTCACCACCCCCGACGAAGCCGCCGCTCTGTTCTCTGCCGGACTTTCCGGCTTCTGGCACGAACACTACACGTTCAGCGGCGCTCCCGTTTCCGCCCCCGCATCACTCTCCCGCGCCTCCATCCATCTCCTCGTCATCAATGTCGTAGTTCCCCTCCTCCACGCCTACGGTCAGTCCACGGGATCCGACACACACGTGGCTCGCGCCTTCTCTATCCTTCAGGCGCTCGCCCCCGAGCGCAACTCCATCGTAGCTCTTTTCTCCCGCGCAGGCATCCCCTGTCCCGACGCATTCACTTCACAGGCACTCCTACGCCTCCGGCGCTCCTACTGCGAGACACGTAAATGCCTCTACTGCCGTCTCGGTCACCGCATCCTCGCGTCCCAGGCCCGACGCTCATCCCGCTGATCTCCCGCCACCTCTTTCCCTCGCCATCCCCCTCCCCCACGCCGTTTTTTACCCCTTTTAAAAGTTTTTGTTTGCTTAAGACAAAGTAAATAGCTATATTTGCAGGCTGAAAAATAATCGAATTTTCTAAACCTGTTATAATTTACCAACTTTACCACATGCAAAACAAAGGAACTTTGGGTAGCATCATTGCCGGTGTAATCGCCGTTTTCCTGGTATTGGTGTGTCTTTTCTACCTTTCTTTCTCAGTGGTCAGCAACCACTATGAAGGCAAGGCAGCCGACCACGCTGCCAAGATCGCTGGCGACGCCGGAGTGAACTCCGAACAGTACAACAAGGCTTACAAAGCCTTCATCGACTCCATCAGCAAGGAACCCATCTACATGGGTTACAACTACAACGAAGTGCAGAAATGGGGTGTAGGCCTCGGCCTCGACCTCAAGGGCGGTATGAACGTCATTCTTCAGGTTTCAATGCCCGACATCCTTCGTTCGATGAAAAACGCCGATCCCGACCCTGATTTCGATCTCGCTATCGCTAACACCGACTCTATCGTCGGGCATCACATCAGCGATGACTATGTCGGCACTTTCACTCAGGAATATCGCAAACTTAATCCATCAGCCGACTATTCCGTAGTATTCAACGGAATCATCAAGCGCGGAGCCGACGACAAGGCTGTAGCTTCCACCCTCAAGGACGAAGTCAAGGACCGCGTCAACAATTCTGCAACCAACGTCCTCCGTTCACGTATCGACGCCTACGGTGTCGTTTCGCCCAACATCCAGGTGCTTCAGGGCAAGGACGGTCAGATTCTTCTCGAGCTTCCAGGCGTCAAGGAGCACCAGCGCGTGCGTGAGCTCCTCCAGCGCTCCGCCAACCTTGAGTTCTACGAGACATATAAGAGCAACGAGATCTTCAACGACCTCAACCGTCTCAACCAGGCTATCGCAGCTGACTCAGCTTTCGCTGGTGTGGCTCTCTTCGACGTCCTTTCTGTCGACAATCAGGGATCGCCCATCGTAGGCTACGCCACTTCCGCCAACCGCGACCGCGTTGATCAGATGCTCGCTTCCGCACATGCCAAGCAGCTTCTCCCCTCCAACCTCAAGCTCCGCTGGACCGTGAAGCCCGAAGTTGTTCCTGCTGCCGACGGCAAGAACGTTGAGCTTTATCAGCTCATCGCCCTCAAGAGCAACAACGGCAAGCCCGCACTCGACGGCTCCTGCGTCATCGCCGCCACAAGCGACTTTGACAATCTGCAGGGCAACGTCGTTTCCATGACTATGAACAACGAGGGCGCCAAGCAGTGGGCTCGTGTCACCGGCAACAACATCGGCAACTCTGTTGCGATCGTGCTTGATGACTACGTCTACTCCTTCCCCCGCGTCAACACCGCCATCGAAGGCGGTCGCTCGCAGATCACCGGCGGATTCTCCGTCGAGGAGGCTCAGGACCTTGCCAACGTCCTCAAGAGCGGTAAGATGACCGCCAAGGTCGACATCATCTCCGACATGGTGATCGGTCCTTCGCTCGGTCAGCAGGCTATCGAGGCTGGATTCATGTCGTTCATCCTCGCCCTCGTCCTCCTCATGATCTTCATGGGTTGCATCTACGGCATCATCCCCGGTCTTGTGGCTGACTTCGGTCTGATCTGCAACCTCTTCTTCACATTCGGTATCCTCGCCTCATTCCAGGCAGTCCTCACGCTCTCCGGTATCGCCGGTATCGTGCTTGCCCTCGGTATGGCGGTCGACGCCAACGTGCTTATCTTCGAGCGCACCAAGGAGGAACTTCGTGCCGGCAAGAACATCCGCACAGCCATCGCCGATGGTTACAGCAACGCATTCTCCGCCATCTTCGACTCCAACCTCACGTCAATCATCACCGGCGTCATCCTCCTTCTCTACGGCACCGGTCCTATCAAGGGCTTCGCCACCACCCTCATCATCGGTATCGTCTGCTCCTTCTTCACCGCAGTCTACCTCACCCGCATCGTCTTCATCCTCGGTGCTAAGTCCAAGCCCTTCGAGAAGCTTACGTTCGACACCAAGCTGTCGCGCAACTTCCTCGTCAACACCCACGTCAACTTCCTCGGTCAGCGCAAGATTTCCTTCACCGTCTGCGGAGTGTTCATCATCGTTGTCATCGCATCCCTCTTCATGCGCGGTCTCAACCAGGGTATCGACTTCTCAGGTGGTCGCAACTATGTTGTCAAGCTCGACAAGCCTGTCAACACCGCCGAGCTTCAGGCTAAGCTTGCACCCGAGTTCCCCGACGCCTCTGTTTCTGTAATCACTATCGAGAGCAGCAACCAGGTGCGTATCTCCACCAACTATAAGATCACCAACGATGCTGCCGACGTCGAGGACGAAATCACTGGCAAGCTGTTCAAGGTTCTTGCTCCCGAGCTCCGTGACGGCATGACACCCGAGGAATTCTCCACAACCGACGAGACCCAGGGTATCCTCTCGTCGCAGAAGGTAGGTCCGACCGTGGCTGACGACATGCGCAACGACGCTTACATCGCAGTCGTGCTCTCGCTCATCGCCATGTTCCTTTACATCCTTCTCCGCTTCCGCAACGTAGCCTTCTCGCTCGGTGCTCTTGCTGCCGTAGCATTCACGGCATTCTCCATCATCGGCTTCTACTCCCTCTTCTGGGGTATTCTGCCCTTCGCAATGGAGATTGACCAGACGTTCATCGCGGCTATCCTGACCGTTATCGGTTATCAGATCAACGACACCGTGGTTGTGTTTGACCGTGTGCGTGAGAACACCAAGCTTTATCCCAAGCAGGACTTCTTCACCACCATCAACCACTCAATCAACTCCACCCTCAGCCGTACGATCATGACATCCGGATCCACACTCCTCGTGCTCCTCTGCATCTTCGTGCTCGGTGGTGATTCCCTCCGCAGCTTCATCTTCGCTATGATTTTCGGCGTGATCATCGGTACCCTCGCCACCATCTACGTGGCTGCCCCCGTGGCTTACCTCACCGATCGTCGCCGCAAGTCTGGCAAGACCGTTGCCAAGGCATAATCCGATCCGGTTCTCACACACTCCATAAAGAGGTCGCGCTTTCCGCGCGGCCTCTTTCTTTTTCCCCATCTCATCTTTTTTTCTTACCTTTGCGCCATGAATTACTTCATTTCGGTCGGCGAAGCGTCGGGCGATATCCACGCCGCCGCATTAATCCGCTCACTGCGTGAGGTTGATTCCCACGCCCGTTTCACTTTCCTCGGTGGCGATCTTATGGCTGCCGAGGCAGGTCATGATCCCCTCATCCACTACCGCGACATGGCATTCATGGGATTCGTCGAAGTGGCGCGGCATCTTCCCAAAGTCCTCGGCAATCTCTCGGCAGCACGGCGCGCAATCGAGAAAGAGCGCCCCGATGCGCTGATTCTTGTCGACTACCCGTCGTTCAACCTCAAACTCGCCAAGACTGCTGCTAAGCTCGGTATTCCCGTCTACTACTACATCTCACCTAAAGTGTGGGCATGGAAAGAGTATCGCGTCAAGTCCATCAAGCGCCTCGTACGCCATCTCTACTCCATTCTCCCCTTCGAAGTCCCGTTCTACGCCCGCCACGACTACGACATCACCTATGCCGGCAATCCATCCGTCGAGGAAGTTGATTCCCGTCTCGACGAAATTATGAGCCCGAGGCAGACATTCTGCTACGCCCACAACCTCCCTGCCGACTCTCGCATCGTTGCTCTCGTTCCGGGCAGCCGACGTGCCGAAATTCGTCAGAATCTTCCTGTAATGGTTGAGGCGATGGTGCGGTTCCCCGACCTGACCCCCGTCATTGCTGCGGCGCCGGGTATTGAGCTTGATTATTATGACCGTTTCGCCGAAGATATTCCCGTTGTGAAGGACTGCACGTTCGAGCTCCTCGCATCATCCATCGCCGCTCTCGTCACAAGCGGAACAGCCACCCTTGAGACAGCCCTGATAGGCACTCCTCAGGTTGTGCTCTACCGCAACAATGGCTCCCGCATTATCTACACGCTCGGCCGTCCGCTCATCCGCACCCCCTGGGTCTCGCTTCCTAATCTGATCGCCGGACGCCCGATCGTGAGCGAACTGCTATTCCACCGTTGCACTCCCGAAAATGTTGCCGCCGAACTCGAGACCATACTTCCGGGAGGCAACCGCCGCAACGAGATGATCGACGGTTACGCCGACATGCGCCGTCTGCTCGGAAAATCTTCTGCCGCACAGGTCACTGCCGAATCTATCTACAGCGATCTCATCGACATCCAGCATCAGTCAGGAGCAGTCACTCCCCGCCTTATCCACTGATTCAGGTCAGTTTCTACGTCCTCATCTATGCGCTTATTCCGTGTAGTATTCATCTGTTTTTGTGTTGTATCTGCTCTGTCAATGTCGGCAGGTGCGGTCGATTCCGTTTCTGTCTCACGACAGTCACCCCCTGATTCCATAGGATCCGTCACCCTATCGGAAGTCGTGATTTCCGACAATCCGGCATTACGCCGCCTCTCCGCCCCACAGCTCGGCGCCGAACGCCTCGAACTGGCACGTCTCGCCCTCACCCCCTCATTCGGCGGAGAAGCCGACATCATAAAATCCCTCTCACTCCTCCCTGGAGTCCATTCCGAGGGCGAAGGAGGAGGGGGATTTGAAGTCCGCGGAGGCACATCCGACCGCAATCTTATTCTCCTCGACGGCATTACGCTCTACAATCCTGCCCACGTAATGGGCATATTTTCCACGTTCAACGACGACGCACTCTCCCGCGCCACACTCTTCAAAGGTCCACTCCCGGCATCATTCGGCGGCGCCTCATCCGCCGCTCTCGACGCCTCTCTCTCGCCAGGGGAGATGGAAAATTACCACGGAAGTGCTTCAATCGGCATTCTGCTTGCCAAACTGTCCGCTTCCGGTCCGATTGTTCGGGATCGACTGTCATTTGCGGTTGCCGCCCGACGCTCGTATGTCGACGCATTTCTGCAGATGGTTCCCAAATATCGCAAGACGGTCATGAACTTCTACGACGTCACCGCAAAACTCCGATTCATCCCCCGCGCCTCCGACTATATCGACGTCTCTTTCTTCTCCGCACGCGACAACATGGCGATCCACAACGTCATGGGCATGTACTGGGGCAATCTCGGCGCCTCCGCCAACTGGTTTGCCCGCGCGTCCTCCCGCCTCTCCTTCCTCACCACCGCAGCCCTTGATCATTATGATCCGCGCATGGACATGACCATGATGAAATCAGATCAGCTTGTCCGTGAGTTTATCCACACCTATTCGGTCAACGAAAAAGCCACCCTCGTTCTCTCCCCTACCCAGTCTCTTGAATTTGGACTACGTTCCGAGTTATTTCGGGTCAAGTCTGCTGAGATGGAGGTGAACGAAACCCGTCAGATCGAGATGCGTTCCGGTTGGGCTAATGCCATTTGGATTTCCTACTCAGGCAGACCACTCCCGCGCCTCACCCTCGATGCCGGCTTGCGAGTTTCCACTTTCTCTGCACTCTCCGGAAGCGCCTTCCATCGTTTCGAGGCAACTGACGAGCCTTATCCCGACTTTTCCCCCCGCACGTGGTTCACCCCTGAGCCTCGCATCTCCGTCGGTTACTTTTTCTCCGACATCCACAGCGTCAGGGCGGGAGTTTCCCTCACCTCCCAGAATCTCCACTCCCTCCGCACCTCCACCACCTCCTTCCCCTTCGACCGCTATGCAATCACCTCCGACGTCGTTCGTCCCGAAAGATGCCGCCAGTATGCCGTCGGCTATGTCGGAGGTGTCAGCGGAGGTGATTACGACTGGAGTGCCGACCTGTATTACAAGGACATGCACGACATCTACGAGTTCCGCGACGGCTACGGGATGTTCTCGGGCGTAAATCTCGAATCGCTTATCGCACGAGGCAGAGGCAGATCCTACGGCATCGAACTGATGGCGCGCAAGAACACCGGACGACTCACCGGCTGGATTTCATATACCCTCTCCCACACCCTGTCACGCGTTCCGGGAATTAACGACGACAGATGGTTCGACGCCAACAATGACCGCCGCAATGATTTCTCTGCCGTAGCCATCTTCGCTCTGAACGATCGTTGGAATTTGTCGGCTTCCTGGATCTACGCCTCAGGCAAACCGCTCACCGCTCCCGACGTCAAGTATGATCTCAGCGGCACTACGTGCTATTACTACTCTCGTCGCAACGGCTACCGCACTCCCCCCACTCACCGTCTCGACCTATCCGCCACCTACACCCGCCGCGGAGCTCGATTCACCCGCCAATGGGCTTTTGGGCTCTACAACGCCTACTGCCGTTACAATCCCTTTATAATCTATTTTCAGGACGACCCGTCATCCCCCTCCGGCACACGCGCCGTCCAGCAGTCGCTTTTCGGTGTCATTCCGTCAGTTTCCTTCACTCTTTCCTTCTGAATCCCGCCCATGCCTGACCCAATCACCTATTCCCGCCATATCCTCCGCATTCTCATCTCAGCGGTCTTATCTCTTGTCTTATCGTCATGCGAGAAGACACTTCATCTTCCTTACGACCACATCCCCCCTCTCACTGTCATCGAAGCCTCTCTCACCGACACCGGAGCATCCGTTGCCATCCGACTTTCCACACCAATGGACGAGCCTCTCGACCTCACACTCCTCACCGACGCTCAGGTCACCCTCTCCGATCTCACCCTATCCTCCTCCCCCATCTGCCTGTCGCCCGACTCCGAAGGCTACTTCACATCTGCAATTCCCGGTGAAGTAGGTCACCTCTATCAGCTTGACGTCATCCGCGACGGCGCCACCTATTCCTCTCAGGCTGTGATGCAACCGCCTGTCACCATCGAAGGTCTTGAATTCAGCTGGATCAATATGCCTTACGATCAGGTAGCCCTCCTTCAGGTAGCTTTCGCCGACGTCGATCCCCTCTCGCCAGGCAATTGCTACTGGGTTCGGCTCTACCGCAACGGCGAAGCGTACATGTGGAACACCGTAAAGGACGATACGGCAATTGACGGCACCGTCTATGAGGTATTCTTCACCACGCGCCGCGACACCGACGAGGAGGACGATGATACTGTCCTTTTCGACGGCGATGTCATCACCGCCACAGTCGTAAGCATATCACGCGACATGTACGACTACCTGCAGGCTCTCGCTGCCGACAGTAGCGGTCCCGCCATGTTCACCGGACCCCGCGCACTCGGCTACTTCCTCCCCGCCACTCCCTCCTCATCCGCCATCACCTTCCATCCCTGATCACCCTCCTCTGAGAAATAACCCGCACAGGAATTCTGATCAGCTTACTTTTGGATATTTACGGAAAAATCATCCTGTAGAAGTGTGAAATTTTAAAAAATTTTAATTTAATCGCAACATTTGGGATAATTATCACTATATTTGCGATTACAATTCTTCACATTTCACACTTATAAATTTATCATTATGAACGTACGGACATTATTTTGCTCAGGATTTTCACTTTTTGTTGCCACATTCATTTCTGCCTACGCATCACCCTGTCCGGGATTATCCGCTGCTGATCAGTCCGGGGCTTCTGATGCCACTGAATTTCTATGTGTCCTTCACAAGGGCGAAGAGTCCGTGCAGCTTAAGAGTTTATTCACCAGTATCAGTGAAAATACTGACGGCTCTTTCACAATTGCTGACTTTGCCAACTCTGGATGTCCCGTTACAATCACAGTCGATGATAAAGCAGAAGTCGCTGACGGCAAATACCCTGTTAAAATTATTGGAGCAAGAGTGACGGAGAGTCCGGGTGAATCCTATTGGATTGCCGACGCCTACGTTCTTGACGGAAGCAATCTTATTGACGGGACGTTTTATTATGAAGACGAAACGGAGTTTCCCGTTGCATATCTTTGCATAATTCTCGAGACTGAGAAAGAATCGCCCCTATCCTTCATCACTAAGGATGGAGAAAGTGCTTCTGCCAAGTGGTATTGCCGGATGCTCGTGCGCCCTTACACCGATGGCTTCTCATTAGAAAGGGACGAATACATCGAAATGTCTTTTGCTCTACCAAATGCCCCTCGTTCAGGAATTGAAGAGATCGAAGCAGGGGTATCTTCCGATGCCCCCGTGATCTACTATAATCTTCAGGGAACGAAAGTCGACATCAGTGGCGCCGCTCCGGGCATCTATGTGCGTCGGCAAGGAAATGTGTCGGAAAAGATAGTTGTCCGCTGACGCAAATAGCCTTAAATTTTCCATTTCACGCACGGTCTCTAATAGCAATTTTATTTCATCGCGCAGCCCCGGAGGGTTGCGCTTTTTTTACTACTCTCATTTGTATTGGAACAAATTTCACATTGTTAAATCACATTTTTAACTACATCAGTGAGTTACAACCTATTGCTATTGTTTCAAAATATTATAATTTTGTATCATTGTTCAAAAAATAATATCGGATGTAACACAATTTTTCACTCTCCAATATTATCGCTTGTAATTTTGCATCGTGACTTTCAGCCAATCTTCGGCTTCCGGCAACAACTAAATAGACCATGAACAATCTGCCTTGTCACACCGAAAGCGATAATATTTAAAACCAATTATTAACTATATCATGACAAAAACAATCTTGTCGATACTGCTCTGCTTCATGATGACAGTATCTCTCCATGCCCAGAACATCGAAGTGCATGGAACTGTAATCTCCAAGACTGACAATGAGCCTCTCATCGGCGCCTCGGTTCTTTCCGAAGCTACCAAGACCGGTGCGGCGACCGATTTCGACGGTGAATTTCACATCACCGTTCCTCAGGGCTCAAAAATTACCGTTTCCTACGTCGGCTATGTCACCCGCACACTTGAGGCGCAGCCCGAAATGACCATTTACCTTGAAGAAAATTCCGAAGTACTCGACGAAGTAGTCGTTGTAGGCTACTCCGCCGAGAAGAAAAGCGACCTTACAGGCTCTGTTTCGGTCGTCAAGATGAAAGATGTAGCCGACACACCCACCGGCAACGTCATCCAGTCGCTTCAGGGTCGCGTTGCCGGCATGAACGTGACAACCGACGGTACACCCGGCGGTCTGAGCACCGGCACTTCAATCCGCGGTGCATCATCATTCCGTGGCGAGGCTAACGGGCCCCTATATGTAATTGACGGTGTGATGACCCGTGAGAACCCCGGCACCATCCTCAACTCCAACGACGTCGAGTCAATCCAGGTCCTTAAAGATGCCGCATCCGCTTCAATCTATGGCGCACAGGCTGCCAACGGCGTAATCATCATCACCACCAAGCGTGCCAAAAAGGGTGAATGTCGCGTGACTTTCGACGCCACCCTCACTGCCCAGACCTACAACAGCGGTCTGTCGATGCTTAATGCCGACCAGTGGGGTCAGGTCTATTGGGCTGCCCACAAGTACAGCTACGGCGAAACTCCCAACTCCGAGCTTTACGGCAATGGTGCGATCCCCGTTCTCCAGCCCTACGTCAACCTCAACGGTGTAATCGTCAACCCGCAGAATACCAACTGGGAAGACGAGATCCACCGCACCGCACTGATGCAGACCTACAGCGTCGGTCTCTCCAAGGGTGATGAAAACGGATCTTCCTCTCTCTCGATCAGCTGGCTCGACCACGACGGTATCATCAAGGGATCCGACTTCCAGAAAGCCAACGCACGTTTTAGCTCCGACTACGGCTATCTCAACAATCGTCTGCGTGCCGGAGGCGCTGTAACCGTTAACTGGTGGCGTCAGCACAACGCTCCCGGCGGCGTCGAGGAGAATGCAATCAAGATGCACCCCGCACGCACCGTCTTCGACTCCGAAGGCAACTATAACGATCAGGTAGCATTCGGTCTCAACGACACCCCCAACATCGTCCGACAGATCAGCGAGGAAAGCCGCAACAAGCACGAGTACTGGCGCGTGTTCGGCAACGCCTACCTCTCTGTCGAGCCTGTCAAAAACCTCATTATCAAGACCAACTTCGGTATCAACTACCACAACGGCACCGACAAGAATTTCACCCCCGCCAATCTCCGTGACAACACCAACAATCTCTATCAGTATTCCTCAAAGACTGTTGACTGGGTGTGGACCAACACAGCTCAGTACAACGCCGACTTCGGCCGCAACTCCATCATGGCTCTTCTTGGTGTAGAGGCAAAGCGCAACCACTTTGAGGATATGTTCGGCGAAGGCAAGGGACTTGAGATCGAGGATCCCAACTACCTTTACCTCGGCAATACCACCTACAACCGCAACACAGGTTCCGGAGCAAGCAACTACTCCATGTTCTCCGTATTCGGTAAGATCAACTACACCTGGGACAACAAGTACCTACTCTCCTTCACACTCCGCCGCGACGCTTCCTCCCGCCTCTCCTCTTCCCACAATTATGACTGGTTCCCCTCGGTTTCTGCGGGCTGGCGTATCTCTCAGGAACGCTTCATGGAGGCAACCCGTTCATGGCTCAGCGACCTCAAGATCCGCGGTGCTTTCGGCATCAATGGTAACGACATTATCGCCAACGACGCCTTCTACGCCAAGTACTCGATGGACCTCGACCGCGCCGCCTACGCTATGGGCGGTGGAAATTCACTCGCTCCCGGCGCGCTCCGCTACCGCTCCACCAACCCCGACCTGACATGGGAAAAGACCGCACAGACCAACGTAGGCTTCGACGCCTCCTTCTTCAACGGCCGACTCAACCTCTCATTCGACTACTTCTACAAAAAGACAAAGGACATGCTCGTTGAGAAGCCCTATATCGCCACCATCGGCGAAGGTGGCTACTGCTGGTACAACGGCGGTAAGATGACCAACAAAGGCGTGGAGATCACTGCCGAATGGCGCACTCAGGTCAACCGCGACTTCAGCTACAGCGTGGGCGTGAATGTCACCGCAATGAAGAATAAGGTCACCGACCTTATGGACGACATCTACTACACCTGGGGAGGCGGCAACGGTATTGACAAGAGTATCGTAGGTCAGTCACTCGGATCATGGATGGGTTACAAGACCGACGGAATCTTCCGCACTCAGGCTGAAGTTGACGCCTACCGCGAAAAGTACCGCATCTCTTTCGGCGATCCCGCTGTAGGTCGTGTCCGCTACGTCGACACCAATGGTGACGGCGAGATCTCCGACCGCGACCGCACGTGGCTCGGCTGCGACCTCCCGAAGGCTCAGTTCGGCATCAACCTCGGTGCTACATGGAAAGGATTTGATCTAAGCCTCTTCTTCAACAGCATCATCCGCGACGCATGGAACAATTCGAAGTACTACACCGACTTCTTCCCCCTCTGGACCGGCAACCACGGCACCCAGCTCCTCTCGGCTGCCAACGCCTACGAGAAGTATCTCACCACCGGTGTCTACAATTCTTCCGTCCCCGCGCCTGCCATCGACAACAATAACCGCGAGAACGAAGGCTCGGAGTACTACATCGAAGACGGTTCATTCCTACGCCTGAAGACCCTCTCCCTCGGCTACTCACTCCCCGAGAGCGTCCGCGCAAAGCTTCACCTTGCAAGCGCACGCATCTACTTCCAGGCTCAGAATCTCTTCACCATCACCAACTATTCCGGTGCTGATCCCGAGGGTCTCGGCTATCCCTACGCCCTCCCCCGCCAGTACACGTTCGGCATCCAGTTCGGTTTCTAATTCATCAATTCTTTCCACAATATCTCCAACTGATATATCATGACACTCAATAAATTTTTCAGCAATATTTTGGTTGCCGGTCTGTGCGTCAGCTCACTCGCAGCCTGCTCCGACGACTTCCTTGAGAACAAGCCGCAGGGCACTCTCTCAGAGGGCAATATGAACGACCCGGAGGCAGTTGACCTCCTCGTCACGAGCGCCTACGCTACATTCGGATGCCGCTACGCCGATTCCAACGATCCCCACTGGTTCCCCGTCACCAACTGGAGCTACGGCGAAGTCCGTGCCGACAACGCCTACAAAGGTGGCGGCGGCGAGACCGACGCATGGGAAATCCATGACATGGAGACCGCAAAAATCCAGCCCAACAACGGATTCCTCGACGGAAAGTGGTTCAACGTCTATTGCGGTATCTCCCGCTGTAATTCCGCCATCCGTGCTCTTCAGAAGGTTGACCTCGAATCCAACCCCGCACGCGACATCCGCATCGCCGAAGTCCGCGTGATCCGCGACCACTGGTATTTCGAGCTCGTCCGTCTCTTCAACCGCATCCCCTACATGGACATCGACCTGCCCGAGATTGAATATACCAACGTACGCAACGATGAATTTACCCGCGAGCAGCATCTCGCACGCATCGCAGCCGATCTTCTCGAAGCTGCCGAGGCTCTTCCCGAGCGTCAGGATCAGGTGGGACGCATCAACCGCAACATCGCTCTCGCTTATGCCGCTAAGGTGAAACTTTATCAGGCTTACGAGGAGAATCCCGAGACTAACGCTGTCACCTCTGTCAACAAGCCCCTTCTGAAGGAAGTGGTGAGCCTCATCGACCGCGTGCAGGGCTACAACCTTCTCTCCGACTTCCAGCACCTCGACCTTCTTGAATATGAGAATGGAGTGGAATCAGTGTTTGCGATTCAGTTCTCGAAGGACGACGAGTCAAGCGGCGTGGGCCGTATCAACTGGTCGATGCTCCTCAACTCGATGACCGGTCCCGGCTGCCCCTGGCAGGGCGACGGATTCTTCCTCCCCTCGCAGGACCTCATCAATGCATATCAGACCGATGCAAACGGTCTGCCCCTCTTCGACTATCAGTCACTCCCCGACTACGGTAGCGTAAAATTCGCCGAGGATGGCTCATATTCTCTTGACAATGTTGACGGCAACGTCGATCCCCGCCTCGACTTCGTGATCGGTCGTCCCACCATCCGCTACAAGACGTACACCGGTAGTGCCTGCGGTCTTTGGGTTCGCAATTCCGACGTCTACGGCTACAACAACACGAAGCGTTTCTGGCTCTCACCCGAGTCGCCCGACGCTACTCAGGGATGGCCCTGGGGAGCTTCTGCCCTCAACTGGCAGATCATCCGCTACGCCGACCTTCTCCTCTACAAGGCAGAAGCGCTCATTGAAATCGGCGAGGATCTGGAGACAGCCCGTCAGCTTATCAACCGTGTGCGTGAGCGCGCACAGCAGAGTGCCTATGTCAAGGACTTCAACGATCCTTCTAAGGATGCCGCCAACTACAAGATCGGTCTCTATCCCGCAGCAGGCTGGAATCAGGACTACGCACGCAAGGCTCTCCGCACCGAGATGCGTCTTGAGAAGGCAATGGAAGGCGAGCGTTTCTTCGACCTCGTACGCTGGGGCATCGCCAAGGAGACTATGAACAAATTCTTTGCCGCCGAAAAGGACAACCGCATCTACTACCAGACTGCCTCCTTCGAAACCGGTGAGGAGTACTTCCCCGTTCCCGTCGCACAGTACAACTTCTCCGGAGGCATCTACGTTCAGAATCCCGGCTACCCCGCATTCTGATCTTCTTCAGTAGATTATTGAAATAAAGTTTATTTAATCGTCACCTGATTATTCGGGCAGTGGATTTGCCTCTCCTGAGCTACGATCCACTGCCCTTGTTATATCCCCGTCATGCGAAACATTCTGTTCACTACCCTGGTTCTCATCTCTTTCACGGCTGCATACGCAGGAATTCACTCCACCGACACCACCCTTTACCACGAGAAATATCGCCCCCGCGTCCACTTCACCCCCGCTCACCGCTGGATCGGCGATCCCTGCGGCACGATCGTTCACGACGGGCGTTATCTTGCCTACAGCTGGGGAGCAGCGGAGTCCGAAGATCTTGTCCACTGGAAGGAAATCAATGGCCACGCCATTCAGGGTCTCCCACCGCGTATTTCCACTTTTACGGGCAGCGTGGTTGTCGACCGCAACAATTCTGCCGGCTATGGATCCGACGCACTGATCGCCGCATTCACTTCATTCGATGAGGATTCCAAAAAGCAATCTCAGAGCATCGCATTCAGCCGTGACGGCGGGACGACGTTCACCTACTACGATCTCAATCCCGTAATTGACATCTGGAGCACGGAATTCCGCGATCCCACTGTGATCCGCGACGAACAGTCAGGACGCTGGATCATGCTTGTGGCAAAGGCTCTTGAGAAGAAAATCGCCTTCTACGGCTCAGATGATCTCAAGCACTGGACATGGCTGAGTGAGTTTGGGCCGATGGGTGATTCGGAGCGTTCGTGGGAGTGTCCCGATCTGTTTCAGCTTCCGGTTGAAGGCTCCGGCGAGAAGAAGTGGGTTCTGTCCCGACCGTTTTTGTGACTATCAGATTTTTGAAGTGCGGTTCTGCACGGATGTCGGTGCTTCGCCGTAAGCCTCTCTATAGCACTTGGTGAAATAACTCGGCGATGCAAATCCCACGGCGTATGCCACTTCCGAGACGGTTGAGGCAGTCGTACGCAGCAGTTGGTCGGCGCGCCGCAGACGATATATCTTAAGAAGCTCGGCGGGAGAGTAATTGCTCACCTGCTTGATGCGGCGGTAGAACTGCACTCGGCTCAATCCGAGTTCCGATGCCATGTCATCGACGGAAAGCTCTGATTCTGACATTCTTTCTTTCAGTAAAGCAAGAAATCTGCGGAACAGATCATCGTCAATTTGGGAGAGGGGTGCGGGGGAGGCGGGCGACGCCTGATTGTCCGCAAGTTCTTTAGCATCAGAACGTTGAAGGAAGTTCAACCCTCTATCAGGAATAGATTGTGTATCTTCAGCACCGGTACGTTTTCTATTAGCTATCAATGACTTGATACGCGCCCTCAAAACGTCGGAATTGAATGGTTTCGACAGGTAACCGTCCACCCCCGCCTCGTACCCCTTGGCTCGTTGCTCATCATCACTGCAGGCAGTAAGCATCAGCACAGGAATACCGGAGGTAGTCGCTTCCGACTTGAGGCGTGAAGTCGTCTCCATCCCGTCCATTCCCGGCATCATCACGTCGCATATCACAAGGTCGGGCTGATAAAGTGAGGCAAGTCGGATGCCCTTGGCTCCCGATTCCGCCTGAATCACGGTGTAGTCGTCGGCAAGAATCGTCGACACAAGGGCACGGATATCAGGATTATCGTCGATGATGAGAACCGTGGGGGCGGAGGAGTCGATGTTTGCGGGAGCAACCGGTTCCACATCCGTAAGTTCCTCCGTAATTGTCTCTTCCGAAATCACGTTGGGAGCCTCTGACGCTTCCTCCTCCACGTGGATCACCGGAATCGTGACAGTGAACACCGATCCTTTTCCGAGCGTGCTGTCCACCGTGATGCTGCCGCCATGCATCTCTACAAAAGTCTTTGTCAGGGCAAGTCCGATACCCGATCCGTTGGGATTGATCTTGTCGCTCTGGAAGAAGCGTTCGAAGATGTTAGTGAGATCCGACGCCGGTATTCCCTCCCCCGTATCGCTGACCGTCAGGGTGAATGTGTCACTGCTGCCCGTCACCGTCACCGTGACGTCACCGTTAGGTCCGGTGTGCTTGAAAGCATTGGAGAGCAGATTGAAAAAGACTCGCTCCATCTTCTCTCTGTCCACACCCATCGTGAATCCGGCAGGAGTCGAACGTTCCACTTTCAGATTGATCAGATGACGGCGTGCAGCCGCCACAAAAAGTTCGCTCCACTCCCCGATCAGCTGAGGAAGATTCTCCTCCGTCAATCTCATCTGGAGCATTCCCGATTCTGCTCTGCGGAAATCGAGAATCTGATTGACCAGGCGGAGCAACACTTTCACATTCTTGTCGGCAAGCTGCATCAGCCTACGCTGCTGACCGGTGAGGTTTTCAGCCCCGGCAAGCTGTGCCACAGGATCGGCGATCAGCGTGAGAGGAGTGCGCAGATCATGGGAGACGTTGGTATAGAAAGTCAGCTTACTGCTCGTGGCTTCGTTGAGCTGATGATAGAGTTTATCCAGTTCGGAATGACTTCGTTCAAGCTGCGAGCTGCGTTCCACAAGTTCGTGGTTCTTTGAGTCAAGCTCACGATTCTTGGCATCAAGCTCATAATTCTTCTGATCAAGCTGCAGGCGGTGGCGCCGGTGCGTCCAGAAGAGGCGAAGAAGACCGAAAATCAAGAGTGCAAGCAGCACAATGATCGTTGCCGCAAACGTCAGCAGAGTATGTTGTGACGTATAGCGTATTAGGGCACTGTTCACCTTCTCGTGCAGATATTCGATTTTGTCAGTTTCATCAGCGAGCGCCTCACTCTGTAGAAGCATCAGCGGAGCATTGGAGATGGTGATGGGCGCGGGGGATTTTAGCGTGAACAGCGAGTCAAATGGTTCATTCTTAGCAATATGAATTGCAGTGCGAAGCAGTCGCTCTCCTTCGGTGGGGTATAGGAAAGTAGCGTCGATCTTCTTTTCAGCCACAGCCTTGAGTCCGATTTCAGGTGCAGCGTCAATACCGTAGAAAGTTATCCCGTCGCGCTTCATGCGCTGAGCTACGTTAGCGGCGCCGATTGCCATACGGTCATTGTGGGAGAAAATGAGATCTACGTCCGGATAGATGGCAAGCAGGGAATCCGTCACTCGCTCGGCATCCTCCTGAAGCCAGTTGGCAGGTACTGATGCTATTACCCGGCATCCGGGCATGGAATCAATAACTTCATGAAATCCGAGATAACGCATTTTTGCAGGTGAGGATCCGGGCAGTCCGGAGATCTCGATAATGTTGAGCTTTGCGCCGAGCTGACTGACAGCCAGACGGGCTGCCTGACGTCCGATCTCCTTGTTATCGGCTCCCTGAAAGGCATCGTAACACGGTTCGCTCGTATCGCGGTCGAACACCACAACTTTCACGCCCGAGTCATGAGCCTTGCGGATTGCCGGAGTGATAGCCTCAGCCTCGATCGGTGCGACGACAATCACATCCATCTTCGCCCTCCTCATTGAGTCAATGTCGGCAATCTGTTTCTCGATGTTATCGTCTGCCGACACGATCGTTACCTCCACATTGTCATGGAAAAGCTTTTCCCGGCGTATTTCTTCATTCATTTTCTCCCGCCAGTCGTCCGACGAACATTGTGACACACCGATTCTGTAGATCCGCTCCCCGCTCCCGCCACATGAGGAGAGAGAGATGGAAGCCAGCAGAGTCAACAGAAAATATAATAATTTTTGATTCATGGCATTACTGCAAGTTTTTCGTCGACAAAGATATAAATCTTTGACGAATGGTGCAATACGTAGCTCCGATATATGCTAAATTTGTTTCATAAACTATAAAATTTGATACACTGATAGGATTTTTCAACCTGATGCACTTTAATTGCTATGCGGCTTTTTCCCCACGTGGCTATCTTTGCATCGCATTCGGTCGGAGAGACGCCCGAAGTCTCCGTATCCGGCCGGCAGTTGATTAGGTTAGGTTACAAGAATGATTAGGTTTAAGGAATGAAGGAACATAATTTTTCCTCAAGGCTGAGAAGTCGGTACAGTTTCTTCGGTCACTTAAGATTGGTAATTCTCAGGGCATAGTGATGCCATTATACTTTGCAATTATTACTTGAATTCCACAGGAAAGGCATTTTTCCTGACAAGATAATCCCAACATCGAAATATCTAAATACCACATAACGACATGAAAACGACTCTGAAAAAAGTAATTCTCACACTCGCCGCCACTTCGGCATTCTCTGCCGGAGCGACTGACGCTCCTCCTGAAGGTATCACGGTGATGTCTTTAGGCGAGAGCAACACCATGGTGCGCATCACTGACCCGACGCAGAAATATCTGATTCTGCCGGTGGAGGAGCGCGTGCCCGATGCACGGATCGACGTCCTTGTCAACGGCGAAATCGCACACACATTCCATGTGAAACTTGCTTGCAATGAGATTGACTACACAGTACCATTCGATCTCACGCCCTACACATCGAAAGGCAACGTGGTGCTCAATATCGTCAATCCCATCGACCGCTCCTACTCACGCGATGCCCAGGACTTCATCTGCTGGGAGGAAATGAAGCTTTCTGACAGCTTTGATACTTCCAATACTGAAAAGTACCGTCCTCTCTTCCACCACACTCCCCTCTACGGCTGGATGAACGACCCCAACGGAATGTTCTACAAGGACGGCACATGGCATCTCTACTATCAGTACAATCCCTATGGATCAAAATGGCAGAATATGTCGTGGGGACACTCTACCTCTCGCGATCTCGTCAACTGGGATCATGAACCGGTAGCTATCCGCCCTAACGGACTTGGAAGTATATTCAGCGGCAGCGCGGTTATTGATTCCGGCAACACCGGAGGTTTCGGCGTCGATGCAGTAGTGGCGTTTTACACATCGGCTGCAGCGAGCCAGGTGCAGAGCATGGCGGTCAGTAAGGACGGCGGCATGACCTTCACTAACTATGCAGGGAACCCTGTCATTCCGAACACTCACGAAGCGCGCGATCCCAAAGTGTTCTGGCACGAGGGGACTCAACGCTGGATCATGATGCTCGCCGCCGCACTCAACCATGAGATGGAGATCCACTCCTCCCCCGACCTTGTCAACTGGACTTACGAAAGTTCGTTCGGACGCGGTTACGGCGGTCAGGACGGAGTGTGGGAATGTCCCGACCTCATCAAGCTCCCCGTCAAGGGATCGAAAAAAGAAAAGTGGGTACTTATCTGCAACATTAATCCCGGTGGTCCCTTCGGCGGTAGTGCCGCACAATACTTCGTGGGCGACTTTGACGGTCACAAGTTCACCTGCGACAATGCCGTGAACGACACTCGTTGGATGGACTACGGCAAGGACCACTACGCCACCGTCACATGGCACAATGCCCCCGACAACCGCACTGTGGCTCTCGGATGGATGAGCAACTGGCAGTATGCCAACGAAGTCCCCACCATGCAGTATCGTTCCGCCAATACTCTCCCCCGCGATCTCTCCCTCTTCCGTGCTCCCGACGGCGATCTTTATCTGTCGGTAGTCCCCTCGCCTGAAGTCAACGCCATGCGCGGATCAAGGGAATCTCACTCCGCATTCACTCTCGCCGACTCCGTGAGCTACTCCCTACCCGTAGCCAACGACGGCGTGTGCGAAATCGACCTCGGCTACAACCTCAAGGATGCCAAAGGGCTCACCATCATCCTCTCCAATGCAAAGGGTGAAAAGGTGACTATGAAATATGATCCCCGCAAGCACACCTTCCTGATGGACCGTCAGGAAAGCGGACTGACCAAATTCTCCCGCCACTTCCCCACCACAACCGTCGCCCCCACCCTCTCCCGCTCCTCAAAAGGTACGCTCCGCCTCTTCATCGACCGCTGCTCGATCGAAGCATTTGACGGTGACGGCAATTTCGCCATGACCAACCTCGTATTCCCCAAAGAGCCCTACACAACCCTTACTCTCGTAAGCGAGGACGGAAAGACTCGCATTGACAATCTCGACATTTTCCAGCTCGACCCCGCTCTGGCACTCAACAAATAAATTTCTCTCACCAATCACAATTCTAAATTTTTGACCATGGAAATAAATTCAACCATGACATCTTCCAAGAAATCCACCCTCGCACAGATAATCCCCGTAATGCTCTGCTTCTTTGCAATGGGCTTCGTGGACCTGGTGGGCACCGCCTCCAACTATGTGCAGAAAGACATGGGACTGACCGACGCTCAAGCCAACCTCTTCCCCTCGCTCGTCTTCTTCTGGTTCCTGATATTCTCAGTACCCACCGGACTACTGATGAACCGCATCGGGCGCAAACGCACGGTGCTCCTCTCGCTCGCCATCACGCTCGTCTCCCTCATCATCCCTATCTGGGGCGACAGCTTCGGCACCATGCTCATCGCTTTCTCGCTTCTGGGCATAGGCAACGCTCTGATGCAGACCTCACTTAATCCTCTCGTAAGCAACCTCATCGCACCCTCACGCCTTGCCTCCACCCTCACCTTCGGACAGTTTGTGAAAGCAATCGCATCCTTCCTTGCTCCTATCCTTGCAGCATGGGGCGCCACCACCATCGGCATGAGCCTCGGACTCGGCTGGCGCGTCCTCTTTCCGATCTACGCAGCCGTCTGCGTCCTCTCGATCGCAATGCTCGGCGCCACCCCCATCGAGGAAGCACGACCTGACAAGGCGTCCGGTTTCCTGGCTTGTCTCAAACTTCTCGGCCGCCCCTTCATCCTGCTCTGCTTCCTCGGCATCATGTGTCATGTGGGCATCGACGTTGGCACCAACACTACCGCGCCCAAGCTCCTCATGGAACGTCAGGCTCTGACTCTTGAAGAGGCTGGATTCGCCACTTCGCTCTATTTCATCTTCCGCACCGCAGGTTGCTTCACCGGCGCCTTCATTCTCCGTGCTATTTCCGCCCGCCTGTTCTTCGCAATCAGCGTCATCATGATGCTTGTGGCGATGTGCAGCCTCTTCGTGTGCGACTCCCTCATCGCCCTCTACACCTGCATCGCCCTCATCGGCTACGGCAACTCCAACATCTTCTCCATCATCTTCGCACAGGCTCTCAACCACACCCCCGAGGCTCAGAACGAAGTGTCCGGACTTATGATCATGGGACTATTCGGCGGCACGATCTTCCCCCTCGCCATGGGTCTGGCAAGCGACGGCTTCGGCGGTCAGCACGGTGCCATCGCTGTAATGACAGTGGGCGTGCTCTACCTTGCGTTCTACACTCTGAAAATCAAAAAATCCAACTGATCCGATAAAAAATCAAAAACAACATAACAACATGGAAAACAAAAAGAATCTCATCGTCGGTATCGGCGAAGCGCTCTGGGACATGCTCCCCGAAGGGAAGAAGCTGGGCGGCGCACCCGCCAATTTCGCCTATCATGTGTCGCAGTTCGGACTCGACAGCATGGTGGTGAGCGCCATAGGCCGTGACCAGCTCGGCGACGAAATCATCACTCAGCTCAACGACAAGAATGTCAACCGCCTCATCGACAAGGTGGCATATCCCACAGGAACCGTTCAGGTAGAGATCGACCAGGCAGGCATCCCGCAATATGAAATCAAGGAGAATGTGGCATGGGACAATATTCCCTACACCGCCGCACTCGAAACGGTGGCAGAGCGCACCCGCGCCGTCTGCTTCGGCTCCCTCGCACAGCGTTCGGTCGTCTCCCGCACCACCATCAACCGCTTCCTCGACGCAATGCCGCAGACCGACGAGAGTCTGGTGGTGTTTGACGTCAATCTCCGTCAGGGATTCTACAACAAGGAAATTCTCTGCAATTCCATGAACCGCTGCAACGTCCTTAAGATCAACGACGAAGAACTTGTGACCGTCAGCCGCATGTTCGGTTATCCCGGCATCGACCTCCAGGACAAATGCTGGATTCTACTGGGTAAATACAATCTCAAGATGCTGATACTCACTTGTGGAATCAACGGCAGCTACGTATTCACCCCCGGCAACGTCTCCTTCCAGCCCACTCCCACCGTGGAGGTAGCCGACACCGTTGGAGCTGGCGATTCCTTCACCGCAGCATTCATCTCTTCGATCATCAAGGGCAAATCGATCGCCGAGGCTCATAAGCGTGCGGTTGACGTTTCTGCTTTCGTCTGCACAT
This sequence comes from uncultured Bacteroidales bacterium, assembly GCA_947176235.1. Taxonomy (GTDB): domain Bacteria; phylum Bacteroidota; class Bacteroidia; order Bacteroidales; family Muribaculaceae; genus CAMWPM01. The sequence goes on along the minus strand of CAMWPM010000004.1, from coordinate 32,216 downwards.
GTAACGGCGCCATGCCTCAGCTCCCCCCCTCCCTCACTGACTGATCACGCCACGTTTTCATGTCCCTCTCTCTCCTATAAATACGTGAGTCCCCGCCCTAAGCCAGACTTGGAGCGGGGATTTTTTGATCAATTCAGTTCTATTACTTCTCTGTGAGAAGGTCCCGAAGCACCACAGCATTATTGTGGATTATGTCGCGGGAGGAGAAAAGAAGGGTGACGCGCGGCTTGTCAGCCAACGACTGTCTCAGAGCGCTGAAGGCAGGATTGGCAAGCAGCTCAGCCCGATAACGCTCTTCAAATTCCGCCCATTCGGCTGAAGGATTCTCGTGAAACCACTGCCGGAGCGCGGTGGAGGGTGCCACATCCTTATCCCATACATCGTAATGAAATGTCTCATGCGATAACCCGCGCGGCCAGAGGCGGTCGATATAGACCCGGTAACCGTCGGTGGGCGAAGCGGGATCATAGGCGCGTTTAATTGTAATTTCCTGTTTCATAGTGTGTGTTTTACTTATCAAACAATTTTGTAAGCACGAAAGTTGGCAGTTAGGGACAACTTCGGGAAGTGAACATTCAGACTGACTACGGCGTTTCAGATAATAGAAAAACGGCACACAATAGCCGAATAAAACCAACTATCTTAAAACTAAATATTATGCTCGAAACAGACTACAAATTCAGCGAAGTCCATAAACTCGCCGACCAGATCGAGAGCGGTAATGACCGCGTACATTTCAAACAGATTGTCAATACCGGTAACGGTGGGGTATCGCTTCTCGCTTTCAAGGCAGGTCAGAAACTCGACGAACATCTCGCTCCTGCCGAATTGATGGTGACGGTGCTTGAAGGTGAAATCGTATTTACCGTCATTGACAAACCTCACACTATACGTGCGGGAGAATTTATGCTTGTGGGCGAAGGCGTGCCCCACAGCGTCACCGCTAATACTGACTCAAAGGTAATGCTCACCAAAATGAAGGCATAATCAACTGAACGCACAAGTTAAAGAATACCCCGGTCTGCTCGTTTGAAGCATCCGGGGTATTCATTTTCCTTGTTTCCTGAAAAAAATCAGTCGAGTGTCTGGACTCCTCCTCCGTTGACCATAAGGGTCTGTCCGCTGACCCATGCCGAGACAGGCGATGCGAAATAGAGGACAGCTCCGGCGATGTCGGAAACCTCACCGAGACGATGTATGGGTGTGTGGGCGAGCATTCTCGCTTCAATCTCAGGCGTGAGGACCGTGGAGAGGGCGTGGGTACGTGTAGCACCCGGACCTACGTTATTTACACGTATTCCCATCGGACCGTAATCGAATGCCAGATTTGATGCCATGTGGTTGAGTGCCGCCTTCGAAGAGCCGTAAATAGCCATCGACGGACTGTTGTTGACGCTGCTCATTGAAGTGATGTTGACGATGCTTCCGTAGCCCGACTTCTGCATGTGAGGGGCTGCAAGCTTCGACAGTTGCCAGGGGGCAAACACATTGATGGCGTATATGCGCTCCACGTATGCGCGGTCGATGCTGAACGGATTCTCCCTTCCTCCCCCGCCCATTCCAGCGTTATTGACAAGAATGTTTACCGTGCCAAATGCTTTGACAGCACTGTCAATGAGGTTGGTGAGGTCATCCTCCAGAAGCACATTGCATGCCACCGCCACAGCCTTTCCGCCGGCTCCTACTATCCCGTCAGCCACCTGCTGAGCCTTTTCGAGCGATATATCACTCACTACAACGGATGCTCCTGCCGCAGCAAGAATTTCGCATGAGCCACGTCCGATTCCGTCACCACCTCCGGTGACCACCGCCACCTTTCCGGTAAGATCAAAAAGAGATTCAGTATTCATAAAGTGTGTATTTCGTAAGTTTACGAATACAACAATTGCGTTCGCCCTGCGGTTCAGGCGAACGCTCGACGCCGTAATACCGACGGATCAAAGATTTACGAGGAAAATTATGGTGATGAGAACCGGAGCTACCCAGCTAAGGATGAACGGAATGACGCGAGCGGCAAATGACGGCGCGCCTGAAGGGCGGGAGGAAAGCTGCTTCGTGAGCAAACTGCGTGACATGATTCTGCCCACGAAAACAGAAATCAGAATACCACCTACAGGTAGGAGAATGTTGCTGGATGTGTAGTCGAAGAAATTAAAGATATTGAAGCTTCCGATGAACGGGAGTGTCAGATCAGAAAGCGAACTGAAAGACAGAGCGCAAAGGATGCCGAACACTACCGCCACGGCAATCGTGAGAGCCGTGGCACTTTTGCGTTTCATGCCTTTCTCTTCAACGAAGTAAGTAACCACACATTCGCTCATCGACATGGTGGAAGTCAGTGATGCAAGGAACAGCATGAAGAAAAATAGCGCCGACCAGATCATTCCGCCCGGCAGACGGTTGAAGATGGACGGGAGGACTTCAAAGACAAGAGTGGGGCCCTCGGCGGGGGAAACGCCATAGGTGAATACGGCTGGAAAAATCAGTATGCCCGAAAGGAGCGCGATGAGAGTGTCAAGTGACGCGGTGATCATCGCCGAGCGTACGATGGGCGTTCGGTCAGTGAAGTAGCTCGCATAGGTGAGCATTACTCCGATGCCGAGGGAGAGGGAGAAAAACGCCTGTCCCATCGCACCAATTACGACGGAAGGAGTGATTTTTGAAAAATCGGGATGGAAGAGGAATGCAAGCCCTTCCGATGCTCCCGGGAGCAACAACGAATTGATGCAGAATGCTATAATCAGGACGAAAAGCATGGGTGTCAAGATGTTGGAAATGCGTTCCACACCTTTCTGCACACCCCGCGCAGTCACAAAATAGTTGATGAGAAGAAACACTATTGTCCACCCGACCGGGCGCCATCCTACGAGAAATGACGAGAAGGAAGCATGAAGTTCGGCGTCGGACAGCCCTGACAGTCCGCCCTTGACCGAGACGATGAAATACTCCATCGTCCATCCTGCCACCACCGAATAGAAGCTGAGGATCATGAGTGAAGCCACAACCCCGATTATTCCGCCCCAACGCCAGCGTGAATTGGGTCGGATGCTGCTGAACGCACCGAAAATGCCACGATGGGTGGAACGCCCCAGGGCAAACTCGGCACATAGCACAGGGACACCGAGAATGAGGATGAACGCTATGTAGAGAATGAGGAATGCACCCCCGCCATGCACACCGGCTTCATAGGGGAAACGCCAGATATTGCCAAGCCCTACTGCCGAACCGACAGTCGTAGCGATAACTCCGAGGCGTGTGGCGAAAAGAGAACGTGGGGAGGATTGTTTCATTAGTGCGAGGATATGGGGTGATTATGTGGTGAATCGGGAGGGAAAGTGTCAGCAGTAGCGGCGGACTTGCGGGAGGAACGTCGGGGAGCGGCTGACTTTTTTGGACGTGATGCGCGACGGAAATTACGTCGCTCCGCACGGGCTATTGAATCTGCCTTAGCCCGCTCTCTCACTATCGAATCAAGGCGGACTATCGAATCGGAAAGATAAGGGGGTGCGTCGGATCCGGTGCAATGGGGAAGGAGGCGGGAGGAAAAAAGAGAAAATGCCACGAGGAGGGTGAGAAGTGCAGCGAGAGCAAGCATCCCACGCCATGCTCGATGATTTCCGGGACCGAGATTCGACATTCACCTGACCGTTAAAGACCCTTCATTCAGAATTTAACAAATTGAGATACAAGGATCAGCGCGATCAGGACAGGAGCTATCCAGCGGATGATCACGCCGACAGGACGGAGCACCCAGGAGTGGAGCGAGCCGTCGTTTGTGATCTGGTTGCGGAGGAGGGAGGAGGGGGCGCCCCAGCCCATGTAGAGGCACATACCGAGTGCGCCGATCGGCAGTAACACGTTGGTAGCCACGGTGTCAAGGGTGTCAAAAAGTGTCCGTCCTCCTATTGTCAAGGTGCTGTCGGGTGTCAGAGAGAGCGAACATAACGTACTGAAAATCAAGAGGGGCAAAATTGCGAACAGCGTGGCTTTTACACGCGACATCCGGCAGCGGTCCTGGAAGAAAGCGATGGTGACTTCGGCGATGGAGATGGTGGACGTCAGAGCGGCAACCATGAGAAGAAGGAAGAAGAGGATAGCCCAGAGTTGGGGAGCTGGCATGTGGTTGAACACCTCGGGAAGGGTGACGAACACGAGAGTGGCACCCTCGAGACTTTCGTCAGAGAGTCCGAACGACATGATGGCGGGGAAAATGATGATACCCATCATCACTGCCACGAGCATGTCGAGAAGGGAGACGGTGACGGCTGTGCGGGTGAGGCGGGTGGATGCGGGATAATAGCTTGCATAGGTGACGAGGATGCCCATGCCGAGGGATAGGGAGAAGAATGCCTGTCCGAGGGCGTCGATCACCACCTTGGGGGTGACCTTGGAGAAGTCGGGATAGAGGAAATAACGGAGCCCGTCGGAGGCGGCGGGGAGGGAAAGTGCGGCGACGATAAAGATGACCAGTAGGATAAACAGGAGCGGCATAAGGAAATTGGAAAGACGCTCGATACCCTTGCGTACGCCTCCGAGGAGTACGACGAGGTTGAGACCGATCATCAGATAGGTGTTGACGAGCGGACCCGTGGAGCCCTGGACGCACTCTACCATCTTGGCGCGGAAGTCGGAACCATCGGAGAACAGTGCGCCGGTGACTGACTGCACGAGATATTCAAGCGTCCAGCCTGCCACTACCATATAGAAACAGAGGATGCAGTAGCTTGCGATGATGGCAAGCGCACCGATGAGCCACCAGGGACGACGAGGGGAAAGATTGCGGTAGACACCGACGGCGTCGGAGCGTCCGCCTCGACCAAGTGCAAATTCACTGACCATAACGGGGATGCCAAGGAGAAAGACACACGCGACGTAGACGAGGAGGAACGCCGCGCCGCCGTTAGCCTGCGCTTCGGCGGGGAAGCGCCAGATGTTGCCGAGCCCGACTGCCGAACCGACTGTGGCTGCAATCAACCCTATCTTTGAACCAAAATTGACTTTTTCACTCATGATGATGTGACGATGATGTGGGATTGTTCCCCTGACGTGCCGGAGAAGCGTGACGGCGTATGGTGCCGGATCACCGCAGGCTGACACATTAGCAGGAATAGATGTAAATGAAGTGCAAAATTACAACTTTTCGGGCGGTAAGAGTAACGAAAAACAAAAAATTTGACGACTTTTTGGACTTGCAGGGCAAAAAGAGTATTTTTGCAATGTATAAACCGAAGAAATCACATTTTTTCTCTTATCGAAACAGACAGCAATGAAAAAAGAACAACTTGACGAAAAGCTGACGGGGATGCCCCCGATAGCCGACGTTGATCCGGCGGATCTGCCGGAGAATGCGTTCAGGGAGCTTGCGGCTGACGAGACTTATCGCCCGCTTATGCACCCGGCGCGTGATTATCAGGAAGTGACGCCTTACTCGGTGGGAATGGGTCTGCTGCTTGCCGTAGTGTTCAGCGCGGCAGCTGCGTATCTGGGACTGAAGGTAGGCCAGGTGTTTGAGGCGGCAATTCCGATCGCCATCATCGCCGTGGGTCTGTCAGGAGCCATGAAACTGAAGAACCCTCTGGGGCAGAACGTGATCATCCAGTCGATCGGCTCATGCTCGGGCGTGATCGTCGCCGGCGCTATCTTCACTCTCCCCGCCCTCTACATCCTGCAGGGGAAGTACCCGGAAATCACCGTTAGCTTCATGGAGATATTCCTCAGCTCGCTGCTCGGCGGCGTGCTTGGCATCCTCTTCTTCATCCCTTTCCGCCGCTATTTCGTGAAGGACATGCACGGCAAATATCCCTTCCCGGAGGCAACCGCCACCACTCAGGTGCTCGCTTCAGGCAACTCGGCAGGCGGCGACTCAGCCGGACAGGCCCGCACGCTGGTGATTGCTTCGGTGATCGGCGGTGCCTACGACTATATCGTGGAGACATTCGGCTGGTGGGCAGGCACACTTAACACGGCTCTGACGTCGTGGGGCTCGGCTATCGCTGAAAAGACACGCCTTGTGTTTTCGGTCAATACCGGCGCCGCGCTCTTAGGTCTCGGCTATATCATCGGCATACGCTACGCCTTTATCATCACTGCCGGCTCGCTGTTCGTCTGGTGGGTGCTGATCCCGCTGATGGGTACCTACGGCAACGATGCTATCGCCGCCATGGCTCCCGACGAGATATTCTCGGGCTACGCCCGCTCGATCGGTATCGGCGGCATCGCTATGGCAGGCGTGATCGGCATCATCAAGTCGTGGGGCATCATCCGCCAGGCTGTGGGTCTTGCCACACGCGAATTCAAAGGCTCAGCCGACGGTGCGAAGCCTATCCGCTGGCAGCACGACATCTCGATGAAGCACATCACATTCTTCATCGCCATCGCCCTTGTGGCTGTACTGCTGTTCTTCTACTTCGGCGTGATCTCCACGTTCTGGCAGGCACTCGTGGCATGGGTGGTTGTTACCGTCATCGCCTTCCTCTTCACCACCGTGGCAGCCAACGCCATCGCTATCGTGGGAACGAATCCCGTGTCGGGCATGACGCTGATGACACTGATCATTGCTTCGGCTATCTTCGTGGGAATCGGGCTTAACGGCACCTCGGGCATCGTGGCGTCGATGGTGATCGGCGGTGTGGTGTGCACGGCTCTTTCAATGGCAGGCGGCTTCGTGACCGACCTTAAGGTAGGCTACTGGCTCGGCTCCACCCCCCGCAAGCAGGAGAGCTGGAAGTTCCTCGGCACGCTTGTGTCGGCAGCCACCGTGGGCGGTGTGATTATGGTGCTCAACCGCGTTTACGGATTTTCGGGTCCCAATGCGCTTGTTGCTCCGCAAGCCAACGCCATGGCTAACGTGATTGAGCCGCTGATGATGGGCGGTGACACTCCGTGGATTCTCTACATGGTGGGCGTGGTGCTCGCGCTGCTGCTCAACTGGCTCGGCGTCCCCGCTCTCGCCTTCTGCCTCGGAATGTTTATCCCGCTGTCGCTCAACACTCCGCTGCTCGTGGGCGGTGCGATCGCGTGGTTTGTTGGCTCACGCTCGAAGGACAAGGCCGTGAACGACGCCCGTCGTGACCGCGGCACGCTCGTGGCTTCTGGTCTGATAGCCGGCGGTGCCCTGTTCGGAGTTTTCGCCGCCCTCACGCGCTTCTTCGGATTCGAGTACAGTTGCGGACTGTCTACCTCAACGCTTCAGGGTCTCGGCATCGTGGCTTACGTGGCGATCATCCTCTACCTGACCCTCGACTCCCTCTCCGCCAAAAAGAAATAATCCCCCCGGAGAGAAATAATTCCTCTCCCCCTAAGAGAGACAACCCTCTCCCCCTAAGGGAATACACCTAAAGCGATTCCTCCCCGCCCGTCCGCGGCAGGGAGGAATTGTTATAATCGATACATTGATCTAACCTGGTAATCTAAGTTAAAAAAAACGAATTCTTTTAGACCAATTTCAGAATTAATAAAATGTCTTTTTCTTGATTCTTTTTGAGATTTTATTGAGAAGTAAAATAATTATTATATCTTTGTAACTGCCGATTGTATATTAAGTTCAAGTAAAGTCGGCAGGACATATAGAAAGCGTTTACTCGACGCTCTTTCTTGGCTTTCTGAAACCTGGAAAATTTCAATCGTAGTCAAGAATGTAGCAAACAGTAGATGCCTTTGTGAATATGTATAGCACTCTGATTGCAGGCTTGGGAGAGTCTGCTTTTGGATAATTTACACATATTCAGCGTGAGGCCTCTGCAAGTTTTGCTCGTTCTACTACGAAAGGCAATTCCAGGGCCTCAGAAAGCGGAATGGGCAATGTAGTACGGCTCTCACGTTTTCTTTTTCTTATCCACTGCTAATGTCGGGGGGCCAATAGCAACAAAATCTTATGAAAAATGCTATCAATGTTTTTTATTTTTGTATGATATGATGAGAGAATTATACTATCCATAAATCATGGATAGAGTATAAAAAATCAATCGTAGCAACTATAACTTGCTAAATACCTCAAGTTTTCGTTTAGCACCTATCAATCACAATCATCAACATTTAGTCATTAGTCTTGAGCTTCCCTTAAAGAAAATTTACGGGGACGATATACTCAATCAGTAGAAATTTTAACTATTACGAAAATGAAAAAAATACAACTCTTTTTTAGCTTACTTCTTGGAATCGCCGTTTGTATGGGATTAACATCATGTAATGATGATGACAAAGATCCAGGAACTACAACGATTAGCAAAATAATCATTGGAGAATGGGACTCTGAATTTCTCGGAACGATGTCATACGACGATATTGATAATCTTGATTTAAATGATAATCGCATTACTGAGCACTATATGTATTTTACGTTCAAGTCCGATGGTAAGGGTTATGACATCTACTACAATGGTGATAAAACCGAGTGGGATTGGGAAATTATTGACGATGTGTTATACACGTCAGATGGAGGTGTGTATGACGTAATAAAATTCAATAAAAATGTGATATATCTTCTCCGAAACAATTCCTATGCAGCTGTCTTAAAATTAGTTAGAAGATAACCAATCCAAATTTATACACAAACTTATATCAAGAATGTTTAGATATTGATAATTGTGACTGATAGGTTGTTAAACGTCTTATATTTCATCAAAACTATATAATTTTTTTTATTTGACCATAATAAAGCATAAGAAAGTTTCTGATATAATGGAAGCTTTGAGAGAATTTTGGAAAAGTTTCCAGTATATTGGGAACTTTTATTATTTTTGCAAAAAGTTTATGATATAATGGAAGCTTTGAGAGAATTTTGGAAAAGCTTCCAGTATATTGGAAACTTTTATTATTTTTGCAAAAAGTTTATGATATAATGGAAACTCTCGCAAACATACCTCGGCCTCATTATCTGAAAAAGATTCTTCCTTACGTCAATAGCGGTCTGATAAAGATTCTAACCGGGCAACGACGGGTAGGGAAAAGTTATATTCTTAATTCGGTTGAACAAGAAATCCGCCGTCAGAATCCTAACGCAAATTTCATTACAATAAATCTGGAGGATTACACATTCTCCCATATTATCGATGCCGACGCTCTCCATACAGAAATAATGGCTAATTACTCCTCGGATCGAAAAAATTACATTTTTATTGATGAGATTCAGGAAGTTGACGGTTTTGAAAAAGTTGTAAGATCTCTTAATCTTGACTCGCGGAACGATATATACGTTACAGGAAGTAATTCGGCTATGTTATCGTCGGAGATTGCATCGAAACTTGCAGGAAGGAGTATTGAAATCCGAGTACATCCTCTTTCGTACACTGAATTTTTAGAGTTCCATTCTTTTTCAGATTCGGATATAAGTCTTGATTTATACCTACGTCACGGAGGTATGCCATACCTGAGGAATTTACCTTCACACGAGACATGGATGGAATACCTTACTGGAATTTCGGAAGCATTGGTATACCGCGATATAGTGAGCCGCCACTCTATACGAAACAATGACTTTCTACAGCGGATGATGCTTTTTCTCGCTGACAATATCGGGCAGATTTTTACAGCAAAAAAAATAGCAGACTATCTGAAATCACAACGTATCAAGGGGACTGTGACGAGCGTACAGACGTACGTAGATTATATCTGTGAAGCATATTTGATAAACAGAGTCAGGAGATGGGATATAGAGGGTAAAAAGTATTTTGAAATAGGTGAAAAATATTACTTTGAAGATCTGGGAATCCGAAACGCAATTATCGGTTACCGCCCGATGGACATAGGAGGACTGCTGGAAAATGTCGTCTACAATAAACTAATATCCGACGGCAACGAAGTTAAAGTTGGCACATTGATATCAGGTCGCGAAATTGATTTCATAGCTGAAAAAAATAACGAACGCCGATATATACAGGTAGCCGTAAACGTAAATAACACCTCTACGGCGGACCGGGAGTTTGGAAATCTAGCAGATATTTCAGATAATTTTGAGAAAATCGTTGTCACGCTTCATGATTCCGCGCCAAATACTTTCGACGGCATCAAATTAATGTCACTCCGACAATTCCTGACGGAATCCTGAACAAGCAACTTAGCTTGATGCTAATTAACTGATTTCTCTATTGTTGAATGAGGGATTTCTTATATCGAACTCACATTAATTATTGTTACTATTGAAATTATTTTTGTGATAATTCTTTCATATATTGGGACGATTAATTAAATTTGCTTAAATTTGTTAATTCCTGTCATGAAAAAATTACTATTACTTTTTGTTGCAATAATTTTTGCTGCAAATTCAATAACCCTTTATGCGGCTGATGCTGACTATGTAGTCAACAATGTAGATGGTATTCCAGTTTATTATAAATATGTGCAGGAGTACAATGCTGGTTATTTTATAGTTGGAAGTACAGATGCTCAAGATAGGGGAAATCTATATAGTGGTGATATCGCCATCCCTGATGTAATTACTCCTGCAGGTCTTGAAACAACAAATATCACTGAAATTTCACCCTATGCTTTTAATAAGTGTAAGGATTTATATTCAGTTACAATTGATGCGTATAATCTAACAAAGGTTTGTGAAAATGCTTTTTTTGATTGCCCAAATCTTCATACAATTCATTTCTCGAATTATGTTAATCAAAATTTGAAGATTGAGGTTGGTTTCTTTAAAAATTGTCCGTCCTTAAAAAGAATAATAATTGATAATTCTTGCCCTGAAATTGTTGTTCTTGATAATAATAAAGAAGAATTTGTAAAAGAATTCATGGAAGAAAAAATCAAAGTATACATCAATGCGGACAGTGATTATGACTTTTGGTTTAATTCTTTTTGGGGACAAATATATGACGATTGCATAGTTATAGGAATACCTGAGAAGCTTACAAAAGTTTTCTCCTTTATAAGTAATAAGAAGGAGATATCGACAATAAATATTAATACAATAAATGAGATCTCGATTGTCTCTCTAACTCCATTTCTTGAAAGTAAATTATCACAAGGTTTTAATGAGTTTAATATTTCATCGGAGAATTACACTTTTTTCTCTAATGTTCCGGAGGCGATTGAGGGGATTGTGCTGAAGGATGCGGGTGTTACGGGATTTAATGGCGAGAAACTGACTGGGTTGAAAACGCTTGATCTGTCTGGGAATAATCTGACGTTTGCCAGTGAGGTAGTGGTGCCGGACGGCTGTAAGATAATTGCTGATAATCAGGCAATAATTCCAATTATTGCTGACGGGGTAACTGTGGATTTATCAAATTATGTGGATAGTGCAAATATCGTTTGGAAAAAGGGGGAAGACGCGGTTCCGGCTACTGATTACCAGCAGTCGAACGGCAAATATTTTTTTACAAAGAATTATGAAGGAATCCATGCGGAATTGACGGATAAAAACCGTGACTGGTTGAAGTTGTGCACATCCGCAGTTACTATCGATGATGTTGAAGAGGATGTTGTTTCGCTAAAATATGAGCTTTTTAAACCGGGAATCATACATGTGACAGTCTCGGCTCCCACGATTGTCAATGGAGAAAATATTATAGAAACCGGGGATATCGTTTTGCCTGCAGGAAACGAGTTCACGCTGACAGCCAATCATCCTGAGAATATCGTTGGACTGAAAATAAACGGTGTTGGACTTACGGACTTTGTAATCATAAGCTTACAGAAACTTAAGTCGCTTGACGTCAGTGATAATTCTCTTTGTTTTGATATTCTTGATAAGGCACTGCCGGATGACTGTAAACTGACTGCTGATAATCAAAAAAAGATCGGGATTTCAGTAGTGGGGAATTCAGTAGATCTGTCGGACTATGGTGAGGGATTTACAGTAAGGTGGTTGAAAAGTAATGGAGAAGAGATTACCGCTTATGATGCGGACGGAGGCAAATATTCTTTTGCAGCGAATTACGACAATATCCATGCAGAAATTTCAAAAGGTGGACTTAAGATTAGTACTACCGATATTTCGATTAATAGTGTTGAATCGACGGCAGCAACGTTGACCTACGAGCTTTCGGAATCCAAAACAATTACCATTTCCACCAATCAACCGACGCTCATAAATGGCAAGGAGATAAATGAAGAAGGTACGATCGACTTGCCCGCAGTAAGCGAGTTCACGTTGACTGCCAACCATCCTGAGAATATCATCAGACTGGATCTGAGCGGAATCGGTTTGACCGCCATTGAGATTGAGAATCTGCCTGGGCTTAAGGCGCTTGACGTAAGCGACAACGCGCTGACATTCGAGACGATGCCAACTGTGCCGGAAGGGTGCAAGGTGACATACGGGACTCAGGAACCTGTTGAAATCAAGGCTAACGGTGCTACTGTCGACCTATCGAAATATGCTGACGCAACTATTGTTTGGAAACAAGGCGAGACTGTTGTTTCAGCAGACAAATACACCATAAATAACGGCGTCTATGCCTTCACTGAAAATCTTGAGGGGATTCATGCGGAACTGACAAAGGGCGAACTGACTCTGACGACTACCAAAATCTCTATCAATACTCTTGAATCACTTGCCGCGACATTGACCTGCGAGTTAAAAGAACCGAAGCTGATTACGATAAAGACCTCTGCGCCGACACTTGTAAATGGCAAGGAGATAGATGGCGAGGGCTCGATCGAGTTGCCCGCAGGAAGCGAGTTCACGTTGACTGCAAACCATCCCGAGAATATCATCGGACTGGATGTGAGCGGGATCGGTTTGACAGCCATTGAGATTGAGAATCTGCCTGGGCTTAAGGCGCTTGACGTAAGCGACAACGCGCTGACATTCGAGACGATGCCAACTGTGCCGGAAGGGTGCAAGGTGACATACGGGACTCAGGAACCTGTTGAAATCAAGGCTAACGGTGCTACTGTCGACCTATCGAAATATGCTGACGCAACTATTGTTTGGAAACAAGGCGAGACTGTTGTTTCAGCAGACAAATACACCATAAATAACGGCGTCTATGCCTTCACTGAAAATCTTGAGGGGATTCATGCGGAACTGACAAAGGGCGAACTGACTCTGACGACTACCAAAATCTCTATCAATACTCTTGAATCGACGGCAGCGGCGTTGGCATACGAACTCGCAGAGCCAAAGACGATCAGTGTTACCACCAATCAACCTACACTTGTAAATGGCAAAGAGATAAATGGAGAAGGCACGATTGACCTGTCCGCAGGAAGCGAGTTCACGTTGACTGCAAACCATCCCGAGAATATCATTGGACTGGATCTGAGCGGAATCGGTCTCACACGAATAGATCTCGCCGATCTTCCAAAGCTTAAGGCACTAAATCTCAATGATAACGCACTTGACATTGAAGCTCCGCTACCAATACTTCCCAAGGATTGCGATGTGACTGCTAATAACCAGAAGTCCATTGAGATTGAAGCAGTGGGAGCTTCCGTGGACCTTTCAAAATATCAAGATGCAAAAATCGTCTGGAAACAGAACTACATCACCGTGAACGACTACACGGTGAAAGACGGAATCTACACGTTCAAGAAGAACTTCGCCGGACTACATGCAGAACTGACAAAAAGCTGGTTGGCAGTCAAGACCAGTGAAATAACCATCGACGTGGTGGAGAGCGATGTGGCAGCCATAAGCTATCATCTCGACGAGCCGGGAATCATCATCTACACATTGTCAGCCCCTACGATAATCAACGGCGTAGAGATGAGCGGCACCGCAAAAGCCGTCCTGCCTGCAGGTGAGAGTTATCTGCTGACAGCCAATCATCCCGAAAACATCGCCGAACTGTCTTTGCGCAACATTGGGTTAAGGGAGATGGCAGTATTCCGCCTGCCAAACATGAAGAAACTCGATCTGAGCGAAAACGAGCTTGGATTCGAAAGCTTACCCATCATCCCCGAGGAATGCGAGGTCATCGCCGACAATCAGAAACCACTGGAAATAAGGGCTGACGGCGCAAACATCGACATGACACCCTACTATCTCGACGCCAAAATCAGCTGGATGCTCTGCGACGAGCCATTCAATGATTTTGATCTGAAAAGCGGCGTCTACACTTTCTTCGACAATCTTGAGGGACTCTATGCGGTGGTGACTCGCGACTGGCTGACACGTACCACCGTACCGGTAACTATCGATATCTTCTCCTACGAAGCAGCCGAACTGTCATACGCACTCGACGCTCCCGGAGAAATCGGCATTACCACGTCCGGCCCGACTGTAATCAACGACAAGGAAGTGGACGGGAAAGGCGTGATAACTCTTCCTGCCGGGAAAAAGCTCACGCTCACCACCAATCACCCCGAACGAATCATTGGCCTGACCATAAAAGGCATCGGTCTGACCCATCTGGAGGCAAAGCACATGCCCTCGTTCCAAAAACTGACACTCTATGGCGACGATCTTAGTTTCGACCATCTCCCCGTCATCCCGTCGGGATGCAACGTCGAGATCGAGAATGAGCGTACCATCACGATAGGAGTAGATGGCGTCGCCGTCGATCTCTCAGCCTACCCCGGCGTCACGGTCACGTGGACCGATGGCGAAAACGAGATTGACGGTTATGAAGAATCCGAAGGCATCTACACATTCACGCAGGATTACGACGGCATATATGCCCTCCTGTCCAAAGACTGGCTTACGATGAAGACCAGCCCCATATCAGTGCGCGTAAGCGAGACGCCGGTTGCCGGTCTTACCTACAGCCGCACAGAACCCGGAGAGATCCGAGTTACCACCTCCGCCCCGACCCTCATCTGCGGGACCTATGTAAATGGTGAAGCCACTATAAGCATCCCGGCTGGCGAGGGGTACACACTCGCTGCCAACTTCCCTGAAAATGTCAAGGAGCTTGATGTGGCAGGTATCGGTCTGACCGACATTGACATAATCGACCTCCCGGCTCTCGTCTCCATCGACCTGAGCGGTAATGCGCTCGACTTCGACCATATTCCGGATCTACCCGAGACGTGCATGCGAATACAAGCCGCCGACCAGTCACCGATAGAACTCGTAGCCGACGGTGCCACCATTGATCTCAGCGATTATCTTGGTCACATTATCGAGTGGCACGACGCCGATCACCGTCAGCTGTCCGACGAGCATTACGAGCACACCGACGGCATGTACACCTTCCTGACGTCCCATTCCTCACTCCACGCCCACATCACCCATGCAAGCTATCCATGGCTGACGCTTACCACCGTCCCCATAGACGTGACAGCCACCCAATTGATAAAAATTATAAAAAATGGTGTCAGAATAGAGGTTGCAAACAGAAAAATACATATATTTGGAGACTATTACCAATTAAGCCTTCACGATCTCTCCGGACGTCGGATCAGCGAGCCGCTTGACCGAGAGTTGCCTCCCGGCGTCTACATCCTTCAGATCGACCGGCTACGACAGAAACTTCTGATAAAATGAGCACAGCATTGTATCCTCTGCGTTTCCGTCCCTACCTCAAATCCGTGATTTGGGGAGGCGAGCGAATCGCACCGTATAAAGGTATCTCCACGTCCCTAAACAGCGTCGGCGAAAGCTGGGAGATTTCCGGCGTCCCGGGTCATGAAAGTATCGTGGCTGACGGACCCCTCGCAGGGCGCAGCCTGCCATCACTTATCGAGGAATACCGCGGCGAGCTTGTCGGTGACACCACCTACAGCCGCTACGGCACCACATTCCCTCTCCTTGTCAAGATCATCGACGCCCGCGGCGATCTGTCCGTGCAGGTTCATCCCGACGACGAGCTTGCCCGTCGCCGTCATGGCAGCTTCGGCAAGACCGAAATGTGGTACATCATCGATGCCGACCCGGGAGCCAGGATCTATGCCGGACTCGCACGCCCGATAACCCCCGACGACTACACAGCCCACGTGGCTGAAAAAACGATAATGGACGACGTGGCATGTCACGCCTCGCACCCCGGCGACGTATTTTTCCTTCCGGCCGGACGCATCCATGCCATCGGTGCCGGCAACCTGCTTGCAGAGATACAGCAGACCAGCGACATCACCTACCGCGTCTACGATTTCGACCGCCGAGATGCCGACGGGACCCCCCGCGAACTCCACACCGAACAGGCGCGCGAAGCCATCGACTACACCGTCTATCCCGACTATCTGACGGCTTACGACCGCCAGGCTCCCGAAGCAACCCTCGTCAGCTGTCCCTACTTCACGGTCGACCGCCTGCTGCTTGACGGCAGCCACACATTGCAAGCAGCGCCCGGCAGCTTCACCATTCTGATGGTCATTGATGGCGAGCTTACTGTCAGTGCCCCCGACGCTACTGATTTAAAAGCTGTTAAAGGCGAAACAATCCTTATCCCAGCTTGTTTTAAGGTTATAGATCTAAAAGGCAAAGCCACTATTCTTACCGCAACTAATCCATTAAAAAACTAACTATATTATTTTCACGACTATGACATCTTCACTCGTTAGCACCGACGCTACATCGTCAAGCATGAGCAAGCCCTATGTCCTCGGCATTGACATAGGTGGCACCAACACCGTATTCGGTATCGTCGACGCACGTGGCACCGTAATCGCCACAGGCTCGATCAAGACTCAGAAACATGCCAAGTTCGAGGACTATATCGACGAGCTTTATGAGAGCGCCACAGCACTTCTTAAAGTCCACAACGCCGAAGGCAAGCTTCACGGCATAGGCATCGGAGCTCCTAACGGCAACTACTACAACGGCATGATCGAGACTCAGGTCAATCTGCCCTGGCCTGCACCCATACCCCTCACCAAGCTTATCAGCGAGAAGTTTGGTGTACCTGCCGCCGTCACCAACGACGCCAACGCCGCAGCTATCGGCGAAATGACCTATGGTGTGGCACGAGGCATGAAGGATTTCATCATGATCACTCTCGGCACCGGCGTAGGCAGCGGTGTGGTTGTCAACGGTCAGATGGTCTACGGCGCCGACGGTATGGCAGGAGAGCTCGGGCATGTGATAGTACGTCGCAACGGACGTCTCTGCGGTTGTGGTCGTGAAGGCTGCCTTGAGACGTATTGTTCAGCCACCGGTGTGGCACGCACGGCACGCGAGTTCCTTGAGGCGCGCAAGGACGAGCCTTCAATCCTCCGCAACATTCCCGCCGAGGACATCACCTCCAAGGACGTCTACGACGCAGCTGTAGCCGGCGACAAGATTGCCAAGGATGTATTTGAGTTCACCGGACGCGTTCTCGGCGAGGCACTCGCCGACTTCGCTTCCTTCACATCGCCCGAGGCATTCATCATTTTCGGCGGACTATCCAAGAGCGGCGAGCTCCTTATGCGTCCCCTCCGCGAGGCATTCGAGCGCAACAACATGCCTATGCACCGCGGCAAGATCAAGATTCTGCTCAGCGATCTCAAGGAGAGCGACGCCGCAGTGCTCGGTGCAAGTGCACTCGGCTGGGAAGCCAAATAAGATTGACATCATAAGCATGGATCAGGCGCTTTGTGCGCCCCGGTCCATTCTCCCCTCTTCAGGCTGCGACCGTGACAAGTCGCAGCCTGTCATTTTTCATCACCCCCTGCATTTGGTGGAACGGAGGAAATTCAGTAACTTTGAACCCCGAAACGGTCATCGGTTTCCTCCACCTACCCAATCCTCCGTCACGCGATGCAGTCACCCATATTTTCCATCTGTCTCGGCGGGCGCCTCCATTCCTGGTCGCGTCCTGCGGTCATGGGCATAATCAACGTCACTCCCGACTCCTTCTACGAGGGATCGCGCGTCGATTCCTGTGACGCGCCCGATCTTCTTGCTGCGAGAGTGCGGCAGATGGTGGCTGACGGAGCCGACATCATCGACGTGGGAGGTTATTCCACACGTCCGGGATGCGCCGACGTCAGTGCCTTCGACGAGTTACGTCGCCTCGATGCCGCGATGGAGGTAATCCGCAGCGAAGCCCCCGATATTCCGGTATCAGTCGATACGTTCCGCGCATCCGTTGCATCCGACATCGTCAGCCGTCATGGCGCGGTGATAATCAACGACATTTCAGGCGGCAACCATTCCGGCGAAGATATATGGCGACTGGCAGCCGACCGTCGCCTGCCCTACGTGCTGATGCACATGCGGGGCGCCACTCCTGCGCGGATGATGGATGACACTGCCTACTCCCCCGGCGCCGTGGCTGCCACCGTCATGCGCGAGCTTGCGCCCGCGCTCCATCGCCTCTCGCTGCTCGGAGTGTCCGACGTCATTGTCGATCCCGGCTTCGGATTCAGCAAGACGACCGGTCAGAATCTCGAGCTTCTACGCTCACTGCCCCTTTTCGCCGCCCTTGAGCGTCCGCTGCTCGTGGGAGTCTCTCGCAAGTCGATGCTCACCAAGCCGCTTTCACTCTCCCCCTCCGAGGCGCTCAACGCCACCACCGTGGCAAACACCATCGCCCTTCTCGGCGGAGCGTCAATCCTCCGGGTCCACGACGTGGCAGAAGCGCGTCAGGCAGTCAACCTTGTATCCCTCACATTCCCCAACTTACACTCCTCCAGTATTCCCTCCTGATCCATGGCTTCATTCGGCATAAAAGATATCCTCGACATCGTCCTGGTTGCATTCCTCCTCTACTCCCTCTACAAGCTCATGAAGGAGTCGGGCACCATCAACAT
This sequence comes from uncultured Bacteroidales bacterium, assembly GCA_947176235.1. Taxonomy (GTDB): domain Bacteria; phylum Bacteroidota; class Bacteroidia; order Bacteroidales; family Muribaculaceae; genus CAMWPM01. The sequence continues at coordinate 13,649 of CAMWPM010000004.1, read as the reverse complement.
CTTCTACGGCGTCCTCGCCTTCATCATCGTCTGGGTCATCGCATCCGAGATCCTCGACATGCGTCTGATAGGCACGATTCTTGACAAGTTCATGTCCATAGGTCTGCTGATTCTCGTCATTCTCTTTCAGAACCAGATAAAACGCTTTCTTGTCGAACTCGGATCCAAAAAACGGTGGAAACTGCTGAGCGACATCCTCCACCACCATCAGAAAGGCGACGAACTGACCGACAACCGCCGCTACGTCATGCCCGTGGTCTACGCCTGCATGAACATGGCTAAGAGCAAGACCGGCGCCCTCATCGTAATCGAGCAGGAAGTGCCCCTGGAGGAGTACGAAAAGACCGGCGACATCATCGACGCCAACATCAATTCACGCCTGATCGAGAATATCTTCTTCAAGAACTCCCCCCTCCACGACGGCGCCCTGATCATAGCCCACGACCGCCTCGTGTCAGCCGGATGTATCCTACCCGTCAGCCACTCCACCGACCTGCCACGCGCCCTTGGACTGCGCCACCGTTCGGCACTCGGCATTTCACAAGCCACCGACGCCGTTGCCATCGTGGTGTCGGAGGAGACGGGAGGCATTTCCCTCGCTCACCGCGGGCAGCTTTCCACCCGACTCACCTCCACCGAACTTGAGCATCGCCTGTCGCAATTCCGATTTAACAGCTGATAACGGTGCGCTTCATTGCCTGAGTCCCGAAAATTCATTATTTTTGCACTTTCTCACGATAATACCTCATCCGCGAAATGGCTAACATACAGAAACCCTCGATTCCAAAGGGGACGCGCGATTTCTCACCCGTGGAGATGGCGCGCCGCAACTACATCTTCGACACCATCCGCACCGTGTTCCGTCTCTACGGCTTCAGCCAGATCGAGACACCGGCGATGGAGAATCTCTCCACGCTCATGGGAAAATACGGCGAGGAAGGTGATAAACTCCTCTTCAAGATCCTCAATTCCGGCGACTTCCTCCGTGGAGCCGATCGTGCGCTTATCGACGCCGGAGAGACGGCGCGTCTCGCGCCCCAGCTGTGCGAGAAGGGTCTGCGCTACGACCTCACCGTGCCCTTCGCGCGTTACGTCGTCCAGCACCGATCCGACATCCAGTTCCCCTTCAAGCGCTACCAGATTCAGCCCGTGTGGCGTGCCGACCGACCCCAGAAAGGGCGCTACCGCGAGTTCTACCAGTGCGACGCCGACGTCATCGGCAGTCCGTCGCTGATCAACGAGATCGAGCTGCTCCAGCTCATTGACGAGGTGTTCTCGCGCCTGCACATCAACATCGCCATCAAGCTCAACAACCGCAAGGTGCTTGCCGGAATCGCCGAGCTTATCGGAGCACCCGACAAGATCATCGACATAACCGTTGCTATCGACAAAATCGACAAAATCGGAATCGACAACGTCAATGCGGAGCTTGCCGGGCGAGGTCTGTCAGCCGAGGCAATTGAGGCGCTTCAGCCCATTCTTGCTATTGACGGCACCACAGAGGAGCGCCTTGAAAAACTTTCAGAGCTTCTCGCGCCCTCCGAGATCGGTACACTCGGAGTCAAGGAGCTGCGCGAGGTGATCGACGGCAGTCTGGCTCTCGGACTCCGTGCCCGCCTTGACCTCGACGTGTCGCTTGCACGCGGACTCAACTACTACACCGGCACCATCATCGAAGTGAAAGCTCTCGACGTAGAGATCGGCAGCATCACAGGTGGAGGCCGCTACGACAACCTTACGGGAGTCTTCGGATTGCCCGGCGTATCAGGCGTAGGCATCTCCTTTGGCGCCGACCGCATCTACGACGTCCTCAATGCTCTCGACCTTTATCCCGACGATGTCAAATCCGGCACTACCGTGATGTTCACCAACTTTGGTGCTGTCGAGGCTGTCGCCGCCATGAAAGCCATCAAGAAGATGCGCGAGGCTGGTATCCCGACCGACATCTATCCCGATTCGTCGAAGATGAAGAAACAGATGGCTTACGCCAACGCCCTCTCCATCCCTTATGTGGCGATAATCGGCGAAGATGAGCTTGCCGCCGGCAAGATCACTTTGAAAAACATGGTGGAAGGCACCCAGCAGCTTCTCACGGTCGATGAGATTATTGCCTGCTTCGCTAACGGAGGAAATCCATTACTTAAATAAATCTGAAATATGCGACGTTTTCTTTCAATAATCGTGGTGGTGCTGACGCTGGCATCGTTCAGTGCTTCGGCACAGTTCCGCTACGCTCCCGCCGTTGGCGTGGATTTCACCACCCTCAAGTTCAATCAGCCCCTCCTCAAAGTCGACAGCCGTGTCGGATTCCATGCCGGTGTGATGGGCGAACTCATGTTCCCCGGCATTGGATTCGGTATTGATCTCGGTGCGTTCTATTCCCTGCGCGGTGCCAAGCTCTACCTCGGCGAAAAAGAAGTGTGGAAGGAATATGGCAATCCCATGTCATCGCTCCACTACCTGTCCATCCCTGTCAATCTCCGTTTCAAGTGGACCCGTATGCAGGGACTCGAGGATTACATCGCCCCCTACGTGTTCGGTGGTCCGACATTTGATTTCCTTTTAGGGCACAGCAAGATCCCTGCACTTGATTATTCATTTGCCGAACTCGGACTGCAGTGTGGCATCGGAGTGGAGATCATGACCCGCTGGCAGCTTCAGGCATCCTACTGCTGGGGCATGTCCACCGCGGTCCAGACAAAGCTTCTCGACGACTTCACCGCCAAGAACCGCACCTGGACCATTACGCTTCTCCGCTACTTCTGATCCGCCTGTTCCCGGAAGTGGCTGTACGCAGGGATTTCGGGCAGAAACCGGTAGCTGTGCGTAGCGTAGTCTATCAGGCAGCAATAGTGGTTTATCCCGTTGCTCACGATCAGCATCCGCGCCTTCATCACCATGTTGTAGCGCACTATCTGGTCGAAAACGGCTTGTGTCACCGGTACCGTCGGAGCCTTGTACTCCACTATCACCTCCGGCTCGCAGCGGGAATCGAACACCACCGTATCGCATCTCCGCGCCGTACCGTTGAGCGTCAGCGACACCTCGTTTGCCATCCTGCCCTCAGGATAACCAAGCCGGTCGATAAGCATCCGCGTGAAGTGCTGGCGCACCCACTCCTCGGGGGTAAGCACGATCCATTTGCGGCGCAGGCGGTCAAACACTCTGACTTCGCCGCTACGTTCATCCCGTCGGATGTTGAGGCGGGCAGGCGGTAGGTTTAGCGGGGGCATCATGGCGCAAAGTTAGCAAATTATACCATTCGGAGCCTAATGGCTCAGGCAATAAAATTCATTTACCGATACCTCATCATTCACATTCCTTCAAACAGTGGCAGCCGAAACCGTTACATATAGTTCACTCCGACGCCTCATCGAGAGCCGTCAGTTTGCACCCGTCTACCTCCTGCATGGCGATGAGGGCTACTATATCGACGAGCTTGTCAAGGCTTTTGAGGAAGTGATTCCCGAGGAGGATCGCGCCTTTGACCGCACAATCCTTTACGCACTTGAGAATTCGCCTTCGCGCGTCATCGACTTCTGCCGGCGATGTCCGATGATGGGCGACCGTGTAGTGGTCATCGTCAAGGAAGCGCAGGTGTCGGGCTGCGGAGGCAACTGGCTCAACGCCCTCGCTCCTTACGCTGCCGCCCCGTCACCCTCCACCGTCCTCGTCATCTGTTCGCGTGGAGCCGAGGCTAAATGCAAGGCACTGACCGACGCGATGAAGAAGGGAGGGGGAATCGTCTATGAATCGAAGAAGCTCAACGAGCGTTCAATCCTCCCCACTATCGCCGAAGTAGTGGCGGAGCGCGGGCTTCGTATAGAGCCGAAAGCCCAGGAGATGCTCCGCGATTTTGTCGGCACCGACCTCTCCCGCATCTACAATCAGGTGGGAAAACTCGCTATGGTGCTCGGTCCCGGAGCCACCATCACCCCCGAAAGCATCCAGCGCAACATCGGCATCAGCAAGGATTACAATCTTTTTGAACTTATCAAGGCGCTGTCGCTCCGTGACGCTCCGAAGGCATTTACCATCGTCGACTATTTCCGTCGCAATCCCAAGGAGATCCCCTACGTGTTGTTTTCTCCGAATCTGGCCAACTATTTTTCAAATTTGTTGGTGACCATCTATACTCCCGATAAGTCCGACGAGTCTCTTATGTCTACACTTAGAATTCCAAAAGCATGGCAGCTAAAAGAAATTAGATCAGGAATCCGTAATTACTCGGCATGGCAGCTCATCGAGATAATCTCCGAGATCCGGCGATTCGATGCACGCAGCAAGGGTGTGGGAAGCCGCATGGATCCCTACGACCTCTTTCACGAACTGATATTCAACATCCTCAATGCCCGCGGGCATGTCAATCTCTGACGTCGCCACCGTTAGCCGTCAGAATCCTACAAAAATGTCACAGAAATCAACTGATTCCCTCCCTGATGTAGTTCCCGATGTGGTGGCTCGCCGGCCTCGTGTCGATGTTGCCGACGTGCTCCGCGGTCTTGCCGTGCTCGGCATCATCCTGCTTCACTCGATCGAGCATTTCAATTTCTACAGTTTCCCGCCTGCTGATGCCCAGCCCGCGTGGCTCAACTTCCTCGACCGTGCCATCTGGGACGGCATGTTCTTCCTCGTCGGGGGTAAAGCTTACGCTGTGTTCGCGCTCCTGTTCGGATTCAGTTTTTTCATTCAGGACGACAACCAGCTACGCCGTGGCAATGATTTCCGCCGCCGATTCTGCTGGCGTCTGTTTCTTCTCTTCATCATCGGCAACTTCAACGCCTGCTTCTTCACCGGTGAGATTCTGGTGCTCTACTCGCTTGTAGGGTTCGTTCTGGTGCTCACTTGCCGGCTTTCCACTCGTGCCCTGCTCATTCTTTCCGGAGTCTGCCTCCTCCAGCCGGTAGCACTCTGGCAGATACTGAGAATATTGATTGATCCAGCCTGTCAGCCGATGTCGCTTGCGGATTACCAGTACTGGTCGGATGCTTTCGTGGCGCAGTCAGGGGGCGGATTCACCGACACGCTTCTCGTCAACATCTGGAAAGGACAGATCACTTCGCTCGCATGGGCGTGGGATAATGGCAGGGTGTTCCAGACGGCTGCACTCTTCATGCTCGGCATGCTGATCGGCCGACAGCAGTGGTTTGCCAAAAGTCATCTTTCATTCTGGGCACGTATTTTTGCCGTAGCCATCGCTCTTTATTTCCCCCTCTCCGGCATCACTGCAATGATTCCTGACTTTGTGGGCAACCATCTTCTCGCTTCCCGCCTCACGCTCATCACCGGGTCGCTCCAGAAGTTCTGCTTCATGCTGATGCTCGTCAGTGCTGTACTCTGGCTATGGTACAAAGTTCCGGCATGGACTTCACTCCTGCGACTCATCATCCCCTACGGGCGGATGAGCATGACCAACTATGTCACGCAGTCGATTATCGGCTCCATGCTGTTCTACAACTGGGGATTCGGGCTCTTCCGCTACCTCGGCATCACGGCAAGCTTCCTCGCCGGCGTTGCGCTCTTCATCGTGCAGTATTGGTTCTGCCGCTGGTGGCTCGCCCGATTCAGCCGCGGACCAATGGAACAGGTATGGCGTCGCGCCACGTGGATCTGATCTTACCTCCCGCTCTTTCCGGGGCTGATTCCACTTCCCTTCATCACGCGCGGCTTTGATTTTTTCCCTGCTTTTTCGTAATTTTGTGTCACAGAATTTCACCAGTCTTTTTTTTACCTTTCATTCCTATCATGAATTTCAAGAAACTGTTGGCGGCTACGCTCCTTCTGACTTCTTCATCAGGATTGCTTCACGCCGCTCCCGCCCTCCCTTCCGACGATGAGCTTGACGGCTACCTGTTCGTTTATTTCAAGGGCAACCGACCTGCCGACGAAGCCATCTGCTATGCGGTCAGCGATGACGCCCTGACATTCACGGCGCTCAACGACAATCAGCCCATTATTGATTCGCGGACTGTCAGCCGTACCGGCGGTCTGCGCGACCCCCACATCCTCCGCCGTGTCGATGGAGAGGGGTTCTATATGGTTGCTACCGACATGATCAGCGATAATGGCTGGGACTCCAACCGCGGCATGGTGCTCCTCAAGTCGCCCGACCTCGTCACATGGACCGCAACTCCCGTCCACATTCCCGACCGTTTCCCGGCTCTCCGCAAGGGGCTGAAGCGTGTTTGGGCGCCTCAGACCATTTTTGACCCCGAGGCAGGAAAATATTTGATTTATTGGTCAATGCAGCATGCCGACGGTCCTGACATAATCTACAGTGCTTACGTCAACGATGATTTCACCGACTTCGTCACCGATCCTGTCCCCTTCTTCGTTCCCGCCGACGGAAAGTCGTGCATTGACGGCGACATCGTCGTGAAGGACGGAAAATATTATCTGTTCTATAAGACCGAAGGTCACGGCAACGGCATTAAGGTAGCCGTCACCGAATCGCTGTCCTCCGGGAAGTGGACGGAGAGTCCCGACTATAAGCAGCTCACAAAGGATCCGGTGGAAGGTGCAGGGACGTTCCGTCTCAACGGCACTGATGACTACGTGCTTATGTACGATGTCTACACGAAAGGGCGCTACGAGTTCACCCGCACCTCCGACCTCGCGCACTTTGAGCCGTTGCCCGGAGAGGTGAAGATGAATTTCCATCCCCGCCACGGCACCATCATCCCCGTCACCCGCGCCGAGATCGACCGCGTTTCGGCTGCGTATCCCTCGCTGGTCACTGCCGATGGCACCGTGACGGCATCGAGTCCCGACGGCAACCTCTCCGTCACCCTCTCCACGCCCGGGGGATATCCCTCATTTTCTGTCAGCCTCGACGGCAAGGAAGTGATTCCGGATTCTCCGCTCGGTCTCGTCGCCAACTCAGGCAACTATGCTGAAGACATGAAACTCATTCACGCCACGGTCGCGCCCGTTGAAAAATCCTACGCCCAGACGCGCATCAAGCAGAGCGCCATTGACTTTAAGGCTACCCGTCTGGTTGCCACGTTCCGCAATCGGAATCGTCAGCTTATCGACGTCGAGATGATGATCGCCGACAACGACATTGCTTTCCGCTACGTTATGCCCAAGGAAGGTGAAACGGGAAGTATCCGCGTATTCTTTGAGACAACCGGTTTCCGGTTTCCTGAGTCCACCACCACGTTCCTATGCCCGCAGAGCAAGCCTATGGTAGGATGGAAACGCACAAAGCCGAGCTACGAGGAGGAATACGTCCTTGATGCTCCGATGGATTCCGTTTCGGCTTTTGGTAATGGATTCACATTCCCCTGCCTGTTCAAGGTGCCGGAAGCCGACGCATGGGTGCTTCTGAGCGAGACGGGTGTCGACAGCCGTTATTGTGCATCGCGTCTACTCGATCGCGACAACTCAGGAGCATATTGCATTGGATTCCCCATGCCCGAGGAGAACAACGGCAACGGCACCGTCGAGCCGGCATTCTCCCTCCCCGGCGCCACTCCATGGCGCACCATTTCTCTCGGCAACACTCTTGCTCCCATAGTCGAGAGCACCATCTACTGGGATGTGGTGGATCCCCTCTACGAGCCTACAACCGACTATAAGCCCGGACGCGGCACGTGGAGCTGGATTCTCTGGCAGGACAACAGTATCAACCCCGAGGATATACGCACCTACATCGACTTTGCCGCCGACATGGGCTACGAGCATACGCTGATTGACAACTGGTGGGACACGAATATCGGGCACGATGGCATGGAGGATCTCTTCCGCTACGCACGCTCGAAAGGTGTCGAGCCGCTCGTGTGGTATAGCTCCAGCGGCTATTGGAACGACATCGTGCAGGGACCCGTCAACCGTATGGACAATCCCATCGCCCGCAAGGCTGAGATGAAATGGCTTCAGAAGAATGGCATCAAGGGCATAAAAGTCGACTTCTTCGGCGGCGACAAACAGGAGACCATGCGCCTCTACGAAGCTATCCTCTCCGACGCCAACGACCACGGTATTATGGTCATTTTCCACGGATGCACCCTTCCGCGCGGCTGGGAACGCATGTACCCCAACTATGTAGGCAGCGAGGCTGTCCTTGCAAGCGAAAACATTTATTTCAGCCAGCATTTTGCCGATGAGGAGGCTCGCAATGCTGCCACACATCCATTCATCCGCAATGCCGTAGGGTGCATGGAGTTCGGTGGCACGTTCCTCAACAAGCACCTCAACCGAGGCAACGATGGTGGAAACACCCGACGCACTTCCGACGTATTCGAGCTTGCCACCACGATTCTATTCCAGAATCCCATCCAGAACTTCGCCCTCGCGCCAAACAACCTCACTGACGCACCTGAGTGGGCGATTGACTATATGAAAGCTGTTCCCACCGCCTGGGATGAAACGCGCTTCATCGACGGTTACCCCGGTCGCTACGTCATTCTTGCCCGCCGTCACGGCGACGCATGGCGCATCGGTGCAGTCAACGCGGGTCCTGAGCCATTGGAGACGACCCTCGATCTCTCCTCCTTCTGGAGCCCCCGCACCGAACTCACCGTCTACTCCGACGATGCCGACCTCAACGGCTCTGTCACCCGCCGCGCCACCGACCGCAAAGGCCGCCTCAAAGTCACCATCCCGGTCAACGGCGGACTTATCCTCCTCCCCTGATCCCACCCTTGAATCACCATAAAGGCGAAGCGTCCCGCACCCGGGACCCTTCGCCTTTCTTTTTTCATCATCTCTTTTGACGTTTTCTCACGACGCCAAATTTGGAAGCAAAACTACGCCAACTTTGGAAATTAAGATTGTAACAAGTTGAAGTATAGTGATTTGATGATTAGTACAAAATTAGCCGAATTTGGAGCAAAACAACCGATTTTCTATAGAATATTGCTTGCTCTTTTTTGAAAAAAGCTCATTATCTCTCCGCTCTCCACTCTTATCTCCCCACTATCCCTATGTGGCGGAACATCTGCTCGTAGTACTCGGCTTTCTTTTCGAGAGGCAGGGGATAGGCGCGCGATGTCGACGGCATACGCCAGATTTCGAGTCCTTTGCCGTCCGTCACCATCTCACCCATCTTCGGGAGTGGCGTGTTGGTCAATTCAGCCACGACACCTGCTGCTTTTTCACCTGTCGTCGCCACAGTCCGGCACTCCGGCATCTCTTTCAGCAGGTCAGCCAGTGGCACAGGCGTGACTATCTCCAGAAACTTATCCGACGCATTCCCCGCCAGACGTCTCACCTCGCGTGCCGTGTCATTCAGTGCGATTCCGTGATCATTGAGCAGTCGCTTGATTGAGGCGATGTCATATTGTCGCGTCGTCGGATTGTATAAAGCCGTAGCGTCGCCCGTAAAAATCAGTCCCATGATTTTCCAGAAATCGTTAGTGCGGTTAGGATAATAGAAATCCATAGCCCAGCGCTTGGGCTGCGGCGGGAACGTTCCCATTATCAGTATTCGGGCGTGCGGGGGAATATAGGGGGGCCAGGGGTGACGCTCAAGTGGAGCATCGGTAATCAGTTCTGTCATATTAATTAGTTATATTAATAATAACGCCCTCATCCCGAAAAAAGTGCGGCCGCGAAGCCACAGTAATCAGTGTCGACGCGGTCGCAGTTAGTGGGGGAGGCGTTGGATCAGTCCTCGGGAGCGAAGAGAGGATCCCATGCCGGGAGCTTCACGGGTGTTTTCTTTAGTGTCTCAAGCACAACCGGGAGTGCGTATTTCTTGTTTACGACGAGGCGGAACATATATTCGTCAAACCACGGATCAGTCATGATCAGATGTCCGTCGTTGGCACCGGGACCCCAGCTGTTTTCCACGAGCCACTTCACCGGCTTGCCGTTCTCGTCCAGATCCACACCCGCGAGTGTCATGGCGTGCGACGACGCCGAAGCGTGGGTGGCGATGCGTTCGGCCTTGTTCATGGCGGTGAAGTCGGTGCCGAAGAGGTCGTTGTAGTCGTAAGTGTCAAGGTCGAGGGCACCGCGCTGACGATCCATGTATTTGCCTACGTCGCAGGAGAAGTACATCATCGTCGAATCCTTGATAGAGGCGATTGCCATCTCCTTGATCTCCTCCATCGGCACGTTCACGTATGTCCAGTTTCTGCCGTCGTAGGCATGGCGGTCGAGGTCGATCTCGTAAGTCTGGTAGTAGGGACGCGAGGGATCATTCATCAGCATCACGAAGTCGTTTTTCAGATCCTTGCCCACGTACTCGTCGTAGAACGATTTCGGGGTGTAGGTCTTGGTCTCCACGGGTTCGCCCTTGGCGTTGGTGCGGGTCCAGGTGAATTCCGTCGGCGGTACGCCGAGGTTCAGTGCCAGATAGCGGTACACCTCCTTGAGCATGTCGGTTTTCATCGTTTCGAGCTGTGCGGGTTTGGCACCGTCGGCTGCAGCCTTGCGAAGTTCCAGACCCCACTGACGCAGCTTCGTGGCAAGAAGCATACGCATCGTCGATGTCGATTCGCTCGATTTGGTTTCTGCCATTACTGTAGCCGGCACCACGCCGTATTTCATCAGGATGTCGCTCACGCCGGTGAACTGACCTCCGTCGCTGATCGGGTTGGCAAACAGCCAGTCCACGGTCTTGTCGTCGGCAGGAAGATTTGCAGTGTCGATGATCGACTGAAGGAAAAGATTCGATTTCTCAAGCTGATCCCAGAAAAAATTGTAGTTCTGCGACAGCTGGAATGCCGGAAGATTCATGTCCTCGATCATGCGGGCGCGGATCACGTTCAGTCCCGTGAAAAGCCAGCAGCGGCCCGACGATTTCTGGTTGGAGATGCCCTTGCTCTTCACCTTGTGGGAGAAGTGGGTGTCGAAGTTGTTCTTGCGCTCCTGATTGAGGGCGAGTGTGTTGATGTCGGTGCTTGCCAGAGCGTTGCTGATGGCGCGGTCAGATGCCGAAGGCTGATAGCTTTCGCGCAACTCGTTGAGCATCTTCTCGGAGATGCCCCCTTTGTTGCTTTCCTTGGCGTTGAGTCCCGCCACTGCCAGCAGTGCCACCGCCGGCACGATGAAAAGTTTCTTCATGATCCTTGCTGATTGATGTGATATTTTGGGGTTTCGGTGTTGTTTGTTTTCCTGTCCGCAAAGATAGCATAAAATTTGAAGCATGATATGTCAAAAAAGCACGAATTTGATCCCCACTGCCGCTTTTTTTATTTTTTTAGTGTCACTTTGTCCCAAATTTGCCCTCGGGCGTTGACATCCGTTGAAAAAAATTTCGTAATTTTGCCGACAAGTGTAGCAAGGCGGCGACCGTTCATCCCGGTATGAACCGGTGCTCCTCGCTCCATTACCTGATTATCTTATATAACTTATTCATATTCAATTTCTTTTCTTACGACAATGAAAAAGAGCGCATTGCAGAAGGCTCGTGCCGCCTATCAGCCCAAGCTCCCCGCCGTCCTCACCGGCGGTGTGAAGGCTGTGGAGGGACGTCCCACTCAGTCAGTAGCCGATCAGGCTGCCATTAAGGAACTCTTCCCCAACACCTACGGTCTCCCCGAACTCCATTTTGAGAAAGCCGGTGACACCCTCGCCGGTAAGCCTCTCAACGTCGGTGTGATCCTTTCTGGTGGTCAGGCACCCGGCGGTCATAACGTCATCAGCGGTCTATTCGACGGCATCAAGAAAATCAACCCCGAAAGCCGCCTCTACGGTTTCCTCATGGGTCCCGGCGGATTCGTTGACCATAAGTACATGGAGCTCACTGCCCCCATCATCGACGAGTATCGCAACACAGGCGGCTTCGACATCATCGGTTCCGGTCGTACCAAACTTGAGAAAAAGGAGCAGTTCGACAAGGGTCTCGAGATCCTTAAGGAGCTCGGTATCACAGCACTCGTGATCATCGGCGGAGATGACTCCAACACCAATGCCGCCGTGCTCGCCGAGTATTACAAGGCAATCAACGCCGGAGTGCAGGTGATCGGCTGCCCCAAGACCATCGACGGCGACCTCAAGAACGACCTTATCGAGACATCATTCGGATTCGACACCGCCACCAAGGTTTATTCCGAAGTGATCGGCAACATCCAGCGCGACTGCAACTCCTCCAAGAAGTACTACCACTTCATCAAGCTCATGGGCCGCTCCGCATCCCACATCGCCCTTGAGTGCGCGCTCCAGACTCAGCCCACCTTCTGCATCATCTCCGAAGAAGTCGAGGCTAAGAACATGACCCTCGCCCAGATCGTCGACGAGATCGCAACTGTTATCGCCGACCGCGCCGCAGCAGGCATGAACTTCGGTACAGTCCTCATCCCCGAGGGTCTCATCGAATTCATCCCTGCGATGAAGGCACTCATCGCCGAGCTCAACGACCTCCTCGCCAAGAATGCCGAGGAGTTTGCCGCTGTGCCCCACCATGGTCAGCGTCAGTACATCATCGACCATCTCTCCAAGGACAACGCTGAGGTCTACGCATCTCTCCCCGAGGGTGTAGCCCGTCAGCTCTCGCTCGACCGCGACCCCCACGGCAACGTTCAGGTTTCGCTCATCGAGACAGAGAAGCTCCTCTCCGAGATGGTGGGCAAGCGCCTAAAGGAGATGAAGGCTGAAGGCAAATACGTAGGCAAATTCTCCCCCATGCACCACTTCTTCGGCTACGAAGGACGTTGCGCCGATCCATCCAACTTCGACGCCGACTACTGCTATGCACTCGGCTTCAACGCCGCTTGCCTCATCGAGGCTGGTGTGACCGGCTACATGTCGTCAGTCCGCGACCTCACCAAGCCCGCATCCGAGTGGATCGCCGGCGGTATCCCCGTCACCATGATGATGAACATGGAGCGTCGCCACGGCGAGATGAAGCCCGTTATCCAGAAAGCACTTGTCCGCCTCGACGGTCGTCCCTTCCGCATGTTTGCCGAGCAGCGTGCCGAATGGGCTAAGGGGGTATGCTTCATCTATCCCGGTCCCATCCAGTATTTCGGTCCCTCCGAAGTCTGCGATCAGCCCACCCTCACCCTCCGTTATGAGCACGAGTAATCCCACACCGCTCATCATCCGCTGAATCTATCGAGCCCCGACCGTGCGCCCTCCGGATTCATCTCCGGGAATGCGCCGGGCGGGGCTTTTCTTTTCCCTAACCATTATTTCACAACCTCAAGCGCAATGAAAAAATCTACACTCTTAGCGGGACTCTTCCTGGCATCGGCTTCCATCTCCGCCTCAGCCGTCACCCCGCTCTGGATGCGCGACGCAGCCATCTCTCCCGACGGTGCGTCAATCGCCTTCACCTACATGGGCGACATCTACACTGTCCCCGCCACAGGTGGCAATGCCCTGCGCATCACCTCCACCCCCGACTTCTACGAGGCTTCTCCCGTATGGTCGCCCGACAGCCGTTCCATTGCATTCCGCAGCGACCGCTCTGGCAACTTTGACATCTACCTTGTCCCAGCCACCGGCGGACAGGCACGTCGCCTCACCTACAACTCCGCCGCCGAGACCCCCGAAGCATTCACCCCCGACGGCAAGGAAGTCCTCTTCTCGGCTTCAATTCAGGATCCGGCATCCTCCGCTCTCTTCCCCTCCGCTCGCATGACCGAGCTCTACGCCGTGAGTCTCGACGGAGGCAACCCCCGTCAGGTGCTCGCCACCCCCGCCCACAACCCCGTATTCACCCCCGACGGCAAGCAAATGCTCTACATGGACAACAA